>CAYUWM010000001.1:0-21720 GCA_964448395.1 uncultured Dehalococcoidales bacterium
ATCTATTGTAGCCGGAGCCATCCTTGTTAGTTATTCAATATACTAATAGCCCATTTTGTTCAACCATCATCCAATCTCCACCTCTTGATGGTCCCACAGTTTCTCATACCATTGCCTGTGCTCCTCACCAGTAGCTTATCCCTAAGATTACTGGCAGCTTCCTCTAGAAGCTTTACCTCTTCCAAATCAAGATATGCCTTCATCAGCTTTTTACAATTACGTCTATTATGGCCTCGTCTTGGGGATTCAACTATAAGACAAACAGTGCTCTCTTCAGTAATTCTCAATGGAGAGGGTTTTTCCTGCTAACTGCGTCTTATCCTCCTGCTGGGCAGTATTGCTTTTCGGGAGACGCTCTCGCATTATGATGAACCCTATGACTGCCAAGACACCGATAGCGAGAAAGATAATGAGAATTGTGTCTTTGTAAATCACCATGTGATGTTCCCCCCTTTATTCGTCAAGATACCCGTTTTGTTTACGCTTTTTCAAAGTAATTACAATTTGGGCACTGTCGATATTTAATCTTCTCGACGGGACCAATTTCCATATGCCATTCCTTTAGATTACCCCGGTCATATGACTCGAGAGGACATTCCTCAAGCGGCAATCTGCTCCACCCGACTAGATTCCCACAGGAGGGGCAAACCGAAGCTTCTCTTTCTGCTTCCAAGGTTTGAATTCTTTGTGCCTTCTGGCTAGCAGAAGCCTTGAGTTCAGTGATCTTCTTATCTTTTAAATCTGTGCCATGTTTTATCTCTTCTAAGTCAGCTTCATTTACCCGGTGGTAGAGAACCCGGTGGGCACCGAGTGCTTGAGGCGTCTTGAATTCCTTTTCGCATTCTTCGCAAATATTCGTTTTCTCCTCCTGTTTCACAACCTTACTATTTTCATCTATCTAGTATTCATCCAGCAGTCGCTCAGGATTCAACGAGGTCTCAGCTAGTACTCAGCGAGTACTGGGCCAGTACTGACGAATACTGAGCGAGTACTGGCGAGTATTCCATCAATATTGGTAGCATAGTATTCACGGTTTCTCCTTCATACAGTAATGTGTCTGTTAATCTAATCGTCACTTAATAAACATGCGACTATGTGTAATAAAACTGACTCAGAACTAATGACGGCCTCGGGAGTCCCATCCGCCAGAATAAACGCGCTCTGTGTTTGTGTGCGACTTATGTAGTGGTGAGGTTCGATTACCAGATGTAAGCTTCAGGTTATCTACCGGGCTGTATCGCTGGTGCATGGCCTGAAGGTCGTACATAGCTACATTCACATAGCTTCGTACCATGTCCAGTGTTTCATGACCAAGTATGCGCTGTAATGCAAAAACGTCTCCGCCATTTCTAAGGTAGCTGATGGCGCAGGTGTGCCGGAAGGTATGCGGAGAGCACCGCACCCCCTCGATACCCGCTTTCATGCAGCGCCTCTCGACGATTGCTTCTAGGGTGTTTACCGTGAGCGGATAACCGCTGCCGCTGAGGAACAGGTTGCTGCATAGCGGATTGGCCGGCTCGGGACGGTGGCGCAGCAGGTACTTCCAGATGGTACGCTGCACCTTTGAACCTATGGGGACCGCCCGGTATTTATATCCCTTGCCGAAGACGGTTATAATTCCATCATCCAGGTTGACGTCGGTGGTGGTCAGGTTGACGAGTTCCGAAGCACGTATACCGGAATCCAGCAGTATCAGGATGATGGTCAAGTCCCTGAAACCGTTACCCGTGCTGGTATCAATGGACCGTAGAATGGATTCTAACTGATTTCCGGTAAAGGTCGGAGTGATTTTTTGGGGAGGTTTGGGTATCCTGACCTTATCGAAGGGGCTGGAGAGTATGAATTCCTCGCGAACCAGCCAGGACCAGAAGGCGCGTATAGATCTCATGTAGGTGTTGATGGTATGCACCGTGACCCCCCTGTCCAGTGGTCCTGAAAACGGGTGAACCTCGTAGGCTTTGACCTGTTGCAGGTGGGAGATATAGGCCCTAATCTCAGTGGGGCCTATGCGGATGACATCATCGGACATCCCGTTTGCAAGGAAGAAATCCCTCAGTGATGTTATAGCGGTGCGGGCGATTTCAAAGGTCTTGGGGCTTTTCCCCTCGGTCTGGGCACACAGCCGGTAGCCCTCGAGTAGGGTGTCGATATCGGTTGATTTACTACCAAGTTTAACTGGTTGCTTAAGCTGTTCTTGCTTCATTTTCTATCCCTTCTCATTTTTGTCGAGGCAGTGGGTCATTTAACAAAAAATCCCCGGTTTTAACCGGGGACCGGAGGGATGATCTAGCTTCGAGCCAGCTATGGGATGGCGTCCCTGGCTGGATTCGAACCAGCGACCCACTGCTTAGAAGGCAGTTGCTCTATCCTCTGAGCTACAGGGACGTTCACGCTTGATTGTATCACCTGTAAGAAATCGTTGACAAGATTATATCGGGTGAAACGATTCAGTTCTCCGTCATAAGTGTTTCCAGCGTTTCGTTATAAGCATCATGCGTTCTATCGTCGAAAAGGACGAAAACGACCTCATCGAGAGCGTCATTGTGACGCAGGAAGTCGATGACTGTCCGGAGCGCTGTCTCGGCAGCGAGACGAACCGGATATCCGTAAACACCGGTGCTTATCGAGGGGAAGGAAACGCTCTTTAGTCCCTTGGCGACGGCAACTTCCAAACTGTGGCGATAGGCGCTGGCCAGCAGATCGGCTTCCTCCCTGTGACCGCCATGCCAGACCGGTCCTACAGTGTGGATAACGTGTCTGGCTTGCATGTTCCCGCCGGTTGTTATCACCGCTTCGCCAGTGGGGAGGCGCCCCTGTCGAGATACGATCTGCTTGCACTCCTCCAAGATGGCTGATCCTCCGGCGCGGTGGATAGCCCCGTCGACACCTCCACCGCCCTTGAGGCTGGAATTGGCAGCGTTGACGATAGCATCGGTGTCTTGCATGGTGATATCGCCTCGAACTAGCGATAGCTTGGTGTTGCCGATTTTGCGCTCCATATCCAGGTGACCTAAATAGATATAGGGCTCGCCGCTATTTTGACGAGCCCTATATGTTAGCCTTAGAGTCCCATTATGGCGACCCCGACAACGCTCCACGGGGGATAGCCGCCCATGTTGTGGGTAAGCCCCAGTTTCGGGTTCTTGAGCTGGCGCTCACCGCACTTGCCTTGCATCTGCTTATACACCTCGTATGCCATGCGCAGTCCGGAGGCGCCTACCGGGTGCCCGAAGCATTTGAGACCGCCGTCGGCGTTCACCGGAAGCCCGCCGTCGAGGTCGAAGAAGCCGGATTCGATATCCCCTCTTACCTTGCCGCGCGGGCTGAACTGGAGGTCTTCCATGGTAACCGCCTCGGTGATCGAGAAGCAATCGTGAACCTCGGCGATGCTTATCTCCTCGCGCGGATTCTTAATGCCCGCCTCTTTGTACGCACGCTGACCGGCGCGGAATCCAGTTTCGGCGTGGGTATAATCATAATCGGTATACCACATATCCTCACCGGAGGCAGCCGCGATTTGAAGGGACTTGATATAGACCGGGTCTTTACGATACTTCTTTGCGTCCTCGGCTCGAACCATGATGGCAGCGGCAGAGCCGTCAGACACCCCGCAGCAGTCGAAAAGGCCTAGCGGCCACGCGATTATGGGTGCGTTAATGATGGCATCCAGCTCTACCGCCTTTCTCAGGTGGGCCTTGGGATGCTTAGCACCGTTCTGGTGGCTTTTCCATGTGGCCCTGGCTATCATTCGCTTGCCCTCCTCTGGTGAAAGGCCATAACGGGAGAAGTAGCGTGTAGCCATCATGGCGTAAGTGCCGGGGCCGGATGCGTTAGCGGTCCAGTATTGCTCCTGAGGCGGTCTCAGGTCGGGCAATCCGCCATAGCCCACGTCCTTCAATTTCTCCACGCCAATACACAGTGCCACATCGCAGCATTTCGCTGCTAAAGCGTATGCAGCACCACGCATAGCCTCGGTGGCGCTGGCGCAAAGGTTCTCCACATGTGTTACCGGTATGTAGGGCAGCTTTAGCGTCTGCGATAGCTGTATGGCGCTCAGGCCCTGCATGGGATAAAGGGCGGACCACCATGCGGCGTCGATGTCCTTTTTCTCGATACCGGCATCTTCCATGCACTCCTTATAGGCATCCACCATCAGGTCGGGGCCGCTCATGTCCCAGAGCTCACCGAACCGGGTACATCCCATTCCAATTATTGCAACTTTATCCTTAATCCCTTCTACCATTGTATATCTCCTTCGTTACTGCTTAACCGGGGTGCCCTTCCAGCCATACCCGACGAACCCGGGCGATTCCCATCGCTTGCGGAAGGTCATCTCCAGAGGCATGTTGACTGACAGCTCATCCTGATCGCAATCGGTCAGGTTGAATATCGCCCGCCCGCCGCCTTCGAAATCGATCATGCCGTACAGTTCCGGGGGCGTTGGACTGTAGGCCAGCATGTCCCCGGTGTAGGTGAACAGGTGCGCATATTTATCGGAGAAGCGGTATTCTTCCATCTGATCGATAGCCCCGCATTTGGGGTTGATGCATATCCGCTGCGGCGGCCATTGAGGGGTCTTGCACTTCTTGCACTTGGTGCCGATTAGCCCGACAAGCTTTTTGCGATCTCGCCACAATATAGTAGTAGACGTTCGGAAAAATTCCTCACCCCGACCGGCAACATCCGTGGTGAGCACGTTGTTGAAGGTAACCATCCGGTCATAGCTGGTGAGGTCTTTTTTATGGGCCAGGTGTTTCTTGATACCTTTTCTCGGGCTCACCTTTTCGATCTCGGGTGTAACCTCGAAGAGCAGGGCGTCGCTGCCGTTGCCGTGGCTGGCAACTATTATCTTATCGCCTGGCTTGGCATCCTCCAGCGCTGCCACCAAGATCATCAGAGGGTTTGGCGATCCGGTGAACCCCACTGTGGTGAACATGTGGTCCTGGATCTGCTCGGGTTTAAATCCGAGCTGGCTTCCCATCTTGGCGTGAGGCCGCACGTACATACAGGGATAACATACCTTGGCAACATCCTTAGGATCGAGCTTGCATTTCTTCATCAATCCCGCAATCGCTTCGGGAATGAACTTGCTGAAGCCTTGATCACGGGTGAAGCGGTCTTCCCCGGTGCGGGTGAATCGCTCGGTATCGATCCTCCAGTGGTCGATGAAATCGTAGCTGACAGAATAGCTGCCTATCAGGTTGGCTATTACGTTGTTCTTGCCCATCAGCAGCGCCGCTGCGCCGTCGCCGTACATTTCCTCCTGATAGCTGCCTGCCGGGCCGAGGCGGCAGTCCGATGCGCATACCAGTATGCTCTTAGCAGTTCCGGCCTTAACCGCATCGTAGGCGGAGAGTAACGCCGTCGTCCCCGACTTCACTGAAGCGGTGAAGTCCGCCGTTCGCGATTCAGGTTTCAAATCGAGGGCAGTGGATATTATCCCCGCGTTCTGCCTTTCCTCGAACGGCCCCGTAGCTGTGGCCATGTATATGCCGTCGATCTTGTCCCGATCCAAACCTTTGAGGCAGTCCATCCCCGCATTGACCGCCATGGTGAGGCTATCCTCATCATAGTTAGCCACTGCCTTTTCACCTGGCATTATGGCTGCGGGATTAACGAAGCCGATAGACATGTAAATGGTCATCCGGTTGATGCGGTGCCACGGTATATAGGCTCCATATGCTGTGATACCTACCATCTAAACTCCTTTCCTTATCGGATACCCGATTTAAGATACTGTTTTTAAGCTTGAGCTGTCAACTGCACTACGCTCGGACCAGTGATTTGATGAGAGAAAGCTCGTCCCTGATTAAGCGGGGCATCAGGAAATTGGCCTTAATGTGCGCTGTTCCCGCTTTACCTATCTTCCTGGCCTCATCGGGATTTTCGAGCAAGTAAACCACCTTTTCGGCGCATTCTTCAATAGCATCCACCAGATAATTATCGAGGATGCCGACCATCTGCATGGGGATCCCGCCGACGTTGCCGGCAACAACTGGTGTGCCCTTCCACAGAGCCTCGGCGACCACTAGGCCAAATCCTTCCTTTATCGATTTTTGGATGACGACATCCGCGGCTCTCTGGAAAGCGTTAACCTCCATGTTACCGATGCCGTTCAGGTTGCTGAAAATCTGGATATCTGCATATTTCTCCGCCTCTTTGTCGATGGCGGAGTAAAGCTCCCACCCCTCGGGGTCATCGTGTGCCAGTGAGCCGACCAGCGCCAGTTGTAAGCCCGGTATTTGCTCCCTTGCCAATTTGTAAACCTCGATTACCCCGAATGGATCCTTCCAGCGATCGAACCTTGAAACCTGGATGATTAGCGGCCTGTCAGGATCAAGGCCGACATTTTCAACCATAGTGGAGCAAACCTCTTTTTTCGGCAGCGGCATGTTCTTCGTGCTGAAGGCATCGATGCAGGGTGGCATGATAGCGATCTTCGGCCCTTTGAGATCGGGTGGCACGAACTTGTCCATAGTGAATATGGCGGCGTCGTGCTCTTCAATGTGAGGCCGCAGGAACTGCCAGGTCTCTTCGTCCGGCTCCGAGCTATCGATGTGGCAGCGCCATATCCATTTCGCCCGCCCGCTGTCGCAGAAGTGGCGCAGCGCCACCGGTTGCGGGTCGTTGATCACGAAGATATCGTAGTCGCGGTCAAGTTCGTGTGCATTCTTCTGGTTGTTGGCCAGAAAGATCCTTCTGGTCTGCTGCTCAAGCAATGGATATTCAGCCCCCTGCATGGCATTGTGCAGGGACTTTGTTATGGTGAAGAAACGTTGATCGCCGCGGATAATCTGCCAGTCGGCGTGGAGGCCCAGGCTTCGGATGAGGGGGATATAGGAGAATAGCAACTCGGCTACACCGCCGCCGAAGGGCGTGGAATTGATATGGCATATCTTTATGCCCTTCAGGTCCCGGGCAAGAGCCTCGAGTTCATCTATCGGCTCATCGCCTATCAGACCGCGATATTTATTGATATCTTTAGTGACCAGTGAAATCTTTTGCAGCATTCCTGATCGCTCAGAGCCTAAAAACGAAGGACGTTGTTGTGTTTATCATCTACAGGCAAGGTCTGCTAGAACATGCTTATCATTGAAACCAGATACCACCACTGGCAAGCACTTGTCAGCCAGTTGCTCATCGCTTTGGGCGAATGCCCGGATGTAATTACTGGTCAGACCTGACCATACCCCCTTACTTACCTGACGCTCCCAAAGAACGTCCATATTGCGGTTCAGGAAGCGGCTCCTGAAGCTGTAAGCAGTCTCCTTAGCCAGCCGAAGCATTCTATCGCTGCGCTCTTTCTTGATATTATCAGCTATGGTGCCGCCCATATGCAGGGCACGAGTGTCCGGCCTTGGCGAATACTGAAAAACATGAATGTCGGCGAAGTTCAATTTTTGGCAGAAACGGTAGCTCTCGTTGAACTCTTCTTCCGTCTCCCCGGGGAAGCCAACCATGAGATCGGTTGTAATAGCTACATCCGGTATCATTTCCCTCATTTGGCATACTACACGCTCATAGTCGGCGGTGTCATATCTCCGTCCCATACGTTGCAGCACCGAATCACTGCCGCTCTGTAACGGGATATGAAAGTGACGACAAAGCCTGTTATCCCGCCACAGGCTGAGAAGGCTGGTAGTTATCTCTTGAGGTTGCAGCGAAGAAAGACGCAGTCGCGGAACGGCGGTTTCAGCTAAGATAAGTCGAGTAAGGTTCTCCAACCCTTCGCGGTAAGAACCTATTCGTGTTCCGGTGATTACGATCTCTTTGTGACCGTCCTCCACCCTCCGCTTGACTTCGGCTACAACGTCATCTGCTGGCAGGCTGCGTTCCCTGCCACGGACAAGGGGCACGATACAGTAGGAGCAAAACTGATCGCATCCCTCCTGCACCTTTATGAAACTGCGGGTGCGCCGGATACGGGGATATCGTGCCTCCTGAGTGTCACCGTGGGTGTAGTCCTGTAGGATATCGGGCAGGCGTATCTTGTCGTTGTTATCGACTTTGAGCTCGACCTCCGGCATCTGTGCGAGATCTTGAGGCGCTCGCTCAGCATAGCAACCGGTAGCTATTATAATGGCATTGGGATTCCTGCGGCGCGCCAGCCTTAACAGGTGGCGTGATTTCCGGTCGGCAATGTGGGTGACAGTGCAGGTGTTTAGAATATAGACGGAGGGGCTTTCGGTCGGCGTTACTACGGTGAAACCAATATCGGTCAGACTTCTGCCAAGGGACTCGCTCTCTGCCTGGTTCAGCTTGCACCCTAGGGTATCTATGGCAACAGTATCGATGAGGCCTCCCCATCTACGCTTGTTTAGTTCCCTGTTTGTGGGGGGAGAGGCTGGCAGAGCCATGGTTTTGCGGCGTCGGTGAGCGATGCCTTTTTGTGTCTCCCCCCACCATACAGAAGACCAAACTTCACACTTTGACTCTCGGCTTTCTTGTGGTATTATATGCTGCAAGCCACTGAAAGTCAATATAATATGGTTACTTTTTAACGTGGATGATATACTAAGGTGACATATTAAAATACGATAGGAACGGGGGAGGATTCCTTGAGTAATCGAGTAGTAGTGAGCGGAATGGGGGCAATAACGCCACTGGGGCTGGACATACCCTCTTACTGGGAAGGATTGAAATCGGGCGAATCCGGTATAACCGCCATTACCCATTTTGATGCCGAAAGATTCGATAGCCGGATCGCCGCTGAAGTGAAGGGCTTTGACCCATCCCAGTATCTGGACAGAAAGGAGCTGCGACATACAGATCGGTTTACTCAATTCTCTGTAGCGGCAGCGCTCCAAGCGGTGGAGCAATCCCGTCTGAATATTGATGCTACGAACGCTTCGCGGATCGGTGTGATTATAGGTGTTGGTATGGGGGGGTTAAACACCTTGCTACAGCAGCATAATGTGCTTAGGGAGAAGGGGCCGGACAGGGTAAGTCCCTTCTTGGTCCCGATGATGATACCGGACATGGCCTCCGGTCAGGTTGCCATCACTCTTGGGGCCAAGGGACCCAATTTCTGCACGACCTCAGCCTGTGCCAGTGGGGCGGATGGGATCGGGGTTGCCTTTGAGTTTATCAAGGGGGGAGTTGCCGATGCGATGATCGCCGGCGGAGCCGAATCTGTTATCAATGATATGGCCTTTGCCGGCTTCTGCGCGGCAAGAGCGCTTTCCACTAGGAACGATGAACCGCAGAAGGCTTCACGTCCCTTCGATGCGGACAGGGATGGTTTCGTGATAGGGGAAGGAGCAGCAGTGCTAGTACTGGAGAGCCTGGAATCCGCCGTCAATCGAGGAGCACCGATATTAGCCGAGATGATCGGGTATGGGGCTACCTGCGATGCGTATCATATCACCCAACCTGCTGCAGGGGGTGAAGGCGGGGCAAGGGCGATGCGCGCCGCGCTGGAGGAAGCAGGAATTGAGCCGGGAGACGTAGATTATATCAACGCTCACGGCACCTCCACCCCTCTGAATGACAAGAATGAGACGGCAGCGATAAAGACCGTATTCGGAGAGGAAGCCTATCGCATTCCAGTCAGCTCCACAAAGTCAATGACAGGGCATCTGCTGGGGGGTGCTGGTGCAGTTGAGGCGGTGGCCTGCGTTCTCGCGATACAGCATGGTATCATCCCCCCGACGATAAACTACACCACCCCCGACCCGGATTGTGACCTGGACTATGTACCCAACGTGGCTCGCAAAGCAGTGATAAACACGGCTTTATCCAATGTTTTTGGTTTCGGGGGGCATAACTCAACACTGATATTTAGAAAGTACGGTGAGGCAAGGTGACCCACAGCCGCTGGGAAGTGATGCCCCCTTTATCTGAGGACCAGATTTCCCGAATGTCGAGGAACGGCCTCAGTCCCTTGATGTCCCAACTGCTGTTCAACCGGGGTGTTGCCGACGCTGCTGAGATCGAGGCCTTTATTAATGTTGATCAGGGCCTACTTAACGATCCTTTCCTGCTCCCCGATATGGATAAAGCGGTGACTCGAATATACCGCGCACTGATGTCGGGGGAAGCTGTGGCGATATTCGGGGACTTCGATGTGGACGGGGTTACCGCCACTACGCTACTGGTCGAAGGGTTGACTGCTCTTGGAGTTAAGGTCATACCATATGTGCCCCACCGCACTGAAGAGGGTTACGGACTGAACGATTCGGCTTTAGCCCGGCTGCGCAGCGAAGGAATCAGCCTGGTGGTCACCGTTGATTGCGGCATAAGCGCTGCCCCCGAGGTGGAGACGGCACAAAAGATAGGGCTTGATATCGTGGTCACCGACCATCACACAGTGCCGCCGGAGTTGCCGCAGGCCGTTGCGGTTATCGACGCGAAGAGAGCTGATTCCGCCTATCCCTTTGCCGATCTCGCTGGAGTTGGAGTAGCGTTCAAGCTGATCCAGGCTCTTTACCAGTATCTGGGTAAAGATGCGGATATGTCCCCGTTTCTGGATCTGGTGGCTCTGGGGACGGTGGCCGACATGGTATCGCTGCTAGGCGAAAACCGATATCTGGTGAAGCAGGGGGTGGAGGTTTTACAGAACACTAAAAGGCCGGGGGTAATAGAATTGGCCCGCTGTGCCGGTGTGCCCACGGCAGCCATCGATACTGAGGTCATTTCCTGGTATCTGGCGCCGCGTATCAATGCGGCCGGTCGTCTGGATCATGCCGGCATTGGCATCAGTCTGCTGTCAACCGATTCGGCGGAGGAAGCCGGCAGGCTGGCGGCGATACTTGAAAAGAAGAATGGGGAGAGGCAGAAACTTACTGAAGAGATACTCAACAGGGCCAGGCAAGAAATAGGGGATATCGGGCCGGATGTACCGCTGATAATGGTCGGCAGTGAGGATTTTCATAGCGGTGTGGTTGGTGTGGCTGCCGGCAGACTGGTGGAGGAGTACCACAGGCCAACGATAGTATATGAGAAGGGGCAGGAATGGAGCCGGGCCAGCGCTCGCAGTATTGCGGGCTTCAGCATAGTTGATGCCATTTCCGAGTGCAGCGATCTCCTGTACCGGTTTGGCGGACACCCGATGGCGGCGGGGTTCACTGTCGCTACCGGGAACCTCGAACCCCTTAATGAGCGACTGCTCCAAATCGCTGAACGCAAGATATCTGCTGCTGATATGACCGCTGTCATAAGCGTAGATGCTGAGGTGTCTCTTGACTCATTTCGGGGGGGGAATTTTAAGATGATGCAGCGTCTGGCTCCATTCGGACGCGACAATCCCTATCCGACCTTTTTGGTGAAAAATGTAGCAGTCAGCGAGCGGCGCACCGTGGGGAGGGGAGGGGATCATTTGAAGTTGAAATTGCAGGACAATGGCATTACCTGGAATGGAATTTGTTTCAAGATGGGATCTTCTATCGGGGAAGTGACCCCTCGACTGGATATAGTATTCAACCTTGAGGTTGATAAATGGAGTGGCGGCATGCTCCAGTTAAACATCCTCGATTTCGCCCCCGTCGGGTAGCGCTTTAGCCTGCCTCATGTTGCGAATAAGCAGCGTGAGACACACCGCAAACGTGACAATAGTGATGAAGTGAGGCGCGTGTATTACACCTCCAATATTTATCTGTCCGCTTCCAACATATCGAGTGAACTCGATGCCGAATCGGCCTACTGAATAAATACAAAGATACAGAAGGAATAGCGAACCATCGGGTTTTAGCCTGCCCCTCAGCTTCCAGATGACTGCGAATATCAGCAGATCCAGTATTATCTCGTAGACCGGAGACGGATGCCCTGCAACGTTGAGGAGGGTAGTGGTTCCGGCATTGGGGTGGGTGTAGATCAGCCCCCACGGGAGGGTGGTAGGTTTGCCGTAGGCATCTCCGTTTATGGTGCAGCCGATACGCCCTACAGCCTGCGCCAGCAGAAGCCCCGGAGTGATGACATCGGCTAGGCGTCCCAGCGAGATGTGGGTTATCCTGGAGTAAATGGCGGCCGCCAGCGTGCCGCCCAGTATCGCCCCCAGTATGGACAGACCGGCCCAGAAGTGGAATATCCTCGCCGGGTCGTGGATGTAGGTGCTGCCGAAGTAGTCTATGACGTGGAACAGCCTGGCGCCGATGATACCACCCAGTACCGCCCACGGGGCCAGGCTGAAGATGGTCTCCCTCTTGATGTCCGTTCCCTTGGCCAGCCACATCGACACACCGATGCCGGTGAGGACCGCAAGGACGACCATCACCCCGTGCCAGCCTATTTCCATGCTGCCGAGGTTGAAAATGATAGGGTCGAAACCGATTACGATTGATAGAAGCGGCATTATGGCATTCTACGTTGGCACCGTGCATAATGTCAAGCAACCGGTGAGGGGGTGAGTGGTATTCGCTGGTGCATTTTGGGGGAAGATGTGTTAGAATTCTGGAAGTTATGTTAAAATGGGTCTGTCCGAGTTGATGGAGGAGCAGGTATGAAAGATGTAATCGACAACTTCTTAAATCATCTTTCGATGGAGAAGGGTTTTTCGGGAAACACCGTAGAGGCCTACAGAAACGACCTGTATCGACTGGCCGATTTCGTGTCAGACCAGGTGACCGGCGGCCCGACACGGTGGTCCGAAGTGGATCGCAACCTGCTCATAAACTATATCCTGGACCTGAAAGAGAGGAACTACGCCCCGGCAACCGTAGCCCGTAAGGTGGCGGCGGTTAAATCCTTCTTCGATTTCCTGGTCGCCGACGGCGTTCTACGCAGTGACCCCACGGAGAATATCACTTCTCCCCGGGTCGGAAAGTCCTTGCCCAAGCCACTTTCGATATCGGAGGTCGAGGCGTTGCTGGATGAACCGGCCAAGCGTACCACTCCTGAGGGAAAGCGGGACACGGCAATGATGGAGTTGCTCTACGCTGCAGGTATGAGGGTGTCGGAGATGATCGCCCTAGATACAAAAGATGTAAATCTGGAAGCGGAGTTCGTGCGCTGTTTTGGCAAGGGATCAAAGGAAAGAATTATACCAATAGCTAACAATACAAAGGCAATTAATGCTGTCAGAAAGTACCTTGAGGAAGCGCGCCCTGAGCTGCTGGGGAAAAGGGAGGGTGAGGCGGCGCTGTTCCTGAATCGTCGCGGGGAGAGGCTCACGCGGCAGGGCTTCTGGCTCATCCTTAAAGGATATGCGAAGGCAGCGGGGCTAACCAAGCCGGTAACCCCCCATACACTGAGGCATAGCTTCGCCACGCATGTCCTCAACGGCGGGGCTGACCTGAGGGCGGTGCAGGAGTTGCTGGGCCATGCCAATATATCATCCACCCAGATCTATACCCATCTCACCAGCGAGCATGTACGCCAGGCATATGAGAAGGCACACCCCAGGGCTAAAGAGTGATCGATGAGCCATGCATACGAGTGGGAGTACGGCAAGCCCGCCTACGAGTAGATAACGATGAGTGAAGGCAAGCCAGAGTTCATTTCAGGCACGCTGATCGGTATCAGGGACGGGGGGGATGGTCCGGTCATCGTGGTCGACGTTATGGGTCAGTATACCAAGTTGCCCCTGGATTGCGAGGTCAGTGTCAACTGGGCAATGACGCACATGAATAACAGGGTAAGCTGTCTGGTGAAAAACGGAAGGGTAACCAGGGTTGATTAATCATGGCGAAGAAGTCACATCGTATAGCATCAAGGCAGGCGGCGGTAGGCAAGGAGCGCAAGCGTAAGAAGAAGGCTCAGACTGGCGAAAGGCAGGTTATATCTTATACCGCACCGCCTGCCGCCACTGATGTCCACAAATCTACGGCAGATTCTGTGTCGGAGCCTGTCTCCGGTGAGGTCGCAGCACCGGCAACCACTGGAATTTCGCCGCCCGCTCGCACGGACCCGCGGGAGTCCGCACGCTATCAATACGTTATTGCCGATTTGCGCACCATCGCCATCATCGCCGGTCCGCTCATAGTTCTACTCATAATCCTCGCTTTTATTCTTTGATCCGGGCAGGTATTATGGGAGCACAGAGCTTCAAAGAGCGGCTCAAAGCATTGCCTCATAAACCGGGTGTGTATCTGTTCCGGGATGCGTCGGGAAATGTTCTGTATGTGGGCAAGGCGGCTGACCTCAACAGCCGGGTGAGAAGCTATTTCTCCGCTTCCGCTAATCTCACCAACAAGCTCCGAAAGCTGGTGCCCCGGGTCAGTGATTTCGAGTTTTTTGTAACCGACTCGGACCAGGAGGCGCTCATACTGGAATGCAACCTCATCAAGAAGCACCGTCCCCGCTACAACGTAAGGCTCAAAGACGACAAGACATATCCCTACTTGAAAATCAACGTCAAGAATGACTGGCCACGGGTCTACATCACCAGGCGGGTGGATCAAGACGGCAGCCGCTACTTCGGTCCCTATGCCAGCGCAGTTTCGGTGAAAAGAACGCTCAACCTGCTGAAGCAACTGTTCCCCTTCCGCTCGTGTCGCAAGGAGATCACCGGAATAGATTACAGGCCTTGTCTGGAGTATCACATCCACCGCTGCGCCGGACCATGTGTAGGGGAGATAACGGCGGAGGATTATCGGAATATCATAGACCAGGTTATCATGTTCCTTGAGGGTAAGCAGGAAAGCGTAGTCAGGCAATTGAGGGAGGATATGATGGCGGCGTCTGGTCGCCTGGACTACGAGCGGGCGGCGGTGCTGCGCGACCAGCTGCGCGCGGTGGAGATGGTAACCGAGCATCAGAAGATATCGTCGGTTGATAGGGGTGACCAGGATGTCATTGCCTTGGCACAGCAGCGGGAACATGCCTGCGTAGAGGTATTTTTCATCCGCGGGGGCAGGCTAGTCGAGCGCGATCATTTTGTGGTGCAGGGAGTGCGAGACGAGGTGCAGGAGCAGGTGATGGCCGGTTTTTTGAACCAGTTCTATAGCTCGGCGACGTATGTGCCTCCGCTTATATTGCTGCAGCACTTGCCGCCTGACAGCCGGGTACTGGAGGAGTGGCTGTCGAGCAAGAAAGGCAGCGCTGTCAGGTTAAGATCACCTCTACGCGGGGCAAACAGAAAACTGGTAGATATGGTAGCAGAAAACGCGCGTCAGGGGCTGGAGCAGATGAACGTTACCAGAACGGCAGAAATAGATGTGGATGCCGTGTTATCGGAGTTGCAGAACGCGCTTGACCTGCCCCGAGCGCCCAGACGAATCGAGTGCTTCGACATTTCTGATATAGGTGGAACCTCGGCAACGGGCAGTATGGTGGTATTCGAGGACGGGCAGCCGAAAAAGTCCCACTACCGCCGCTTCCGCATTAAAACGGTCGAGGGGGCGGATGACTACGCCAAGATGCAAGAGGTTCTCAAGCGCCGCTTCAAAAAGGCGATCTGGGGGGAAGTAACCGTTGAGGATAGGGGTAAGGACGAGAATTCATGGGGCATAATCCCCGACCTGATTCTGATCGATGGTGGAAGGGGGCACCTTAACGCCGCGCTCGACATAATGGAGGAAATGGAAAACAACTTCATCCCCATCGCCTCCATAGCCAAGGAGAATGAGGAGATATTCAGGCCCGGCGTGGATGAGCCGATTATACTGCCGCGCGACTCGGCGGCGCTGCACTTGCTGCAGCGCGTCCGCGACGAGGCGCACCGCTTCGCCATCAGCTATCACCGCAAGGTGCGGAGCCGCCGCTCTATGGGCTCCGCGCTGGATAGCGTGCCGGGCGTCGGCCCCAAGCGGAAGAAGGCGCTGCTGAGGAAGTTCGGCTCGGTGAAGGCGATACGTGAAGCCGGTATCGACGACATAGCGGCGGTTCCCGGCATGACGCAGGCCATGGCACAGAAGATTAAAGAATTTCTATAGTTTGATTAATCCTATAGATTAACCCGGCTTCTTCATCACCCACTCTTCGAAGTCGCGGGTGTAGCCTATAGCCTTAATCTTCCACTGCCCGTCGATTTTCACATACTGCTCGTCGTAGTACGCCCAGCCGGTCATGGTGGAGTTGGGCTGTATGTACAGGTAGTCGTGCATCTTCCATAAGGCCCTTGCCGTCGTGTCGCCGGTTATCTCTATCTCCGGCAGGTGGCACTCGTGGGAGCTGATAAAGTCCTCGCGGCCGATGGTACCCTTCAGGAAGTCGAGTATCGCCTGCCTGCCGCTGAAATCGAGGTTCTCACCGTAGTGCGCCTCGGCGTCCTCGGCGAAGCACTCCGACATCTCGTCCCACAGGTTCCGGTCGAGGCAGCGTATATACTTGCCCTTGAGCTTCTTGATGGCCTCGATATCCTCCAGCGCCTGGATGCGTCTCTCGATGTCTGACATGGTATCCCTCCCTCTATAGCTCGTTCAGCTTGCGGGTCAGCGTCTTGGCGTTCTGAATAGCGAAGCCCTCGATGTCGTTATTGAAATAAATGTATACCTCATCCCGCCCTTTTGCAAGCTCTGCTATCTTCAACGTCCAGCCATCGAGCTCCTCGTCGCTGTAGCAACTGCTGTACAGCCCGGTGGCGCCGTGGAACCGGACATAGGCAAAATCGGCAGTCGCCAGCAGCGGGCAGGAGAGGCCGGGCATATCGAACACGCAGAGGGCGGCGTTGTAACGGTGCAGCATATCGAAAACGGCGTCATCCAGCCACGATTCGTGGCGGAACTCGATAACATATCGAAACCGCTGGGGCAGCATCGACAGGAAGCTTTCAAGCCTCTCGTCGTCCCGTTGCATGCTGGGCGGGAGCTGAAACAGCAGTGGGCCCAGCTTGTCGTCGAGATATCGCGCCCGCGACAGGAACGTCTCCACCGGCTCGGCGACGTTCTTGAGCCGCTTGATGTGGGTGATGAAGCGGCTGGCTTTGACCGAGTAGCGAAAGCCGTCGGGCGATTTGCGGCACCAGCCCTGGAACGCCTGCTCCGAGGGCAGGCGGTAGAAGCTGTTGTTGAGCTCTACGGTGGGGAAGTGCTCGGCATAGTACTGGAGCCACTGAGCCTGCGGCAGCTTCTGCGGGTAGAACGTGCCGCGCCAGTGGGGGTATACCCAGCCGCTGGTACCGATGAAATACTGTGCCACCTGCAAACCTCGATAGGGATGATATTACTTGGTCTGCGTCCACTCTTCAAGCAGGCGCGAGATGGCGGTGCTCTTTATGCGCCACCGGCCATCCTGTTTCACGTATTCCTCATCGTAGTAGCCCCAGCCGGTCAGCGTCGATATACCGGTGATTATCAGGCGATCCTGCAGCGCCCACTTCGCCCGTGCCGTAGCCTCGCCGGTTATCTCGATCTCGGCGTTGTGGCCGTGATGGGCGGTGGTGAACGTGTCCCGCCCCACGGTTTTCTTGAGGAAATCGATGATGGCCTTCCGTCCCTCCAGCTTGATGTCGGGGCCGTAATCCGCGGTAGCATCTCCGGTGAAGACCTCTTCCAATTCGTCCCACAGGTTCTGGTCCACACTGCGGAAGTACACCGCCTTCAGTTTGCGGATGGCCTCGATATCGGTCAGTATCCTGACCTGTTTCTCCAGTTCGCTGATGTCAGCCATGGTTGGTGACCTCCTTATCCGTCCTTTATTCTGCCGCTTCGCCGGGTTTATCGAACTGATAGACCTGGCTCAGCTTCAGGCTGGCTATGTCGTTGCGGCTCCACATCTCCTCGTAGAGGCGATAGCAATGCATAGACTTGATCTTCCACTCGCCGTCCTGTTTCACGTACTCTTCATTAAACACGCTCATACCGCCCAGCGACAGGTTGGCCTCGGTCTCGATGAGGTAGGTCTTGACCTCCCACATCCCGGTGGCGCTGCCGTCGCCGGTGATCTCTATCTGGGGATGGTGGCCCGTGTGGGAGGTGAGCCGTATGGGGGGAAGGGATACCCGGTAGAACTCCATGAGCTCTTGCCGGCCGTCGTATTTCATCGCCCCTCCCATGAAGCTGGCCTTGACATCCCCGGCCAGGCACTGCTCCAGCTCCTCCCACAGCTTGCTGTCGAGGCAGTGCAGGTATCTGTGCTTCAACTTCTTGATCGCCTCTATGTCCTCCAGCAAGCCGATCCTCTTGTCGATATCCGTTTGCTCTCCCATAGCGGTGCCTCCAATGGTTGGTTATTCATTTCCTTCGATCAGTTTCCCCAAATCGCCTTCTTTGCCGAGCATGTTCTCAGCCCCGGTGATGACTGTAAGGATTAAATCCTTAACCGTCATCACGCTATCGATGACACCCACCGCCAGCGAGCCGCCGGCTATCCGCAATGCCACCTCCGCATCGATGCCGCTGTCCCAGTCTATCTCTCCGTCCGGGGAGCGCCTGAACATCACCTGCTCAAGATGCTGGAGCCACTGATCCATGGGCATGTCCCCCCTCTTTCCCAGCAGCTTTTCATACTCCTCAGGATCGGGCGGGGTCAGGGCGCGCTCGCGGTAATCCTTGTCCCAGGGCTGCGCTTCCACTAGGGCCTGCTTGTACCGGTCGGAGACGGGGCACTCCTCGGTGGCGAGGAAGCGGGTGCCCATGTATATGCCCTCCGCACCCATCGCCAGCGCGGCGAGGAAGCCTCGGGCGTCGCCGATGCCGCCGGCGGCGATGATGGGTATCCGCATCTGCCTGACGGCGGTAGTGATGCTCACCAGGGTGGGGATCTGGTGAATGCTCTTGAAAGCGGTGCCCTCGAGGCCGACGATAACGACGGCGTCCGCCCCCTGCCTTTCGGCGGCCATGGCGTGCTGCACAGAGGCCACCTTGTGCACCCACTTGAGACCGGCCTCCTGTATGCGCTTGCCGTGGTTGTCGGCGCGGTATGCCGAGGTGAAGATGACCGGGACCCTCTCCTCGATGGCCACCTCTCTCATCCCATCAACGCTGGGGCACAGGCCTATCGACAGGTTTACGCCGAAGGGCGCATCGGTAACGGATCGTACCTTCCTGATATCCTCTCGCAGCCGTTCCGGTGTGCGCATGGCGCTGGCGGTGATAATGCCGAACCCGCCTGCGGCAGATACCGGCGCAGCCAGTCCCGACCGCCCGAACCCGCCGAAGGCCCCCTGGATGATGGGGTACCTGCTGCCGAGGATCTGGGTTACCCTCGTATTCCAGTTCACACTAATCTCCTGCTGCATTATCTCAGGCAATATAACCACAGTCAACCTTGATACGGTCGGGGCTTTGTGGTAGATTTCGTGGTGTCAGGATGGGGGAGATTGGCTATGGACCTGGAGAGGGATCGCGATAGGCTGCTGGAACACCTGCGGCGCGAGATAGAGGATGAGCGGGTGTTGGAGGCCATGTCGCGGGTGCGGCGAGAATTGTTCGTGCCCGCCGAGAACCTCAGATATTCCTATGACGATCGGCCGCTGCCGATAGGGAAGGGGCAGACCATATCGCAGCCGTTCATCGTGGCTCTGATGACCCAGGCGATGGAGCTGACCGGGAACGAGAAGGTGCTGGAGCTGGGCACCGGTTGCGGTTACCAGGCAGCTATCCTTGCCGAGCTGGCCAAACAGGTGGTGACCGTTGAGCGGATGGATATCCTCGCCAGGACGGCGCGGGAGACTCTAAATAAGCTCGGATATAAGAATGTAGAGGTACACCTGTCGACCGACACACTCGTAACGCCTCCCGATGCGCCATATGATGCGATAGTGGTTACCGCTGCCGCCCCTAAAATTCCACCGGAACTATTGGATCAATTGAATGTGGGAGGTCGTTTGGTAATACCAGTCGGCTCACGCTGGGAGCAGAGCCTGCTGAAGGTTGTAAAGCGCGATGGGGAGGCACAGGTGATGAACCTTACCGGCTGCCGTTTCGTCCCGCTGATCGGAGACGGGGCGTGGAGCGATGATTAATCACGATGTTTGTTCCTCTTGATTCTGTCGTTTCCCTTTACGCGGCCACAGCCACCAGGCGGCGAGCGCTATCAATATGACAGCGGTAACAGCGACGACTGGTCCCCATCCCAGCCTTTCGAGCAATTCGGGGACATAAAGGCTCAGCAGGGTGACAATGGTTCCGGATATGAGCACCCCGGCGCAGATGGGTATTATAGTGTCCCTGAACCTCATCCCGAGGAGATAGGCGGCGATTATCCCAGTCCAGGCGCCGGTTATGGGCAGGGGGATGGCGACGAAGAGGGCGAGCCCGACCCGGCCGTACTTCTCGATGAACTCGGCGCGTCGGCGGGTACGGCTGAGGAACTTTTCTACCAACACCCCTATAATGCCCATTCTGGCTGAGAGACGCCGTATCCGTTCCATGAAAAAGAAGAGGAATGGAATGGGAATGAGGTTGCCGACATAAGCTATGGGAAAAGCATGGTACCAGTGCATATCGAGAACATTGATACCTATCGGAATCGCTCCCCTGAGTTCGGAGATAGGCAGCATGGAGACGATAAAGACGATGAGGGGGTCTGAGATGCCCCAATTGACTACGACCTGTTCGATGGTGAACACCCAGACACGATACCAGCGATGAGCGAGTCCTGTCAAGCTGACCCTTGTTTTGGCATTGAAAGGTTGATATACTAGCCACGAATGGAATTGGAGACGGTCATCGGGCTTGAGGTGCATGCGCAACTGCTCACGGAGAGCAAGATGTTTTGCACTTGCAGCGCGGACTACGCCAGTACGGAGCCCAACACCCATGTATGCCCGGTTTGCCTCGGCATGCCCGGTGTGCTGCCGGTTATCAACCGGAAGGCTCTGGAATACACAGTGATGACCGCGCTCGCGCTGAACTGCACCATACCCGCATATACCAAGTTTGACCGGAAAAACTACCCCTATCCCGACTTGGTGAAGGGGTACCAGATATCCCAGTACGAAGAGCCGGTGGGCATCGGCGGGTGGCTGGATATAGAGGCTGACGGGCAGAAGAGGAGAGCGGGGATAACACGGGTGCATCTGGAGGAAGATACGGCTAAGCTGACCCACCGTTCCCTCAGACGGGGGGAATCCTACAGCCTGGTGGACGTAAACCGCGCCGGTGTGCCCCTCATGGAGATAGTCGGGGATCCAGACCTGCGTTCGCCCGAAGAGGCACGGCAGTACCTGATCAAGCTGCGTGCCATTCTACAGTTCCTGGGGGTTTCCACCGGCAATATGGAAGAGGGCAGTTTCCGGTGCGACGCCAATATCAGCATCAGGGCAGTGGGTGGTGAGCACTCGGTGAAGGTAGAGGTCAAGAACATGAACAGCTTTAAAGCGGTATATCGCGCCCTGCAATATGAGGAACAGCGGCAGCGAAGGGCTGTAGAGGCCGGGGAGCGGCTAACGCAGGAGACCAGGGGCTGGATGGAGGACAAGGGGATCACGGTGTCCCAGCGGAGCAAGGAATACGCCCATGATTACCGCTATTTCCCTGAGCCAGACCTCCCGCCCATGGCGTTCGAGCGGGATTGGGTGGAGGGGATCAGGGCGCGGTTGCCCGAGCTTCCGGAAGCCCGGAGGGACAGGTTCGTTGCCGATTATGGTCTTACGGATTACGACGCCAGCCTGCTCACCATATCGAAAGCGACAGCGGATTATTTCGAAACATGCCTGGGTATGGTAGAGGGGCAGGAGCGGGCTAAGATGGCGAAGGCAGTAAGCAACTGGATGCTGGGTGAATTTGCGCGCCTGCTGAACGCTACCGATACCGCGATAGAGGACTCAAGGGTCAAGCCGATCCTGATATTAGAGTTGATAAAGCTCGTCGATAGTGGGAAAATCAGTGTGCCCACTGCCAAATCGGTGTTCGAGGAAATGTTCCACAGCGGTAAGAGCGCTGCCGAGGTAGTCGAAGCACA
>CAYUWM010000001.1:21820-86078 GCA_964448395.1 uncultured Dehalococcoidales bacterium
TGTTCGAGGAAATGTTCCACAGCGGTAAGAGCGCTGCCGAGGTAGTCGAAGCACAGGGCCTTACCCAAATAAGTGACGATCAGGAGATAGGGGCTGTGGTGGACAAGGTGATAGCGGCAAATGCGAAGGCGGCTGACGATTTTAAGCAAGGCAAAGAGCAGGCGTTAAAGTTTCTAGTGGGTCAGGTTATGCGGGAGACCAAAGGGCGCGCCAACCACGCTGTGGTGACGAAATTATTGATAGAGAGGCTGGGGGAATAGTATGGAGACTTACCTGTATGTTGCTCAAATAATACTTGCCGTTGTGCTGATCGCCGTTTTCCTGCTTCAGGTGAGGGGTGGCGGACTTGGAGGCATATTCGGCCAGCAGACCGGCATGTATCGCACTAAGCGGGGGATAGAGAAAACTCTGTTCCGCTTCACCATAATCCTGATGTTGATATTCGTTATTATCTCGATACTGGCAGTCCAGACGAGCGGTTAGTTCCATGGCAATCATCACCCTGACCACCGATTTCGGTGTCGATGACCCTTACGTGGCAGTGATGAAGGGTGTGATACTCTTAATCAACCCTGACGCTAACATCGTGGACATATGCCACACCGTAAAGCCGCAGGACGTGGCGCAGGGGGCATTCATCCTGAGCACCACACATCGCTACTACCCCAAAGGCTCGATACATATCGCGGTGGTGGATCCGGGTGTGGGCACCGAGCGACAGGCGGTATTGCTGATTACCTCTCAGGGGTTTTTCATTGGACCGGACAATGGCGTGCTGAGCTATGTGGTAGAAGAGTCATTGCCGGATATCGAGGCTATCGCGCTGACCAACGAGCGCTACTGGCTATCTCCGCTAAGCAGCACCTTCCACGGGCGGGATGTATTCGCTCCGGTTGCAGCCCACCTGTCTAAAGGGGTACCTCCGGGCCAATTCGGTGATCCCATTCCCTCGATTGCCACAATCCTTATCCCCAGACCACAAGCCGGTGAGGATGGTGTTCTCAAAGGAAGGGTGATCCATATCGATCGCTTCGGGAACCTGATCACCGACATCAGGGAGCCCGACCTGCCTGAGGGGAGGCTCTTCGTTGAGGTCGGCGGCCACATCATCGATGACTTGAGTCCGTCGTATGAAGAGGGCGAGGAGCTGCTGGCGATCATGGGTTCGGAGAGCAGGCTGGAGGTATCGGTAAAGAAAGGCAGCGCTGCCAAGTTTCTCAAGTCCAAGGTAGGAGACGAGGTGAAGGTGGGGATTAACAAGGCATCGCTTAAGGGCAGATTCAGAAGGTAGGCCATGGCTGACTTGAAAATCTGGTTCTTGGAGACCAGGCCCAGCTTTCTGCTGCTGGTGCCGGTTTGCGTATTCACCGGCGTTGCTGTATCACTGTATGACGGCTACCCCTTCCGTCCCCTTTACTTTGCCCTGGCTTTCATCGGTGCCCTGTTCGCTCACATCAGCGTCAATGTGCTGAATGAGTATTCAGACTGGCGGACAGGGATAGATTTCCGTACCCAGAGAACACCCTTCAGCGGCGGCAGCGGCCTGCTGCCCGCGGGCCTGCTGAAGCCAGTACAGGCGCTGATGCTGGGTCTGGGTAGCCTGGCTATAACCGTTGCCATCGGCATCTACTTCGCCGTTATCTATACATGGGCTATCCTGCCCTTAGGGATCGTTGGGGTTTTACTAATCCTTCTGTATACGCCTTACCTGACCAAGCTGACGGGGATAACCGAGCTTGTAGGGCCAGGGCTGGGCTTCGGGCTGATGGTGCTTGGCACGTATGTCACCCAGTCCGGCGATTACCATGTATCGTCAGTGCTGGTGTCGCTGGTGGCTGGCCTGCTGATCGCCAACCTGCTGCTGATCAACGAGTTCCCCGATGTGGAGGCCGACCGGCCGGCTGGCAGGAAACACCTGCCCATAATCTTAGGAAGGGCGAAGGCTGCTTGGATATACTGCGCGATAGCCGTGATGGCTTATGCGGTGATAGTGGTGGGCGTTGCTATCGAATCGCTCCCGCTGTGGGCGCTGCTGGGGCTGGCCACGCTGCCGCTGGGGGTGAAGGCGATGGCGGGGGTGCTCAAGCATCACAGTGACATGCCCAGGCTAATGCCTTCACTGGGAATGAACGTCATGTCCGTGTTGCTGACCCCTACGCTGATGTCTGTCGGTATCATCATCGCAACTTACACCGGGTAGTTAGCCTTTTTATATCTTGCGGCGCCAGGCTGTGCCCTTCGCTGTATCCTCGAGCGTTATACCCAGTTCTGCCAGCCCGTTGCGGATGCTGTCAGCAAGTTCCCAACCCTTCTCTCTCCTTGCCTCGTTGCGCTTCTGGATCATCAGCTCTATATAAAAGGGCGCTGGCTGCGCTTCGCTGGGCAGCTCGATGCCGAGCGATCTCGCAAGCTCGATGAACAAAGTTGAATCCAGCTGGACCTCCCTTTCCTCCAGCGTCAGCCCCAGTATCCCTGCGGCCAGCTCTTTCAGCGTCGCCTGCGCCTCACTGACATCGTAGGCAGCCTCGGCTGCGCGGTTGATATCGCGCGCCAGGTCGAACAGCACGGCGAGACCCTGCGCGGTATTGAAGTCGTCATCCATAGCATCAATGAAACGCTGACGGTAAAAAGCGATATCGAGCTCGGAGGGTTTCGTGCCGCCCTCACGGCGGGCTGCGGCGCGGAGCCTCTCGGAACCGCGCTCTGCCGATTCCCAGCCTTCATCGCTGCAGGTGAGCGGGCTACGGTAATGGGAGCTCAATATGAACAGCCGTATCGCATCCGGGGTATATTGCTCCAGCGCCTCCTTGACGGTTATCAGGTTGCCCAGGGACTTGCTCATCTTCTCCTCACCGAGCTGCAGCAGTCCGTTGTGCATCCAGTATTTAACGAAAGGCTTGACCCCACTGAAGGCCTCGGACTGCGCTATCTCGTTCTCGTGATGGGGGAATATGAGGTCCTGGCCCCCGCCGTGGATGTCCAGCGTTTCGCCGAGGTATTTCAGCGACATTGCGCTGCACTCGATGTGCCAGCCCGGCCTTCCCGGGCCCCAGGGGCTGTCCCACTGCGGCTCGCCTGGCTTAGCACCCTTCCATAGGGTGAAGTCCATGGGGTCTTTTTTCTCGACACACTCCGCCTGCTCGCTGATCATGTCGTCCAGCTTTCGATGGCTCAGCTTGCCATATTCGGGGAAACTATTGACGCGGAAGTATACATCCCCACCGGAGGCGTAAGCATGTCCTTTATCCACAAGCCCTGATATGACCTCTATAATCTTGGGTATCTCCCCGGTGGCGCGGGGGTACACATCTACACGCCTGACGTTTAGGGCGTCCATATCCTTGAAGTACTCCGCAATAAAGCCCTCCGCCAGCTCTTTAACGGTTGTGCCCGTCTGGTTGGAGCGGGCGATCAGCTTATCGTCTATGTCAGTGAAGTTCTGAACGTACTTAACCTTGTAGCCTCGATACTCCAGATACCGCCGGATGACATCGAACAGGATGTAGCTCATGGCGTGACCGATATGACACTCGCTGTAGGGGGTGACCCCGCAGACATACATCTTCACCGTATCACCGGTGGGAATGAACTCTTCCTTCCTGCCGGATAGCGTGTTATAGATCTTCATTTATCACTCTCTTCATCGATCAGGGCTACCGCATATGCGGCAATGCCCTCTCCTTTTCCCAGGGGACCTACGCCGTTAGAACTGGAAGCTTTGACTGACACCCGACTACTATCGATGTTGAGGGCACCGCTGATATTGCCTGCCATGCGGGTGATATATTCTGCCAGCTTGGGCTTATCGCATACAATGGTGGCATCGGTGTTTACGATTCTGAACCCGCCCTCGGATAGTTTAATGCCGGTGCGCTTCAGTAACTCTATACTGGATATATCCTTGTAGCGCGAGTCGTTGTCCGGGAAGTGAAAGCCGATATCTTGCATGGAGGCAGCACCGAGCAGGGAATCGATCACCGCGTGTACCAGCACGTCGGCATCGCTGTGCCCGCTGAGGCCACGCTCGTAAGTTATCGTTACGCCGCCGAGGATTAAGGGGCGTCCATCGACAAGAGGGTGTACGTCATATCCAATTCCGATACGCATTATTCAGGCTCTTGCAGTCATCGTTCCAAGTTCTTCAGGATAGCCTCAGCGATGGCAATGTCATCGGGAGTGGTTACCTTGATGTTGGCGGGTGAGCCGGGGAATATCTTGACTTTATATCCCAGACGCTCCACCAGCGAGGCATCATCGGTGACTCCTCCCTTCGCTTTACTGTGGGCCTCGCTTATTATATCAAATCTAAATACCTGGGGGGTTTGCACTGTCCACAGGCGATCTCGCAGAAGCGTTTTCTGAACAAATTGATCTGCAGACACAACCTTAATGGTGTCGCTCACGGGAATTGCCGGGATGGCGGCCCCGCTGTCTCGGGCTGCCTTCAGTGCGTCTCGGATTATGCCCTGGCTCACACAGGGACGCGCCCCATCATGAATCATCACCCACTGGCAGCCGGTAAGCCACTGCAGACCCGCCCTTACCGAATCCTGGCGGCGTTCACCGCCGGGGCATACATCCCTCACCTTTGAGAGTTTATAGTCATCGATCAGCCGTTTCGCTGCATCCAACTTGTCCTCGGCAATCACCAGAACTATATCCTCAATGTCAGTGCAAGACTGGAAGGCGCCTAGAGTACGAGCCAGCAGAGGTTTTCCCGCCAGCGGCATGAAGATCTTGTCTGCGCTGGCCATGCGCCTGCCCGCGCCGGCTGCAACAACGATTACACCGACCTTGTCCATCACTAAATCACCAAGGGGTTGCATCACCACGGGATCAGGAAGTCCAGCAGGAGGCGCAGGGTCCAGTATCCGGCGAAGGCAACCATCAAGCCTTTAACCGTCTTGCCAGCGAATACCACAAGCATATATTTCCAGAACGGGTAGTGCAGCGCACCGGCGGCAGCCCCCACGATGTCGAAGAAGAAGTTCGGTATGGCAGAGAACAGGAAAAGCACTATAGTGCCGCGCCGCTGCATCCACTCCCGCAGCTTAGTGTAGACTTTCCTGTTCTGCATCGAGCTGCGGCCGCTGAATCCCGCCATATAGGCGGGTATTTCGCCGACGGGTTCACCGAGTCCCGCCATCAATCCCACCAGCCATGGATTGAGTATTGCACCCATGATGAAAATGAAAGGCAGGTGCGGCACCGGCACGATTATCACAGCCGCTCCCAATATTGCAATTATGAAAACGCCTAGATAGCCATAAGCCTCAACGTCACCGGTTAACCCTCCGCTGAAGTAGATGGCGATGCTGAGGACCACTATCGCAACGATGGTGGTCAGGCTTACCCAGTGTCGCCTGATCCAGCGCCGCTTGATTACCGGCGCTAGCTCCTCTTCGGCAATAACATCGAGAGCATCCTCGTGTTCATCCATCATGCTTCTGTGGTGAAAGGTTACAGGCAAGCAGCAGGGAAGTCAAGGGCAGGCTCGCAAGATTCAATCCCCACGGGGAACGACGGTGATACTATTTACCACTTTTCTTTTTAGATTTAGCAGAGAAAGTGAATCCGTCAGGGCTTGAGTCGACCGTGACACGGTCGCCCTCTTTGAATTCCCCCTGTAGTATCTTTGTCGATAGTGGGTTCTCAACGCGGCGCTGAAGGGTACGGCGTAAGGGTCGGGCGCCGAACGCCGGATCGAATCCTTCCTTAGCCAGCTGCGACTTTGCCTCCTCCGTAAGTTCCACGGATATTTTGCGCTCCTCAAGTCGCTTCTGGATATCCTTCATCATCAGGTCGACGATGAGCTTGATCTGCTCTTCAGTGAGAGGCTGGAATATCACCACCTCATCGAGGCGGTTGAGAAACTCGGGACGGAAGGTTTTTTTCAAGGCGTCCTCAACGGCACTTTTTCGTCTCTCCATCTCGCCATTTGTCTCCTTGGAAAAGCCTATGGACTGGCGCTGAAACTCCTCCGTGCCCAGGTTCGAGGTCATGATCACCACCGTATTCTTGAAATTTACGGTCCTGCCATGCCCGTCGGTAAGCCTGCCGTCCTCCAGGATCTGGAGCAGGATGTTAAACACGTTGGGGTGAGCCTTCTCCATCTCATCAAGCAGGATCACTTTATACGGGCGGCGGCGCACCGCCTCGGTGAGCTGACCTCCTTCTTCGTAGCCGATGTAGCCCGGGGGAGCGCCGATGAGCCGCGAAACGGTATGCCTTTCCATGTACTCGGACATATCCAGCCGTACCATGGCCTCTTCGTCATCGAACAGGAACTCGGCAAGGGCACGCGCCAGCTCTGTCTTGCCCACGCCGGTAGGCCCGAGGAAGATGAAGCTGCCGATCGGCCGCCGCGGGTCCTTGAGTCCGGCCCGCGCCCGCCTGATGGACTCGGAAACAACCCTGACGGCATCTTCCTGGCCGATGATCCTCTGGTGCAGCCTCTCTTCCATGTGGAGCAGCTTCTCGGTCTCCTCCTCCAGCATGCGGGATACGGGGATGCCGGTCCAGCTGGATACCAGCTCAGCGATATCCTCCTCGTCCACCATACCATCGATCTTCTCCTCCTGGAGCCATGTCTGCTTAGCTTTATTGTATTCTTCCTCGACAGATATCCGCTCCACCTTCAGCCGGGAGGCGCGCTCGTAATCCTGTTTCTCCGATGCCGCCTCCTCTTCTCGGACCAGTTGCTGCAGTTTCTTTTCCAGGTCCTTCACATTCTTGGGGGCGCTTTCCGTGTCAATTCTTAGCTTGGCTGCCGCCTCATCTATAAGGTCAATTGCTTTGTCCGGAAGATAGCGATCGGAGATATAGAGATGGCTCAGATGTGCCGCCGCCTCGAGGGCGGAATCGGTGAACCGGATCTTGTGATGTGCTTCGTAACGCGGTCGCAGCGCCCGCAGCATCTCGATGGTATCCTCCTCGCTGGGCTCGTCCACGTAGACGGGCTGCAGCCGCCGTTCCAGCGCGGCATCCTTCTCGATGTGCTCCCGGTATTCATCCAGCGTGGTTGCCCCCACGCACTGCAGTTCGCCGCGGGCTAGGGCTGGCTTGAGCATGTTGCTGGCATCGATGGCGCCCTCGGCGGCCCCGGCCCCGACCACGGTGTGTATCTCGTCGATAAACAGGACGATTTCGCCCTGGGCCTGGCGAATCTCGTCCATCACCGCCTTCAATCGTTCCTCGAACTCGCCGCGGAACTTCGAGCCGGCGACCAGCGCCCCCATGTCGAGCGCTATCACTCGCTTGTTTTTCAGTGAATCGGGGGCGTCGCCGCTCACGATCATCTGGGCCAGACCCTCCACGATAGCGGTCTTGCCTACGCCAGCCTCCCCGATGATGACAGGGTTGTTCTTGGTGCGCCTGGTGAGCACCTGCATAACACGTTTGATCTCGTTATCACGCCCGATCACGGGATCGAGTTTCCCCTCCTCGGCGAGCATGGTGAGATCGCGGCTGTACTTCTCAAGAGCGCCGTATTTGCTCTCGGCGTGGGGGTCTGTCGCACGGTGGCTGCCCCGGATGTCGCGCAACGCCGAATAAAGCTTCTCCTGGTCGATGCCGAAATCGCTAAGTATCCGTGAAGCATCTCCGTCACGTTCAGCTGCCATGGCTATCAGTATGTGCTCCGTGCCGATGAACTCATCCTTCAGACGGTCGGCCTCGGCGGCTGCGTTCTCCAGCAAGTTTACCGTCCGTGGCGTGGTATAGACCGTCGCTTCCTCGTATGAAACCTGGGGCGTCTGTGCCAGCGCCTCTTCAACGCGGCTGCGCACCTCGCTGGCTTTTACCCCCAGCTTCTTCAATATATCTCCGGTCAGGCCTTTAGGCTGCTGCAGCATAGCGAGCAGTATGTGCTCCACATCCCACTGGCTGTGCTTATAGCTGCGCACCAGTTCCTGCGAGCGGGCCAGCGTTTCCTGTGCCTGTTCGGTGAATCTATCCTGCCTCATTTCTCAGCTCCTCGTTACTTCACGAATTCCTACGTTCAAATCGTTGCTATTGCTTCTTTCTCGCTTGTGGACGGCGCCTGCTCGGCGGCAGCATACGCTTGGGCCAGAGCCCTGCCTCCCGCAAGCGGTCGATCTCGCGCTCGGTTTCTGCTATCTGCTGCTCGAGCGTCTCGATGCGCTCGGTCAGACGCAGAATAACCTCTACGCCAGCCAGGTTTATCCCGAGGTCGTTCATCAGCGTCCTCACCTGGCGCAACCTCTCGATGTCCCTGTTGGAATAAAGGCGCACTCTGCCGCTTGAACGGGACGGCTCGATTATCCCCGCCTTCTCGTAATAGCGCAGGGTCTGGGCGTGTACACCAATCATTCTGGCTACAACACTGATCACATAACACGGTTCAGAATCGTTAATGTTCATCAATAGCACCTCATCCTATCCAAGCCTGTTACCCTTTAGGCCGAAGCTTTCTCAATTCCTCAAAAAGCTGCTTCTCCCGCTCCTTCAAGTTCTCCGGTATAACTACTTTTACCTTGGCGATGAGGTCACCCCTTGAGGTATCTCCCATCACCGGCATCCCCTGCTGCTTCAAGCGGAACATCTTGCCGTTCTGGGTCTCCGGCGGGATCTTAAGGGAGAGATTCTTCCCCTTTAGCGACGGAACGCCAACCTCTCCACCGAGGACGGCATCAGCAAGGGGTACATCAACCTCAACATTAATATCGTTCCCCTTGCGCTGGAACACGGGATGGGGTCTAACTGAGACAACGAGATACAGGTCGCCCCGCGGGCCTTCGCCCGGGCCGGGCTCGCCCTTTCCGCTGACCTTAATACGAGAGCCGTCCTTGACCCCCGATGGCACCTTGACCTCGAGGCGGTGGCCCAAAACGTCCTCAACGACCCGGGTGGTGCCGTAGAAGGCCTCTTCTAGGGTCACCTCGGCAGGATACTCAACGTTCCTCCCACGGCGCGGCCTCTGAGGCGCGACCCTGGCGCCGGCACCGCGGGCGAAAGTGGTGAATATATCACTAAGATCGCTGTAGTCGCCCATGTCGCCGAAATCGACGAACTGAACCCTGGTGCCCTGGCTTGGCCGCTTCGAGGAATCGGAAAAACCGGTAAAACCGCCGAACGGCCCCTGCTGCTGGGCATCGAGCTGGTCGGCATATTTCCAGTTATCGCCGTACTTGTCGTAGGCCTTGCGCTTCTTCGGATCGGAGAGGACCTCGTGGGCAGTGTTGATATCCTTGAACCTCGCCTCCGCCGATTTATCCCCTGGATTGACATCGGGGTGGTGCTTGCGTGCCAGCTTGCGAAAGGCCTGCTTGATATCCTTATCAGAGGCCGTTTTGCTCACTCCCAACACATCGTAAAAGTTCTTAGATGCCATAAATACCCCTAATCTAAAGTCATTATATAATAGATATGTTAATTTGTCAATATATATTCTAACATCTACTAATAACTAGACTTGACAATATGGTGTTAATGTGCTATATTAATTGAGGTAAAGAAAGGAGGTGAAATGGATGAACCTGATACGCTGGGATCCGTTCCGGGAGCTGGTTGGGATGCGTCAGACGATGGACCGCCTGCTTGAAGGCGGGTACGTAAGGCCTTCGCGGCCGCTGGTAGGGTGGACCGAATGGGCGCAGCCTTCACTCGACATGTACCAGACGCCCAAGGAGGTGGTGATTAAGGCCGCCCTGCCCGGTGTTGACCCTGAGGATGTCGAAATCGAGATCGCGGGGAATACGCTGACAATCAAAGGCGAGATTAAGCAGGAAGAGAAGTCGGAAGAGGATGACTACCTCTGCCGCGAGTGCCACTATGGCAGCTATTACCGGGCCATCACCCTGCCTCAGTCAGTCAAGGGCGATAATGCAGAGGCCACCTTCGAAGACGGCATCCTCACCCTGACTGTACCTAAGACTGAGGTGGAGAAGCCCAAGAAGATAGAGGTCAAGGCCAAAAAGGCTATCGAAGGCGGGCCAAATAAGCCCAAAACCGTCAAGTCTAGGGCGTCCAAGAAGAGCCCGAAGAAGAAAAAACCTGCTAAGGGCAAATAAACCTGTCACAAAAATGCTTAGAGGAGAGTGGAGGAGATCCACTCTCTTTCTATTTGCCGGATCATCCGCCTGCCGGGAATGCGATCTCGATGAGCTGCCTGATGATCCTTGCCGTTGCTCCCCAGATGACGTTGCCCTGATACTCGAAAACGAACCCGGTGAGCAGCTCCCCGTTCAGATCGTACGCCTCTTCCCTGTAGTTGTGTTCATCGAGTAGCGCCGATATGGGCACCTCGATTAGCGTTTCGATTTCATCAGCGCTGACCTGGAATTCATAGGGATACGGGATTATCCCAACGTAGGGCGTGATCAGGAAATTGCTGGTGACAGTACCCATGCTGTCCAACTCCCCCAGTATCCGCACGTCATTCGGATTGACGCCGACCTCTTCGAATGTTTCACGCAGTGCGGTGTCCTTTAGGTCGCGGTCAGTTTCATGTCGGGCACCGCCGGGGAAACAGATCTGACCTTTGTGATACTCGAGCGTTTCGGTGCGTTTGGTGAACAAGATATGAAATTCGTTACCCTTCTCGAACAGAGGGACGAGCACGGCGGCAGGGGACAGGGGGGCATTGTGCAGGATAATCGTTTGTTTGACCCTAAGGTCGAGAACACCACGCAAGTTGTCGAGAAACATTCCCGAGTCTTGCTCTGGCGGCTGCCTATTCATCGTCCCCGCCGTTCAGGAATTCGTAGCGATCATTCAACCTGGAGAGCACGTTGGCTGCCCGGTCCATAGTGGGGTAATACAGTATCCTGCCCGATTTCTCTATCAGGGATACCGTCCCGTCTATGTCGGTACCATAGCACCACAGGAGGGCCGGTTTGTTATATTTCTCTGTCAGCTTGAATGCGTCAACCAGGGTGCTTATCAACGACATGTGGGCATCCGGGGAGGCGGTCTTAATATCGATGGGGGTTGCACCCGGCATGATTACCAGAAGGCCGTCTACGTTGCTGTCAGCCAGCATGGAATCGATCGCTGTATACAGCACCTCACCCAGCGGGTGCCCGGCTATGCGGGACGGCGGCCAGATATCGGCCGGGTTGGCGAAAGCTTGCCATTCGGGGGCTATCGCTCTCATCCTTGCGAGGCTACCGGTAGACAGTTCGGCCAGGTGGAGGTCGTGGCGCGCACACGCATCTGCAGCCAGTATACCACCGCCTCCGGTAATAGTAACTATCCCGACATTTCTTCCCGCCATCAGGGGCAGGTTCAAAAAAGCCTTGGAGAGGTCGTCAAATTCTTGCTCGCTGTTGACCCGCATCACCCCGCATTGTTTAAATGCGGCATCATAGACCTCGTCCCTGCCTGCGAGGTTGCCGGTGTGCGACCGGGTGGCACGGGCGGCGCCTTCGGATTTGCCACCCTTGAGGACGATGATCGGCTTCTTCCTGGCTACCCTGCGTGCCGCGTCCAAGAATCTACGGCCATCTTTGATGCCCTCGATGTACATAAGGACGACCTTGACCTCGGGATCATCCTCGAAATACTCGAGGCCGTCGGAGAAGTCGATATCGCCGGTGTTGCCCAGATCGATGCCCTTGCCCACCATCGGGAAACCGGGCAAGCCGCTCATGAACATCCCCGTCTGGCAGATAACGCCGATGGGTATACGGTGCATGTCCATCGGGACAAATGCCGAATTGTAGTTGCGGAATGCGTTGCCCGCTCCGAAGGTGTTCGGGCCCAGGATACGTGCGCCACCGTCGTTGGCGATGCGGATTATCTCCTGCTGAAGGGCCTTGCCGTCATCGTCGCCGTCAGCCAGCCCCTGGCCCACCACGATTATCGCCTTTATCCCCTTCTCCGTACATTCTCTAACCAGACCGGGGGCACTGGCAGGAGGCACAAGGATTACAGCTAAATCAACATCCCCCGGTATATCTTTTACGCTGGGATAACACTTGACGCCCAGTATCTCATCAGCTGCGGGATTGATGGGGTATAGTCTGCCCGCGTAGCCGTAGCGCAGCAGGTGCTCCAGGGTATTCCAGCTGGTGAAACCAGTATCCCTGGTGAGACCGACTAGAGCCACCGATCTCGGCTCCATGAAGAGCTTCATCTGGTCGACTGTATTCACCGCTGCTTCTCCTCAAGAAGTTCCTCCCACAGGTCAAGCACCCTGATGCCAAGCTCAGCCAGGTCACAATTTGTATCGATAACCACATCGGCATGCTTAACCTTGTCTTCCGGGGGGAGTTGGGCAGCGATACGCGCCCGCGCCTGTTCCTCGCTCAGCCCGACGCGGTTCTGCAGACGGTCTATTACCTTTTCCGCGGGAGCGGTGGTAACCCATATCCGGTCGACGAGGTCGGTCCACTTGGCCTCTATGAGCACCGCAGCTTCGATAGCTACCACCGAGGCGCCCTCTGCCCTTAATCGCTTGAGCTCCTCCTCTATTATTTCTCGCATGCGCGGATGCACGATCTTATTGAGCAGGATAAGGGCAGAGGGGTCGTGGAACACGATCTCGCCGAGTCTCTTGCGGTCTATCTCGCCGTTCTGCTTGAGTATCCACTCGCCGAAGGTGTCGACCAATTCCTGCCAGACGTCGGTATGGGGTTGGTAGGCCTGGTGACCGACCTTGTCGGCATCTATGATTACGGCTCCACGCTCAGCGAGCATCCCGGATACGGTGCTCTTACCACTGAGGATGCCGCCCGTCAGACCGATCACTATCATATTATTGCACTTCGCAAGGCGTTTATACCGCTAACCCAGTCTAGCAATTTAGGATGTAAGCAGTCAAGCAGACCCGGGGTTGCGTCGGATGACGGATATGCTAGAATGGATTTAGGAGAAGGCCGGTGATGAGAGAGGCATTGCTTTACCAGCAACTCGCTGGCTCTAAGGTACAGTGCAACACATGCCAGTGGCGATGTAAGATAGCGCCGGGCAAAGACGGCGTTTGCCGGATGTATCGGAACATAGATGGAGTCCTGCACTCGCTTAACTACGCCGAGGTATCATCTGCAGCGGTAGACCCCATAGAAAAAAAGCCCTTGTTCCATTTCTATCCCGGGAGCAGGGTCTTCTCTCTAGGCACATGGGGCTGCAATTTCCACTGCAAGGGCTGCCAGAACTGGCAGATTGCCTGTACCGACGCCTCTGTCATCGAACGGGGATCGCGCATCATCTCGGCGGAGGATTCCGTGAAACTGGCCCAGCGCGAGGGCTGCCAGGGCATTGCCTGGACGTATAATGAGCCGGCTGTGTGGTTCGACTACACCCTTGATTCGGCCAGGCTGGCCAAGGAAAATGGCCTGTACACGGTCTATGTGACCAATGGATATATATCACAGGAAGCCCTCGACATGATTGGCCCCTGCCTTGACGGATACTGCGTGGATGTGAAGGGATTCTCCGACAAGCTTTATCAAGACCTAGCCAAGATTTCACACTGGCAGGGAATCCTGGATATGACCGAACGGGCCAAGCACAGGTGGGGGATGCATGTGGAGGTAGTGACCAACATCATCCCGAATATGAATGATGACGATGAGCAGCTTGAGGGGCTTGCCACCTGGATCCGCGACAAATTAGGGGAACTGACACCGTGGCACGTCACCCGATTCTACCCCCAGCATGAGATGACGCATTTATCACCCACACCGGTATCGAGCCTGGAGCATGCCTACGAAATAGGCAAGAGGGCGGGGCTAAGGTTTGTTTACACCGGTAATGTTCCCGGGCATGACGGAGAGAATACCACGTGTTATTCGTGCGGTAATAAGGTTATCGAGCGGGTGGGATACAGCGTAGATGCTGCCGGCTTGAAAGACTCCAAATGCAGATTCTGTGGTGCCGACCTTAACATAATAGTAAAGAGTGAGGGTGGGTCTTGATAAGGAAGCCTGTAGTTGCCGGCATGTTCTATCCCGGTTCGGCCCCTTTATTAAGGCAGAAGATCGGCGAACTCGTCGATGAAGGGGCAGTTAAAGAGGATATACTCGGTCTGGTGTCGCCGCACGCCGGCTACATGTATTCCGGCCACGTGGCCGGCGCTGTTATCTCAAGAGTATTATTCAAGGATACTTTTGTTATCATGGGCCCTAACCATACGGGTCTGGGACAGCCGTTCAGCATCATGGTGGAAGGGGTATGGGAAACTCCGCTAGGCGATGTGGAAATAGATACGGAGCTGGCATCAGCCATATTGGAAGCAACCCCTTCTTTGAGAGAAGATTATGCAGCTCATTTAGAGGAGCACTCCATAGAGGTACAGCTGCCATTTCTACAATACTTCAAGCCGGATGTAAAGTTAGTGCCCATAGTGCTTGCCAAAGGTACCGCTGATATCTATAAAGAGGTCGGCCACGGGATCGCCGCATCCTGCAAGAGTCTGGGGAGAGAAGCGATTATCATGGCCAGCAGCGACATGAACCACTACGAGCCGCACCATATCGCCAATGACAAGGATAACAAGGCTATAGAGGCCATCCTGGCGCTGGATGAGGACGAACTGCTGAGCCGGGTGGCCGAGTTCAGGATATCGATGTGTGGACATGGTCCTGCGGTCGCCCTGCTCTCTGCCTGCAAGGAGATGGGGGCGGCCGGGGCTGAACTGATCTGCCATCAGACAAGCGGTGACGTGACTGGTGACCACCACAGCGTGGTGGGGTATGCCGGAATATTGATAAAGAGGGGGTGATGCCGTGCATCCACTGGTTCAACTGGCAAAGGATACTATCGAAGTTTATATAAGGGAGGGGAAGATTCCCGAGCCTGGGGAATTGATACCGGAAATGAATGGCCGTGCCGGCGTGTTCGTATCGCTCAAGCTCGGCGGGTTGCTCCGGGGTTGTATCGGAACCTTCGAGCCGACAAGGGAGAATGTAGCCCAGGAGATTATTTCCAATGCCATAAGCTCAGCAACCCGGGACCCTCGTTTCCCTCAAGTGCAGCCCGATGAGCTTGACGGTCTGGAGTATAGCGTTGATATTCTCTCCAAGCCGGAGCCGGTAACCGCCATGGATGATCTTGATCCCAAGCGTTATGGCGTGATCGTCGAAAGCGGTGGCAGGAGAGGACTTCTGCTACCCGATCTCGAGGGCGTTGATACTGTACAGAAGCAGATAGAGATATGTCGTGCCAAGGCGGGCATCTTGGCCGATGAGCCGGTAAAGCTGTACCGTTTTGAGGTTAGAAGGTACAGATAGCAAGATTTGGTAAATAGTGACCCGAGCGCAGTTGAGGGAAGGCTCGGTTGAATTAGGATTATATGGGGTTGGACAGACTTGACTGGGTGTGATATAATAATTAATTCTGCCCAAATAGGCGGTTTGTGTGATTGTGTGTAAATTTGATTTTTGCTTAAGGTTAAACGATGCTTAGAGTATGCAGAGGCAACATATCAAACGGATGTTGTGCCGATGCTATCTTGAGTCAAGGGGTGATTATCAATGGCTGATAAAGAGTATCCGCAGGGGAGAACGATCCACTACAGCGGCGGGATGGAGAGTTCTGCCGATAAGAAGAAGAAGGATAACTACAAACGCGCCGCTACCCTAATTGAACAGGGCAAGGAAGGGGAGGCCATTGAAATCTTCAGGAAGACTCTCGACTTGGACCCGACCATCAGCGAGAGGGCAGCCCTCTTCGTGCTCATAGGCAACTGCCATTTTGCGCTTGGCGAGATGGATCAGGCCGCATCGCGGTACAGGGGTGCTGAATCTTCTGCAAAGCAGGCCAGAGACACCGAGGGGGCTGCTGCTGTTACGGCCAACCTGGGTCTTATCAACCATGTAAATGGCGAGCTTGACCAGGCCCTGGAGATGTACGACGGCGCCCTGAATCTGGAGAGGGCGATAGGAAATCGGTCAGGGGCAGCTACTATACTTACCAATGCAGGGCTTGCATACTGGCAGAACGGAGAGCTCAAGGCATCGCTCGATAACCTGGAGCAGGCTGTCGAGATATATAAGGATATTGAGGATAAAGATAGCGAGAAGCTTGTTGCCGGGTATGCGAAAAAGGTTGATGCAGAGTTTAAAGAGGCTAAAGCTAAGAAGGAGGAGGAGCCAGAGCCCGAACCCGAGCCAGTGGCTGAGGAGAAGGAAGAGGAGCCAGAGCCCGAACCCGAGCCAGTGGCTGAGGAGAAGGAAGAGGAGCCAGAGCCAGAGCCCGAACCCGAGCCGGTGGCTGAGGAGAAGGAAGAGGAACCGGAGCCCGAACCCGAGCCGGTGGCTGAGGAGAAGGAAGAGGAACCGGAGCCGGTGGTGGAAGAGGTCAAGGCTGAGGCACCAGATGAGAAGGGGGATGGCAGGGGTGCGATCGATAGGGCGGTGGAGGAGGTTCTAAGCGGAAGCGATGCTTCCCTCCAAATCCGGCCGGATGTGGCCAGTCGCATAGGGGCGGGGATAGGTCCCGGCGATGTCGGAGTGCTGTACTGGAGGAAGGGTGAGGTCGATAAAGCCCTCGAGCTTTACGAACAGGTATTCGAGATTGGCAGAGAGACCAGCCGCCGATTGGAGGAGGCCGCTGCCGCTCTGGCTACCGCACTTGGCAATGTGGGTATAATGTACAGCCTGCGGGGCGATCTGGATAATGCCCTTGGTTACTTCAAGCAATCGCTTACCATAAACAAGGATATCGGGCACCTTGCCGGGGAGGCTGAAGACCTGAGCAGTATCGGCAATATCTATCTGATGAGGCGTGAACTCGAAAAATCGCTCGAACTTTACACGCAGTCTCTGGAGATCGAGAGGAAGCTGGGGCGGAAGTGGGGAGAGGCTAATTCTCTGGGTAACATCGGTCTGGTGCGCGCTGCCAGGAGTGAGACGGATGAAGCGCTGGAAAGCCTAAACGAAGCGCTAAAGATATTTGAAGAGCTGGATGCTAAAGCAGAGGTGCAGCGCACCTCGCGGAACATAGAGGACATAAAGGGCAAATCGAAGGTCAGGTAACACCCCATCTGTTAAGCGTAAACCCTCTGCCTCGCAGCCTCTTTTTGAAGGGCTCGACAGAGGGTTTCGTTGTGAAGTAGAGCAAGTGAGACGGGCAGCGGCAATCGGAGGAACCGAACCCGAGCGCGATATCCGCTGAGCCAGGCAATTCGTGGGCCTCTCTGCACAACGTACATTCCAGCCTTTGGTCGCTGGATAAATACCAGACCTCCGCTATCTCGGCGAATTGTAACAAGTAGTCTATATGCCAATGAAGATGCTTGTCATGCTTCAGATGCCGGTTGATCCTCGCCTCGAGGCCACCGAGCGCACTGCCGAAGTATATGTAATAACCCCGGGGGAAATCGAATTCCCCCAGCTTGCCCACCGTTAAAGTCGTTTCGTTCTTGAGCTCTATGAGCAGGGCATAAGTCCCTTTGTCCATAGTTCAGATTCTACCTCCAAATGGACGCTTTGCTCAATACAGAGGTGTATAATAGACTAGCGCCATGATTACTATCGAATCGCGGGATGATGAATAGGATACGCGACATACGTCGCTAGTTAATGATAAAGATAAAAGTGGAACTACTTAAAAGGTACACCAGCGAGATAGCCCTTTTCATTGCCGCCCTGTCAGTGGTCATCATCGATCAGGTAAGCAAGCACTTCATAAGGACGGAGCTGACACTGGGGCAGAAGATACCTGAAGAGGGCTTTTTCCAGATCACGCGCTGTAACAACACCGGCGGTGTCTTCGGGCTGTTTGCGGACCAGGCTTTTTTAATAACGATAGTAGCGGTGGTCGGCATAGTCGCCATCCTAGTTTACTCCCGCTACCCAGCTTTCAACGGGTTGCTGGTCAGGATATCCCTGGGGTTGCTCATGGGGGGCGCCATCGGCAACCTTATCGACCGCATTCGCTTCGGCTGGGTGACCGACTTCATCGACATCGGTGGTTGGCCGGTGTTCAACCTCGGCGATTCCGCCATCGTTATCGGCGTTATCCTTATCCTGTATCATTTTATATTTAGAACAAGGAAAATCGAGGCGCAGACGCCGGAAGACGCAGAGGATGAGCATAAAGCTTGAGTTCGTTGTTTCCGGTTCAGTCACCCGGCTCGATATCTATGTAGTCGAGCGCTGCCCTCAAATGTCCCGCTCCCGTATCCAGCGACTGATTAAAGAAGGTTACATAACGGTAAACGGTCGTTCTGCAAAAGAGAGCCTTAAGCTCAAGGAAGGCGACCGGGTGCAAGCCATAATCCCTCCTTCCGATTCGCCCCTACCTGAGCCGGAGGATATCCCGCTGCACATCGTTTATGAGGACAGGGACCTGCTGGTCGTAGATAAGCCTGCCGGCATGACGGTGCACCCCGCGCCGGGGCACTCCCATCACACCCTGGTGAATGCTATCCTGGCACATTGTCCCGGTCTCGCGTCCGATGAATCGATGCGACCGGGCATCGTGCACCGGCTGGACAAGAACACCTCTGGATTGATGGTAGTCGCCAAGCATGAGAATGCGCGACAATACATTATGAATCAGTTCAAGTCACGGACAGTGCTCAAACGATACATCGCATTGGTAGAAGGGCACCTGTCCCCGGAGGAAGGGATCATCGAGGCCCCCATCGGCCGGGAGCCGCGCAGCAGGAAGCGGATGTCGGTAGTAGCATACGGCCGCTATGCGCGCACCGAATATCATGTGCTCAAGTATATCGACGGCCATACCCTTTTAGAGCTGACATTGAAAACGGGACGCACTCATCAGATAAGGGTACATCTATCCGCTATAGGCCATCCGGTGGTCGGCGATGATGTATACGGGCGTAAATCCCCCGCTTCGTCATTAATGAGCCGCCAGTTCCTCCACGCCTGTCATCTAGGTTTCAAGCTGCCGTCGAGCGGTGAATGGGTGGAGTTCCACTCGGATCTACCGAAGGATCTCGAAGAGGCATTAGAGCGTATCTCCCTATTGTAGCGATATGCGTTTGGTCTGGACGACTATGGTATAATTGTCACCAAAGTAGCGTTTTCCTATTAACCAGAGCAACAAAGGAGGGCGAATATGTCACAGCATAGAACCAGCGGCATGGCGGTGACGGCACTGGTGTGCGGCATCTGCGGTCTGGTGATCCCTTATCTAGGACTTCTTCTGTCCCTGTTAGCCATAATATTTGGGGGAGTAGGCATAGCACAGACCGGTCGGGATGCATACCTGGGAGGTCGGGGGATGGCGATTGCCGGATTAGTACTAGGCATTGTGGCCATCGTTATATGGATTATTGTATTCCTGCTAATCGGTTGGGCCTTCTGGTCGAGTAGCTCAGTTATGTACTATTAGCAGAAGTTGTATTATCTTAAAGCTGTTTCTCGATCTTGGCCCATGAATCGCGCAATGATATCGTGCGGTTGAACACGAGATGCTCGGGTGAGGAATCCTTCGAGTCGGTACAGAAATAGCCCAGCCTTTCGAACTGGTAGCGGCTCCCCGGAGCCGCACTGGCAAGGCTGGGCTCAACGTAACCGTTGACTACCTGAAGCGAATCCGGATTTAGAACACCCAGGAACCCTTCGCCCTCGACGGCCTCCATGGGGTTCTCTACGGTAAACAGCCGGTCATATAAACGTACCTCGGCCTCCAGCGCGTGCGGCGCGGAAACCCAGTGGATGGTCCCCTTGACCTTGCGACCGTCCGGCGTGGTTCCACCACGGGACTGCGGGTCGTACGTGCAGTGCAACTCGATCACTTCCCCTGTACGCTCGTCCTTTTTCACATCGACACAGGTTACCAGATAGGCATATCGCAGCCGCACCTCGCGGCCGGGGGCCAGGCGGTAGAATTTACCCGGCGGGTCCTCGCGGAAGTCGTCCCGCTCGATATACAGCACGCGTGAGAAGGGCACCTTGCGCGTCCCCATGCCGGGGTCCTCGGGATTGTTGATCGCATCCATCTTCTCCACCGGGCCTTCAGGGTAATTGTCAATGACCAGTCGGATGGGGTTCAAAACGGCCATGACTCGAGGAACGCGCTTATTTAAATCTTCCCTGATGCAGTGCTCCAGCAGCGCGATGTCTATAATGCTGTCGGTCTTGGCAACGCCGACGCGCTCACAGAAATCATGTATGGCCTCCGGTGTGTACCCCCTCTGGCGCAGGCCCGCTATTGTCGGCAGCCGGGGATCGTTCCAGCCATTGACGTATCCACCCTCCACCAGTTGAAGCAGCTTACGCTTGCTCATCACAGTGTAGCTCAGATTGAGACGGGCGAACTCGATCTGCTGCGGATGATACACGCCCAGCTGGTCCAGAAACCAGTCGTACAGCGGGCGGTGGTCCTCGAACTCCAGCGTGCAGATGGAGTGAGTGATGCCCTCGATGGAATCCTCCAGGCCGTGGGCCCAGTCGTACATCGGGTAGATGCACCACCTGTCGCTGGTGCGGTGGTGCGTTGCGTGCAGTATGCGGTACATCGCCGGGTCGCGCATGTTCATGTTGGGCGATGCCATGTCGATCTTGGCGCGGAGCACCCGCGAGCCGTCGTCGAACTCGCCGGCTTTCATGCGCTGGAACAGGTCGAGGTTCTCATCCACCGGCCGGTTGCGGTGAGGACTCTCCCTGCCAGGGTCGATCAGCGTGCCGCGGTACTGCCGTACCTCCTCCGCGCTCAGGTCGTCCACATAGGCCCTGCCCGCCTCGATCAACCGAACAGCATAGTCATACATCTGCTCGAAATAGTCCGACCCGTAGTACAGCCTGTCCTCCCAGTCGAACCCGAGCCAGCGCACGTCCTCCATGATGGCCCTGACGTATTCGGCCTCTTCCTTGGCGGGGTTGGTATCGTCGAAACGCAGGTTGCACCAGCCTTTATATTGGGCGGCGATGCCGAAGTTGAGGCAGATGGACTTGGCGTGCCCGATGTGCAGGTAGCCGTTAGGCTCCGGGGGAAACCGCGTGTGCACACGGCCCCCGTATTTGCCGGTCTTGAGGTCTTCGTTGATAATATTCCGTATGAAGTCGGAGGGGGCTGCTGCTTCTGGTGCGGTCATATCACTACTCTTCGATTCCTAGCTAAAACTACAGTGTCCGATTGCCTTTGTCAAGGGTCAGGCCGTCGGCGATTGCTCAGGTCACATAGACGGCCATTTATTATGATGTTAGAATATGGGGCGGTCGATGGAGAGCTATGAGTGAAGAAAGCGTCCGGGTGCGGGTGCGCTACGCCCCCAGCCCAACGGGGTACCCCCATATCGGGAATATAAGGACCGCCCTGTTCAACTGGCTGTTCGCCCGCCACAGCGGCGGCAAGTTTATCGTGCGTATCGAGGACACCGACCAGTCACGCAAAGTCGATGGCGCGCTGGAGTCCATTCTGGAAAGCCTGCGCTGGCTGGGCATGGATTGGGATGAGGGGCCGGAGGTGGGTGGTGAACACGGACCGTATTTTCAGTCTCAGCGTGTCGAGCTATATCAGCAATACGCCCAGAAACTGCTGGAAGGCGGCAAAGCCTATAAATGCTATTGCTCACCGGAGCGGCTTGCCGACATGCGTGCCGATATGGCGCAGCGCAAGGAGTCGATGCGCAGCTACGACCGCCACTGCCGCGAGCTGAGCCCGGAGCAGCAGGCGAGACTGGAGGCAGAGGGCGTAACGCCGGTGATACGCTTCAAGGCACCCATCGGAGGTGAGACGACGTTTAATGACCTCATCCGCGGCGATATAACCTTTAACAACAGCGAGCTCGACGACCTGGTGCTGGTCAAGTCGGATGGCTACCCCACGTACCACCTGGCCAACATTGTCGATGACCATTTCATGCAGATTACACATGTCATGCGTGCCGACGAGTGGCTCTCGTCCACCCCGAGGCACGTCCTGCTTTATCGAGCGTTGGGCTGGGAACCGCCGCTGTTCGCCCACCTGCCGATGATACTGGGGCCGGACAAATCCAAGCTGAGCAAGCGCCACGGCGCTGCATCGCTGACTGAATACCGCGACCGGGGATACCTGCCGGAGGCGATGCTGAACTTCCTCGCGTTACTGGGCTGGGCGCTGGACGACAAGACCGACATCATCGACCGGGAGAGCCTGATCAAGCACTTCACCATTGATGGCATATCTAAAACCGGGGCTATCTTCAGCCATGAGAAGCTGGACTGGATGAACGGGATGTACATGCGACAGATCGTCGAGGAGAAAGGCATCGAGGAGTTCATCGAACGGGCGATGCCGTTCCTGGATGCGGGGATACCCGAGACAGTGGAACGTCCCCTCGATCGAGAATACCTGAACCGCATCGCGCCGCTGATCTACGAACGGGTGAAGCTGTTGAGTGACGCACCCGGGCAGGCCGAATTCTTCTTAATCGATGAGCTTGACTACGACAGCCATCTGCTGCTGGTTAAGGGATTAGAAAAGACCAAAGCTATAGAGGCGCTGGAGGTATCTAAAGAACGGCTGAAGGTTTGTACATTTGATGCCACATCTCTGGAGGATCTCCTGCGCTCTCTAGCAGAAGAGTTGGGCCTCAAGACTGGCCAGCTGTTCGGCCTGCTGAGGGTGGCGGTCACCGGGCGCACGGCGGCCCCGCCGCTGTTCCAGACGATGGAGGTGCTGGGCAAGGATCGGTGCCTGAAACGTATCGCGGCGGCGGATAGGTTACAGGATTGACAACCTCGTTTCGCTGATTTAATCTTGATACAGGAGGCCGGATGTACTGCGACCTGTGTATGTATTTCAATGTGCCCGACGAGTGCAGCCTGCACGGCCGGTTGACGGCTGAGAAGAAGGTGCAGGGCTGCGAAAGCTTTATCGAGCGACCGTTCAGGATATGCGGCAGCCCGGGGTGCTGCGGCCTCTCTGGACTGCCCACTGCCGACCCACCGGAGGAGGTGGAGGCGGACAGGCAGCTTTAAAAAGATAGGCATAAATATCGGCAAGCTGGGGAATCGTCTAGCGGTAGGACGACAGACTCTGGATCTGTAAGCCCAGGTTCGAATCCTGGTTCCCCAGCCATTTTTTATCCTTTTCGGAGTTTCGCGGGGTAAAGTTCACTGCTTGGGCTTGGGGATGGGACGAAATCTCAATCGCATTAACCCCCCAAGGTCTTCGCGAACCGTTTTCATGATATCGACCCTGGTATCGGGATCCTCCACCCAGGTAACCGGCACCTCTTTTATCTTGTAGCCCTTTCTGCCGGCGAGGATCAGCAGCTCGGTATCGAAAAACCACTCCTGGTTCCGGATAAGGGGTACCAGTTCATCGACCGCTTTACGGCTCACCGCCTTGAACCCGCACTGGGCGTCGTGCCACCGGGTGAAGAACAGCGTCTTGATGATGAAGTTATAGCCCCTGGAGGTAAGTTCGCGCTTGAACGACCGCTTCACATCCGAGCTTCCCATGAGGCGGGAGCCGGTGGCCACGCCGTAGCCTTCCTCGATGGCATGGATGATCTTGGGGAATGCATCAAGGCCGGTGGAGAGGTCAACGTCCATGTAGCTGACGATATCGGAATCGCTCTCCATCCAGACCTTGCGCAAGGCGCGTCCGCGACCCTTCTGGTCGATGTGCACCGCCACCACGTCGGGGTGCTCCTTATCCAGCCCCTGCGCTACCTCCCACGTCCTGTCGGTGGAGGCATTATCCGCGATTATGATCTTCCACTGTTTATCCAGATTGGCCTTCAAAAACTGGCGGAGGGCGGCCACGCTCTGGGCGAGCACATGCTCCTCGTTGTAGACCGGTATCACCACGTCCACAGTGGTCATATCAACCTCCCTCTCAAGCGTTAGTGCTTGAAGTGACGCATGCCGGTGAACACCATGGCCATATTATACTCGTCGGCTACCTTAATGGCATCCTCGTCCCGCTTCGACCCTCCCGGCTCTATAATAGCGGTGACCCCTGCCTTGGCGGCGAGTTCGACGCCGTCGGGGAAGGGGAAGAAGGCGTCGGAGCCGAGGACGCTGCCGGAGGCGCGGTCGCTGGCTTTCTTCAGGGCGATGGAAACGCTGTCCACCCTGCTCGGCTGTCCGGCACCCATGCCCAGAAGCTCGCCATCCTTCACCAGCACTATGGCGTTGGACTTAACATGCTTCACCGCGCGCCAGGCAAACAGCAGATCCTTGACCTCCTCAGCGGTGGGTTCCCGCTTGCTCATGGTGCGCATCGGCACCTCGTCGGCGGTGAAATCGGATGTCAGCGCGACGATTCCCCCGCCGCTGGAGCGGCGGTACTCCAGGGCCGACATCCTGCCGGTCACCCCCGCTATCTTGAGGATGCGCATATCCGCCTTCCTCTTAAGCAGGTCGAGGGCCTCGTCGTCGTAATCTGGGGCGATGATGCCGTCGAAATGCGTCTTGTTGATCTCCTGCGCAGTAGCCATATCGATCTTTGTATTTGAAGCCACGATCCCGCCGAAGGCCGATACGGGATCCCCGGAAAGCGCCCTGCGGTATGCTTCGGGCAGCTCGTTGTGGGAAGCCAGACCGCACGGATTGGTATGCTTGATAATGGCTATGGTGGGAGAGGAAAAGTCGCACGCCGCCCGCAAGGCACCGTCGATATCGAGGATATTGTTATATGATAGAGGCCTGCCCGAAAGCTGAGTTGCATTGGCGATGCCGGGCTCCCCCTTACCGATGACCTGTTCCCGGTAGAAAGCGGCCTGCTGGTGCGGATTCTCTCCGTAGCTCAGGTCCTGTATCTTCTTCAGGGCAATGGTCATCTCGTCGGGGAACAGCTCATCCGCCGGCCTGAGGTAACCTGCGATCGCCGTATCGTAGATAGCGACATGCTGAAACGCCTTCTGCGCCAGCCTCTTCCGCTCCTCGATGCCGATCTCGCCGGCGCGCAATTTCTCCAGTATCGGATCGTAATCCGCGGGGTCGACCAATACCAGCACATGGGGAAAATTCTTGGCGGCGGCGCGGATCATCGTCGGACCGCCGATATCGATGTTCTCCAGTGCCTCCTGCAGGCTCACCCCCTCCTTGGCAACCGTCTGGACGAAAGGATATAGATTCACCACGATCATATCTATCGGGGTTATGCCCTTCTCCGCGAGCTGTGCCATGTGGCTCTCGATATCCCTGCGGGCGAGGATGCCACCGTGGACCATGGGATGCAGCGTCTTGACCCGCCCGTCTAGTATCTCGGGGAAGCCAGTGATATCCCCCACCCCTTTGGCCGGCACCCCGGCATCCTGCAACGCCTTTTTGGTGCCTCCGGTGCTGAAGATCTCCACATCCAGCCCATTGAGGCCTTTGGCGAATTCAACCAGCCCCTGCTTGTCCGATACGCTCAGTATTGCGCGCAACTAGTACCTCCTTTATTTTGGTTCCGCATGTCGTTTGGAATCCTCTTTTTAATCAGCCGACATACTTGCCCGCAAATTGGGCTAATTCCATAAGGCTCGGCCGGTGATGCCTCTGCCATTTGTCGGACTGCCGTTGACGGCGAGAACCTTCATGCTAAACTCACCCTGTTTTCACCTTCTTGCTCAATGACCTCGCCGATCACTTTAGACTCGGGTACCCCATCGATGAATTTATCGGCAGTATCGGGACTACAGATGACCATCATGCCTATCCCCATATTGAACACGCGGTACATCTCTTGCTCGTCGATATTGCCCTGTTGCTGGATCAGCGAGAATATCGCCGGCACCTCCCACGCCCCCTTATCGACCCTCGCTGCCAGCCCCTGGGGGATGGTACGGGGCAGATTGCCGGGTATGCCGCCCCCGGTGATATGAGCGAGCCCTTTAATGCGGTTGAGCCACGGCTTCAATGTCGGGAAGTAGCAGCGGTGGGGCTCCAGCAGTTTTTCGCCCAGCGTAATGCCGAGTTGATCGCGGAACCGGTTGAGCACCGAGGGGTCTTCATCCGTGTTGAACACCTTTCGTACCAGGGAGTACCCGTTGGTGTGCAGCCCGCTGGAAGGCAGGCCGATGATTCGGTCTCCGGCTGCAATCGAGGCACCAGTTAATATGCCGTCCTTCTCCACCGCGCCGACGATGAAGCCCACGAGGTCGTATTCTCCCTCGGGATACAGGCCCGGCATCTCGGCGGTCTCCCCCCCAATGAGAGCACACCCCACTGCGGCCAGAGCGTGCGCCATGCCGCCGGTGACGCTGGCTATCACCTCCGGGATGAGCTTCGCCATAGCGATATAGTCCTGAAAAAACAGGGGGGAAGCGCCGCAGGCGAGGATGTCATTCGTACAGTGGTTTACAATATCGATACCGACGGTATCATGTTTGCCGAGGGCGCAGGCGATCTTCAGCTTGGTGCCCACACCGTCGGTGCTGGATACCAGAACCGGCTCTCTGTAACCCTTGAGCTCGAAAAGCCCGCCGAAAAAGCCAACGTCGCTCAACACCCCGGGGGTAAATGTAGCCCGGGCCTGCTCCCGCACCACCTTAACCAGGCTCTCGGCAGTATCGATATCCACACCGGCATCGCGATAAGTTCGCTTCGGTCCCTCAGCACCCAACAATCACCCCCTGACCGGCTCCAGGGCCATTTTGTCCATCCCCAACTGAACCGGTACCGGGTAATCGCCGGTAAAGCAGGCGAGGCAGAAGAGCTCCTCAGGCAGGTCAACCGCCTTTATAAGCCCCTCCATGCTCAGATATCCGAGGGTATCGGCGCCGATGAACTCCGCGATCTGCGGTATCTCCTTCTGGGCGGCTATCAGCTCCCAGCTGGTGGCCATATCCACGCCCAGGCAACAAGGGTAACGGATCGGCGGGGCGCAGACGCGCATGTGTATCTCGCTGGCACCCGCCCGCCTGAGCAAAGCGATCACCCGCGGTGTGGTGGTACCGCGGACGATGCTGTCATCTACCAGAACTACCCGCTTGCCCTCTAACCTCTCCGGCATGGGGTTGAACTTGAGCTGAACGCCAAGGTCCCTGATCCGCTGATGCGGTTCGATGAAGGTACGCCCCACATACCGATTCTTAAGCAAGCCTTCGGTGAAGGGTATGCCCGATTCCTGTGAGTAGCCGATGGCGGCGGCGGTAGCCGAGTCAGGGACGCCAATGACCAGGTCGGCGTCAACGGGATACTCATGGGAAAGCCTGGCTCCCATGGCCTCCCTGGCTGAATATATCCGACGCCCGGCGATCAAACTGTCGGGCCTGGCAAAGTATATATATTCGAAGATGCAGAGCCCACCCCTCTCTGCACGCTTGCCCTTGTGACTGTGCATCCCCTGAGCGTTGATAGCCAGTATCTCCGAGGGCGCCACCTCGCGATGAAACTGGGCCCCGATGTGGTCCAGGGCACAACTCTCCGAAGCCAGAACCCAGCCGCCATTGAGCTTGCCCAAACACAGCGGGCGAACACCCAGCGGATCGCGGACCCCGAAGAGGGTGTCTTCGGTAAGGATCACCAGGGAATAGGCCCCCACCAGCCGTTTCATTGCGTGCCTTATCCGTTCCATCCATGTCCTCTTGGGTGCGGAAAGGATGAGATAAGCGATGATCTCGGAGTCGGTGGTGGTAACGAACTGGAATCCCTGTTCCTCCAGTTGCCGGCGCAGCTCCATGGCGTTTACGATGTTCCCATTGTGCGCCAAGGCTATCCTGCCCGCCGGCCCCTCGACAAGGATGGGCTGGGCATTGCTGGAACGGCTGGACCCGGTGGTCGAATAGCGGTTGTGACCGATAGCGAAGTCACCCTGGAGCTGGCTCAGTATCCGCTCATTAAAAGCCTGGGCTACCAGACCCATTTTGGTATGTACGCTTATTTGCTGGCCATCTGAGGTAGCGATGCCGGAGCTTTCCTGGCCGCGGTGTTGCAGTGCGTAGAGACCAAAGAAGGTGAGCCTGGCCACATCTTCGCCCGGGGCATAAACCCCAAATAGGGCACAGCACTCATTCATACGTATTTATGTAGGCCCCCTCTATGTTTATTATATTCCTAGTCGAGATGAGGGGTCAATCCCCAGTAAACGATTGGGCTTTCAGCCAATCCATGGCGGCATCCATCGCCTGTGTGGAGAGGCGGAGCTGATGACCGGCCCCTTTAACGATGACGATATCCTTCGGTTCCGCGGCTGTGTTAAACAGGTTCTGCGAGCTTTCAACCGGAACTACATCGTCATCGGTGCTATGGATAATAAGGATCGGCCTCGGCGCAAGCTGCGACACCCACTCCAGCGAATAGACGTGGTTGAATCCTGCCATCCAGTCATCCAGCGACGGCGGAAAATCGTCATCCTTGATTATTCCCACGCTTCGGAACTCTGCGATCATTCGCTCTGCCACTTGGCGGTCGGTGCCGATACGTGATATCGTGGGGCAAGCGCATGATACGACAGATGATATCCGCCGGTCTCGCGCTGCTACATAGATAGCGACCGAGGCACCGGCGCTGAATCCCATCAGCGAGATGCTTTTGGGGTTCACCTCATCCACTCTACATACATAGTCCAACACTGCTCTCAAATCTCTGGTCCAGCCCAGCATATCGAAGTTGCCTTCGCTCTCGCCAGCGCCCCTGAAGTTGAAGATAACGGTCAGGAAGCCGGAATCCGCAAACCTGGCGGCGAGAGCCGGATATCCTCCGTCACCGGGGGCGGATGGCCTGCCACGTGGCAGGCCATGGCACAGACACAGGGCAGGATAAGGCATCGGACCAGCATCGGGGATATAGATCTCGCCTTTGAGCCGTATGCCCTCCAGTTCGAAATATACATCTCTCTTTATCATGGGCATGCTTTTAACAGTACAAAGAACTCGCGGTTCCCCGCGGCGCCGAGGATGGGCGATGGGGTGAGGCCGCACAGTCTATAACCTGCCTCTATTACCCATGAGATGAAGTCGCCCAGGACCTGCGCATGAACTCCGGGGTCTTTCACCAGTCCTCCCTTTTCGACCTGGGATCGCCCCGCTTCAAATTGGGGTTTTACCAGGCAGACCGTGCTTCCCCCCGGTTTTGCAAGCTGGGCTACCGTCGGAATAACTTTCTTCAGCGAGATGAAAGAAACGTCCATGGTGATCAGGTCAACCTTTTCCGGCAAGGCAAACAGATAGCGGGCATTCACCCTCTCCATCACCGTTACTTTGGGATCTACCCTTAACCGATAGTCCAGCTGGCCGTAGCCCACATCCACGGCGTATACCCTGGCAGCACCCCGTTTCAGCAGGCAATCGGTGAATCCTCCGGTAGAGGCACCGACATCCATGGCAACCATGCCGGATACGTCGATGCTGAAATGTTCAAGCGCGTGCTCCAGCTTTGTGCCCCCCCTGCTGACGAAAGCCGGTTTCTGTCGTAGCTTAATAGGGGCATCATCGGGTACCAGTGTTGCCGGCTTGGCGACGACTTCGTCCCCGACGGAAACGTCGCCGGCCAATACCATGGCATGCGCTTTCTCCCGGCTCCCCGCCATTTTGCGTTCCACCAAAAGCAGGTCTATACGCTTCTTCACGATTCTAGCATAAGCCCCCCGTCAAACAAAGGTCAAGCGAATGTGTCAAACCGATGTAAATTGTCTTGACACCTCTATCAGGTATATGGTAAATTAACAAGTTAGTGCCCATTAACTGGCCCGATACAGGTCAAACGTCCGTAGGAAAAAGGGGCTAGTAAGGCCGCTTAGCCGTAAGGCTCGGCCTTTAATTATGTGTTGGAGGTATAATTGCCGACAGTAAATCAGCTGGTGCGCAAGGGGCGCGCCAAAGCTAAAAGAAAGGTCAAGACCCCGGCTCTGCATTTCACCTACAATGCGCTCAAAAGGTCGATGTTGAGCGGGGACGGCTCGCCGCAGAAGCGCGGGGTGTGTACCCAGGTCAAGACGGTGACCCCCAAGAAGCCTAATTCGGCTCTGCGGAAAGTTGCCCGTGTCCGGCTTACCAATGGCATGGAGGTTACGGCTTACATACCTGGAGAAGGTCATACCCTTCAAGAGCACTCCGTCGTTTTGATCCGGGGAGGGCGGGTGAAGGATCTCCCCGGCGTGAGATACCACATCATCCGTGGCGCCCTGGACTCGAGTGGCGTGGAGAACCGGCAACAGGGGCGCAGTAAATACGGGGCAAAACAGACGAAACGCTCATCTGGAGAATAGAATATGCCACGGAAGGCGAAGACTACCAAAAGAGAGAGAAAAACCGATCCACGGTATCATTCCGATATAGTGGACAGGTTAATTAACCGTATAATGAGCCGCGGCAAGAAAAGTACCGCGGAGCGCATCGTTTATCAAGCCCTCGATATCATTGCGAAGCAGACTAAAGAAAACCCTGTGTCCACCCTTGAGCAGGCGGTCAAGAATGCCACGCCGCTACTTGAGGTAAAACCACGCCGTGTCGGTGGCGCAACATACCAGGTTCCCATTGAGGTTCGACCGAATCGGGGGCTGTCGCTTGCCATACGCTGGCTTATTAAGGCGTCGAAGTCCCGCGGCGGCAAGTCCATGGCGGAGAAGCTGGCGGGTGAGGTTCTGGATGCCGCCCAGCGGCAGGGAGCGACGATTAAAAAGAGAGAAGATACACATAAGATGGCGGAGGCAAATCGTGCCTTTGTTCACTATCGGTGGTGAGGAAGATGTCCAGACAGTTCCCGTTAGAGAGAATAAGGAATATCGGCATTATCGCGCATATCGATGCAGGTAAAACAACGCTTACTGAGAGGATCCTGTATTACACCGGCATAACCTACAAGCTGGGGGATGTGGATGATGGGACTGCGGTAATGGATTGGATGACCCAGGAAAAAGAGCGCGGTATTACTATTACCGCTGCTGCCACCACCTGCCACTGGCAGGATCATAAGATCAACATTATAGATACCCCGGGTCATGTGGATTTCACTGCCGAAGTCGAGAGGAGCCTTCGGGTGCTCGATGGAGGCATAGTGGTATTCGATGCGGTGGCCGGCGTACAGCCTCAGTCGGAGACCGTGTGGCGGCAGGCCGACCGCTACAAGGTCCCGCGGATCTGTCTGGTCAACAAGATGGATCGCACCGGGGCCGATTTCTTCCGCACCTTGAAAATGATCAGGGAACGGCTGGGTGCAACTGTGATACCGGTGCAACTGCCTCTGGGTGCAGAGGAGTCGTTTTCCGGGATAATAGATCTGGTTCATAAGCAGTTGCTAACCTTCTCCGGTGATCGGGGGGAAGAGCCTCAATGTGGCGATATCCCCGTCGAGTATGAGGAGATCGCGAGTCGATATCGTAATGAAATGATCGAAAAACTGGCCGAGTTTGATGATCAATTGATGATCCTCTATCTTGAAGGTGAAATCATCGATGCCGATGATATAAGCGGGGCTATCAGGCGAGCCACAATTGCGAATAAGGTGGTGCCGGCCCTCTGCGGGAGCGCGCTGCGCAATAAGGGGGTCCAGTCTGTGATGGATGCCGTTGTAGCTTATCTCCCCGCCCCATCCGATGTGCCCCCGGTGATAGGTATAGACCCCAGGGACGGCAAAGAGCTTCAGCGGTCTCCCAGCGATGGCAGCCCTTTTACCGCATTGGCCTTCAAGGTTGTCTCGGACCCTTTCATCGGCAGGTTAGTCTATATAAGGGTTTACTCCGGGACAGCTGAAGCCGGTGCTCAGGTATATAACTCAAGGAGCGAGCACAAGGAGAGGATCGGGCGTCTGCTGCAGATGCATGCCAACAGTCGTGAGGACATAAAGCGGGTCGAGGCAGGTGATATTGCAGCCGCCATGGGTTTGAAGGATACCTTTACCGGCGATACACTGTGTCACCAGAACGCTAACATAGTGCTGGAGAGGATCCGGTTCCCGCTCCCCGTTTTGATGGTCACAATCGAGCCCAAGTCGCGGTCCGAACAGGATCGGCTCGATATCGCCTTGACCAAACTAGCCCAAGAGGACCCCACGTTCACCGCTCGTTACGATGAGGATACCGGTCAAACACTAATATCGGGCATGGGAGAGCTTCACCTCGATATTGTGGTGGAACGCCTGCTAAGCGAGTTCCAGGTGGAGGCACATGTAGGCAAGCCCCGTGTTGCCTACAAGGAAACTATCTCCAAGTCGGTCAAGGCCGAGGGGCGTTTTATCCGACAGAGTGGGGGCAGGGGGCAGTACGGCCATGTACTGCTCGAGTTGCACCCCGGCGAGCGGGGCTGCGGCTTCGAGTTCGTTAATGAAATCAAGGGTGGGACTATTCCCAAAGGGTTCATTCCGCACATTGAGAGCGGGATCAGGGACGCGATGGAGGGTGGCGTTTTGGGAGGCTATCCCCTAGTAGATATTAAAGCTGTACTGTACGATGGAAGCTACCACGAGGTTGATTCCAGCGACATCGCTTTCAAGGCCGCTGGGGCCATAGCGCTGAGAGACGGTGCTAGGAAAGCCAGCCCTATCCTCCTCGAGCCTGTAATGAAAGTAGAGATCGTCACCCCTGAGGAATTCATGGGTGACATCCTGGGAGACCTCCACTCCAAACGGGGGCAGGTAACCAGTATCGATAGCGAGAGGGACACCAAGATAGTGCACTGCTTGATCCCGCTGGCTGAGACCTTCGGCTATACTACCGATCTGAGGTCCATGAGCCAGGGGCGGGCCAGCTACACGATGGAGTTCTATCGCTATGAAGTGCTGCCCCCCGATCTGGCGGAGCAACTCATCATCAAAGTGGGAGGGCTGGCCTGATGCCGAAGCAGAAGATCCGCATAAAACTCAAGGCCTTCGATCACCGCATACTGGATCAATCGGTTGAGCAGATCGTGGAGGCCGCCGAGCAAACCGGAGCCAAGGTAGTGGGGCCGGTACCCATGCCCACCCGGATAAAGAAGTTTTGCGTGATCCGCTCACCTCATGTGGATAAGGATTCCCGCGAGCAGTTCGAGATACGCACCCACAAACGCCTTATCGATATACTGGATCCATCCTCAAAGACAATCGATACACTGACGCGGCTGGACCTGCCGGCGGGAGTGGACATTGAGATCAAGATTTAGAGTTGAATATCGGTGACGCCATGATAACGGGGATTATAGGAAGGAAACTCGGTATGACCCAGGTCTTCACTGAAGACCGGACGGTCGTGCCGGTTACCGCCATCGAGGCCGGCCCCTGTTTCGTGACCCAGATAAAGCGAGCAGCGGAGGATGGCTACAATGGCGTACAGCTGGGTTTCGGTGAGGCCAAGCGCCTTTCGTCAGCAGAGAAGGGTCACCTGAAGAAGCTGGGTATGCTCAAGCACCTGCGTGAATTCGAAGCCGATGATATCGATTCCGTCGCAGTAGGTCAAAAGATAGACGTGGGCATCTTCCAGCCTGGAGATCTGGTTAATGTAGCCGGCATATCTAAGGGCAAGGGATTCCAGGGTGGCGTCAAGCGGCACGGTTTCGCCGGCGGGCCCAAGACACACGGCCAGTCAGATCGCCATCGCGCACCAGGATCAGTAGGGGCAACATCCTCGCCGGGCAGGGTGTTCAAGGGACTCAGAATGGCGGGGCATATGGGCAACCAAAATGTGACCATAAAGAAGCTCAGGGTGGTACAGGCGGATGCGGAACGCAACCTACTGCTGGTTCGCGGTGCGGTACCGGGGGCCAGAAACGGCCTACTTAAAATAATGAAAGTAGCTAACCATGGGGGAAGCCCTGTCGAGGAGTAGATACTGTTTAAATTTGCGATATCCAGTGCCTTCAGGAGGAAGGGGATCGCTATATTTGCGATCTTCGGCACTTCCTTGGGTATAGCGCTAATGACCGTTTTACTGAGCATCTCCGCAGGCATGGATGACATGATGAACACTATGATGACCGAGCTGGCAGGAGGGATTGGGATCTACCCTGCCGATAACCCCATGGCCTTCCTTACCGGTGGGGGTACACCATTCTCGGCCTCATATACATCCGATATCGAAGAAATTGACCACGTGGAGAGCGTTACCCCGATGGTCCTGTGGTTCATACCCACGCCTAGGGAGGGTGACCAGTTCGGCGCCGACTTCGGCGACCCCATGGGCGTCACTATAAGGGGGGTAGACTTTACGCAGGATGCCGAGCTGGACGGCCCCAGTGTTCACCTGACCGAGGGCAGCGCTCCAAAACCGGGTGAAAACCAGGTGATACTGGGAAACACGCTTGCCGCGTTTGCTCTTGCTGAGGGTGAGGAATTTGCCGACATCGGGGGAGAGTTCACTCTACTATCGGCAGAAAATCAACCGGTCACCTTCACCGTAGTGGGAATGTTTGAGACGGGAAGCAGCAGTATCGACTTTTACCCCTACACCGATATAGAGAGTGCAAGAGAGCTAGTCGGCATTGCCGGCGATGAGGTTAATTTTATTCACGTTGAAGTTGACACTACGGAGAACGTGGAGACGGTGAATGACGCTCTAATTGACCTGTTCGAGCGAGAGGGGGTTCCGGTACAGACAATGATCGCCACCGAACTTCTGGGATCCTTCAACGAGATGATGAGCACCATGAGCGGCTTCCTGTGGATCGTTTCGCTGGTGGCGGCGGTAGCCGGCGGCATCTCGATATTCATCGTCATGCTTATTTCAGTGATCGAACGTACCAAAGAGTTCGGCATACTGAAGGCTGCCGGCTGGTCCAATAACAATATCATCGGTTCGGTCATCGTGCAGTCTCTGGCGGTTGCTCTTCTGGGGGCGGCTGCAGGCCTGGGCTTCGGGTATTTAACGGGCCTCGGCATCGATCAATATCTAAATGTCAGCATAACCCTTATCACCTGGCAACTGGTACTTACAATAATAGGATTCGGGGTGCTGATGGGGGTAGTGGGAGGCCTTTACCCGGCACTCAGGGCGGCGCAGGTAAGCCCCATAGAGAGCATGAGGGCCGTATAGGTGGCTGTTATGGAAGAACGCAGGACAAAGGCTGAACGTGGTGTAACAATATCCGATGCCAACTTCTGGCGCGATAACATCCTTGTCGTTCAAGATCTAACCAAGATATACGGCAAAGGCCCTACGGAAGTAGAAGCCCTCAAGAAGATAAACTTGAATGTGAAAAGAGGGGAGTTCATCGCCATACTGGGACCATCGGGGAGCGGCAAGACCACCTTCCTCAACATGCTGGGGGCTTTGGACCGGCCCACCAGCGGCCGCGTGGTTATCGATCGCATAGAGTCGAGCAGGGTTCCCGAGCGGCTGCTGTACCGGATACGGCGCGCCAAGCTCGGTTTTATCTTCCAGACCTATTACCTGGTACCGACGCTGAATGCGTTACAGAATGTGCTCACCCCCGTATTGCCGGTAATAAATGGACGGCGGTATCATGGACGTGCCACCCGGTTGCTTCAGGTTGTAGGGCTCAAGAACCGTATGCATCATAAGCCGGGTGAACTCTCCGGCGGTGAGCAGCAGAGGGTAGCAATCGCCCGCGCCCTGATACTCAATCCAAAAGTGATCCTTGCCGATGAGCCTACCGGCAATCTGGATACCAGGACCAGTATGGAGATCATGGAATTGCTAAATCGCCTAAACGTGAGGGGTGGAAAAACGTTGATTGTAGTTACTCATGACCGGCGCCTCGCCGAGAGTGCTGACAGGATACTGTACCTGATCGACGGGCAGTTGTTCGACGTCGCACCGGAGGGATTCTAAATGCCACAGTTTGCGGTTCATAATGTTCAGGGAGAGGTCGTCGGCAACGTGAAGCTGCGTGACGACATATTTGCGGTGCCGATGAATCACGCCGTGGTTCACCAGGCTCTGGTGAGGCAACTGGCAAACGCCCGCCAGGGGACCGCCAGCAGCAAGACGCGCGGGCAGGTCTCAGGAGGGGGAGCCAAACCTTTCCGACAGAAGGGAACGGGGAGGGCGAGACGGGGAAGCTCTCGATCACCGCTGCTTAAAGGTGGCGGCGTAATATTCGGGCCCCAGCCTCGGGATCACCGACAGGATATGCCGAAGAAGATGCGCCGCCTCGCCCTGAGGTGTGTTCTATCAGCGAAGGCAGCAGAGAACGAGATGATCGTGGTGGATAAGCTGAAAATGAAGGGGCCGAAGACAAGCGAGATGGCCCAAATACTGGAGGCGCTGGGGGTAGACACTTCGGTAATCATCGTAACCGCCGAGCCGGATATCAATATATACAAGTCGGCACGCAACATAAGCCAGACGAAAACACTGCCGGCAAGCATGCTCAATATCGGTGATCTGCTATCCCACCGGAAAATCATCCTTGCCAAGAAGGCGATACGGGCGGTTGAAGAGATTGCAGCAGCGGAACCGAAGAATGCGGTGAAATCAGCTACTTAGACATGCGGAGAGCATAACGAAAATGCAGACAATGGAAGTGCTACAGCGCCCGATAATCACAGAGAAGAGCACCGCTCTCCAGGAACGGGGTAAGTACATCTTTGAAGTAGCGGGGAACGCCAACAAACATCAGGTAAGGCAAGCTGTAGAGCAGACCTTCAAAGTAGAGGTAATAAAAGTAAACATGATCACAGTCCATCCCAAGTGGCGTGGACCGGGCAGGAGACGTGGCCTGACCTCAGCCTCAAAAAAGGCGGTGGTAACGCTCAAGCCGGGCCAGAAGATAGAATTCTTTGAGGGGATCTAAAAAAGGGTTGATATTCTGTATTATGATTGACGATGAAAATGAAGGCATTTCAAATACATACCGTGAAGGGGAAGGTTTAGCAGATGCCGCTTAAGGTGTATAAACCCACATCACCGGGGCGCAGGGGGATGACCGGCGCCACCTTTGATGAGATAACCAAGACGAAGCCGGAGAGGTCGCTGCTGAGGCCCCTTAAGAATAAGGCGGGGAGAAATAACCAGGGGCGGATGACTGTTCGTCATCGCGGTGGTGGTGCTAAACGGTTATATCGCGTCATCGATTTCAAGCGCGACAAGCAGGATGTTCCCGGTGAGGTGATTGCCATAGAGTACGATCCGAACCGTTCGGCGCGTCTGGCGCTGTTACAGTACGCGGATGGAGAAAAACGCTACATCCTGGCGCCCGTCGGACTCAAGGTGGGCGCTAGCATCAATTCGGGCGATGGTGCCGAGATAAAACCGGGGAACACCTTGCAATTGAGGTCGATACCCACTGGCACTTCAATTCACAATATCGAGCTCCACCGAGGCAAGGGAGGGCAGCTGGCCAGGGGGGCAGGTGCTTCGGCACAGCTTATGGCAAAGGAAGGCAATTATGCCCTGGTGAGGATGCCTTCCAGCGAGATAAGGAAGATTCACCTCGAGTGCCAGGCCACAATCGGCCAGGTGGGAAATGTTGATCATCAGCACATCAAGCTGGGCAAGGCGGGGAGGAAGAGGCATCTCAGGATTCGACCTTCGGTGCGTGGATCGGCGATGACACCAAGGGATCATCCGCATGGAGGCGGCGAGGGCAAGTCTCCCATAGGGTTGCCCGGCCCCAAGACCCCGTGGGGCAAGCCGGCACTGGGATACATCACACGGAAAAATAAACGCACCGATAGCATGATAGTCAGGCGCAGGAAGTCAGGAAGATGAAGAGGTTAGACCATGTCCAGATCTGCTAAGAAGGGGCCGTTTGTGGATCCCAAACTATTGCAAAAGGTGACAAGCCTGAACCAGTCAGGGGAGAAGGCGGTTATAAAAACATGGTCACGCGCATCAACCATAGTACCTGAAATGATCGGGCATACCATAGGTGTCCACGACGGCAGAAGGCATGTGCCCATTTTCCTCACCGAAAACATGGTCGGGCACAAGCTGGGCGAATTCGCTTTCACCAGGACATTTAGAGGCCATTCCGCCAAGTCGGAAAGGGTAGCAACGATCAAGAAAAAGATGAAGAAGTAGCAATTATGGAAGTAAAAGCCACCGCCAAGTATATCAGGACAACGCCGCGTAAGCTGAGGCCTTTCGCGGACCTGGTACGTGGCAAAAAAGTCGATGATGCACTGGCAGTGCTCAGGTTTATGCCTTCGCCATCAGCACGCACGGTAGCAAAGGTGGTGAAGTCGGCTGCCGCCAATGCGGAAAACACCTATGAGATGACACCCGATGACCTGGTTATTACTGAAATATTCGTTGATGCAAGCAGAACCTTGAAACGTTTTCGTGCCGGGCCGAGGGGTCGTGTGAAACCGATATTGAAACGATCCAGCCATATCACCGTAGTGGTCAAGGAGGAGGAATAATTGGGGCATAAAGTTCATCCGATTGGTTTCAGGCTGGGTTTTGTTAAGGATTGGCAGGCGAAGTGGTATGCCGATAAGGCCTATACCGTTCTTATCCAAGAAGACCTGAGAATCAGAAAGGCTATAGAGTATAAATATGGCTTTGATGATATATCACGGGTCGAAATCGAGCGCTCGGCTAATCAGGTGACGGTAGCGGTCTATACAGCCCGTCCAGGAATAGTAATCGGCAGGGGCGGTCAGCGGGTTGACGAGATGAGGCAAGTGCTGGAGAAGACAGCTGGAAAGCGGGTGCGCCTGAATATCCTCGAGGTTGCTCAACCAGAACTGGACGCTTACCTTGTTGCTAGGAGCATCGCTCAGCAGATGGAGCGGAGAATATCACACCGGCGCGCTATGAAGCAGGCAATCTCCCGGGCGATGGAGAGGGGGGCACAGGGGATCAAGATCACCTGCGCCGGCCGGCTTTCCGGATCGGAATATGCAAGGAGGGAGACACTGCATCAAGGAAGGGTGCCGCTTCATACCCTGCGAGCAGATATCGATTACGCGCAGGCGGAGGCACATACTACGTTGGGGCGAACCGGGGTGAAGGTCTGGATTTACAAAGGCGATGTTATCTCTGAGGCAGAAAAGATGTTCATGGAGAGGTCACTGCTGACCCCCGTTGAGGAAGTGGCACCTGCCGAGATTGAACCTGATGTAACAGAGGTTGCCACACTCAAGGACAGTGCGGGTGATGCCGAGGCGGAGGTAAAGGAGACGGCGGAGGTAGTGAACCTTGAGAAAACAGCAGAGGAACGAGGAGCGGCAGAGGAGGAAAATAAAGCAACGGCAGAGGTAGAAACCGAGGGCGAGGCGAAGGCAGAGACTGTGATCGCGGATGAGCCCAAGGCTAAAGTTAAGGCGAAAGCCAAGATAAAGAAAGAAGCTGCCACAACGGAGGAGCCGAAAGCTAAAGCCAGGTCTAAGGCAAAAGAAGGGGACAAGGCCGCGGCCAAGACGGCGGAGAAGACCGGAGCCCGATCTAAGACCAAGGCCAAGAAGGAAATCGAGCCGGCAGATAAGCCTGCAACCAAAACCAAGAGCAAGGCTGAGAAAAAGACCGACACCGGGATATCAGGTGATTCCGAGACGAAATCCAAGAAAAAGGCGAAGCCCAAAGAGCCGGCAGAACCACAAAATGCTGATTAAGGTATAAAACATGTTACAGCCAAAGAGGGTTAAATATCGCAAACAACAGCGGGGACGCCGCCGGGGAGTAGCTCAGGCGGGCAATGCCATTAACTTTGGTGAATACGGGCTTCAGGCTCAGGGAGCCTGCTGGCTTACTGCGAGACAGATCGAAGCTGCAAGAAGGGCTATTATCCGCCACGTCAGGCGGGGGGGCAAGGTCTGGATACGGGTATTCCCCGACAAACCGGTAAGCGCTAAACCGGCTGAGACCCGTATGGGCAGTGGGAAGGGTGCAGTGGACCACTGGGTCTGCGTTACCAAGCCGGGCAGAATACTGTTCGAGATCGCTGGGGTTAAGGAAGAGGCAGCCCGGGAGGCGATGCGTTTAGCTTCCCATAAGCTGCCCATCCCGACCAGGTTCGTGATCCGGGATGCCGAAACCGCGCACAGGGAGGGAGCGTAGTTTGAAAGCGCAAGAATTGCGCACTTTCAGCCAGGAGGAATTGAAGGGGCAGTTGAACGACTCTTACAGAGAATTGCTCAATTTGAGGTTCCGCCTTGCAACCAAGCAGCTGGTGAATTACCATGAGATACGCAACGTAAAGAAACGAATTGCCAGGATTAAGACTGTCATCCGGGAGAGAGCTCAAGAGTGAGGAGTGAAGTTCGTTGGTAGCTGATGCTGATAAGAAGCAGAAGATAAAGCAGGGGCGCGTGGTCAGCGACAAGATGGATAAAACTGTAGTCGTTGCAGTCCAGTATTACCGATCCCATCCGCTGTACCGGAAAAAGGTGAAACGGATCAGGCGGTTCAAGGCTCACGATGAGAGCAACTCCTGCCGGATGGGAGATGTGGTGCGGATTGTAGAGACCCGACCCCTTTCCAGAGAGAAGCGGTGGAGGGTTGAAGAAATTGTGGCTAGAAGCGAGCTGGAATGATACAGCACATGACCAGGGTCAAGGTGGCCGATAACACGGGTGCTAAAAGCATCATGTGTATCAACGTTCCCGGCGGAAGCCGCAAGCGGTATGCCAGCGTAGGGGATATCATAGTTGCTTCGGTAAAAGAGGCAACCCCGGGAGGTGCAGTCAAGAAAGGTGAGGTGGTCAGAGCGGTGGTAGTGCGCACCGCCAAATCTTATCGGCGCCCCGACGGCTCATCGATCAGGTTCGATGAGAACGCCGCGGTGATACTGACCGACAAGAATAACCCCAAGGGAACACGCATATTTGGGCCCGTAGCCCATGAGCTGCGACAGAAGAATTTCATGAAGATCCTGTCTCTGGCTCCCGAGGTGTTATAGACATGAAATTGAGAAAAGGCGATACGGTCATCGTCCTCACTGGCAGAGATAAGTGGCACAAGGGGAAAATACGCAAATCACTGCCGGAAAAGGGCTGCGTCATCGTCGAGGGAGCGAACAAGGTAAAGCGCCATACAAAACCCAGGGGACAGGCGAAGCAGGCGGGTATAATCGAGCAGGAATCGGCCATGCCCGTATCGAACGTAATGCTTATTTGCAGTAAGTGCAATCACCCAACCCGTCCCAAGTCTGGTGAACTGAAGGACGGCACTAGAGCCAGGATATGCCGTAATTGCGGCGAGGTAATGGACTGATGGAGCGACTCAAAGAAAAGTACATGAACGAGGCTGTTCCCGCCTTAATGCAGGAATACGGTTACAAGAGCGTTATGCAAGCGCCTCGTTTAACTAAAGTGGTGGTAAATGTCGGCCTGGGTGAAGCGACCCAGAATGCCCATGCGGTTGAGGCGGCGGTTAAGGATATCGCTGCCATCACGGGGCAGCAACCGGTGATTACCAAGGCTAAAAAACCGATCTCCGGTTTCAAGATACGCAAGGGGATGCCGATAGGGGTAATGGTTACTCTGCGGGGGAGTCGAATGTATTATTTCCTCGATAAACTGATGAGTATTACCCTGCCGCGGATACGTGATTTTCAGGGGATGCCGTCAGAATCGTTCGATGGCAGTGGTAACTACACCATGGGGTTGAGAGAGCAGATCATATTCCCCGAGATCGATTATGAAAAGGTGGACAAGGTAAGGGGCTTAGAGATATCAATCGTCACTACCGCTCCTACCGATGCGGAGGGGAGAAGGCTATTAGAACTGCTGGGGATGCCCTTTGTCCATCAGTGATATTGGAGTAATGTATAAATACTAGCCGAGAGCGGGTATAGATAAATATGGCAAAAACATCGAAGATCGTAAAGTCAAAGAGGGAACCTAAATACGAGGTGCAGAGGAGAAACCGCTGCAGCCTGTGCGGCAGGCCACGTGCCTTTATACGCCAATTTGGGCTCTGCCGCATCTGTTTCCGCAAGCTGGCCCTTGAGGGAAAGCTGCCGGGAGTGAGGAAATCGAGCTGGTAAATATGAGGTCGCTAGATGCCTTATGCTGGGTGATCTAATAGTGAGGGTAGGACGATGACAACAGACCCGGTCGCCGATATGCTAACCAGAATACGTAATGCAGTGCTTGCAAGGCATGATTTTACCCTTGTACCCGCTTCGAGCATCAAGCTGGCCATAGCCAAAATTCTCCGGGAAGAAGGGTTCATCCACGATTATGAGGTAGTAAAAGGCAAGCCTCAGCGAATGATCAAGATATACCTCAAATATTCCGAGGATAGCGGACCGGTAATAGCCGGGCTGAAGCGGGTTTCCAAGCCAGGTCTAAGGATTTACACCCAGCGCAAGGAAATTCCCCGAATTATGGGGGGGCTAGGCATCGCCATTCTATCAACGCCTAAAGGAGTGCTGACTGGACAGGAGGCATGGCGACAGGGGGTCGGCGGCGAATTGCTATGCTATATATGGTGAGAGAGGGATTATAGTGTCACGTATCGGTAAAATGCCCATCGCCATACCACAGGGCGTAGAGGTAAACATCGAAGGCAATGAGGTCCATGTAAAGGGCCCTAAGGGGGACCTATCTTGCTCCTTCAACCCGGACATGGAAATATCTTTAAACGGCGACACCCTGACGGTAGCCAGGCCGAGCGATAGCCGCATTCATCGCTCGCTCCACGGATTAACCCGGAGCCTGCTGGCGAACATGGTTGAGGGGGTAAGCAAGGGGTTCCGCAAAGAGCTGGAGCTTGTCGGTGTGGGCTATCGTGCTCAAAGCGTGGGCCAGAAGGTCGTGCTACAGGTGGGCTATTCCCATCCCGTGGAGATTAACCCGCTGCACGGTGTGGCGATCACGGCCACCGACGCACAGCACATCCTGGTACAGGGCATTAGCAAGGAAAAGGTCGGTGATATGGCGGCCAGAATCAGGTCGGTCAGGCCACCGGATCATTACAAGGGTAAAGGCATAAGGTATGCCGGGGAACGGGTCCGCCTGAAACCAGGAAAATCAGGGAAGGTAGGTGTCGGCAGATAGTGCAGGTGAAGGATGCCAGAGCGGCACGGATAAGGAGGCACAAACGGGCACGGGGGAGGTTTCGTAGAATCAACGATCGCCCGCGCCTGTGCGTATTCCGCAGCTTGAACCACATTTACGCCCAGATAATAGATGATAGACAGGGGCTCACCCTCGTATCAGCGTCGACATTGGACCCGGCGATTAAACAGGAGGCAAACGGAAAGAACAAGGTCGAGATCGCGGCACTGGTGGGCGCATCGATAGCCAAGAAAGCGACAGGTGACGGTATCACCAAGGTCATGTTCGATAACGGGGGCTATAAATACCACGGCAGGGTCAAAGCATTGGCAGAAGCTGCCAGAGATTCAGGCCTGGAGTTCTAGTATGGAGTATATGGAACAAGAAGAGCCAACCTTTGAAGAGAAACTAGTCAATATAAAGCGTGTTGCCAAAGTGGTGAAGGGTGGCAGGAGATTCAGCTTCACCGCCCTGGTAGTCGTGGGGGACGGGCATGGTCAGGTCGGCGCTGGATTGGGAAAGGCAAAGGAAATCCCGGAAGCCATCCGCAAGGGCGCCGCAGCCGCCAAGAAACGTTTGATAAATGCCCCAATGCGGGATGGAACCATACCCTATACAATAGTAGCCAAGTACGGGGGGGCAAAAGTTTTACTCAAGCCAGCATCGCCGGGGACGGGATTGATAGCTGGCGGTGGGGTACGGGCGGTACTGGAGGTTTGCGGGATCACCGATATACTTACCAAAAGCTTGGGCAGTGCCAATCAGGTAAACGTAGTGAGGGCAACGATACAGGGATTAAGCCAGATCAGGGACCCCAAAGAGGAGGTGGCCAAACGGAAGGCCAAGCCAGCGGGAGAGGTGGCACATGGCTAAGCTACTGGTTACCTGGATCAAGAGCGATATCGGCCATCCCAGAGATCAGCGGAGGACACTCAAATCGCTTGGGCTTCGTCGTTTACACCAGAGCGTTGAGCACGATGATTCTGCAGCTATAAAGGGGATGATCATGAAGGTCAGACACCTGGTGAAAGTGGAGGAGAGCGGTGAGGCAAAATGAGTTGGCCCCGCCTACAGGGGCTAAACATAAAACAAAGAGGCTGGGCCGCGGGCTTGGTAGCGGTCATGGCAGAACCTGTGGAAAGGGAACCAAGGGGCAAAAGTCGCGCACCGGTTATCACACGCGCCCCGGCTTCGAGGGGGGGCAGAACCCGCAGACTAAACGGCTTCCGGAGCTCAGGGGGTTTACCAATATATTCAGGAAAGAGTACACAACCATAAATATCGAGCGCCTGAATCATTTCGAAGCGGATAGCGAGGTTACCCCGGAGGCTCTGGTGCAAGAGAGGATTATAAAATCCTTGAAACGCCCGATAAAAGTCCTCGGTAACGGCGAAATCGACAGGCCTCTTACGGTGAAGGTTAATAAGTTCACCCAGTCGGCACGGCGCAAGATTGAGGAAGCCGGAGGGAAAGCGGAGGAGCTATAACAGTGACCCAGGAGAGAAAGAGCACCCGACCACAGCTCCTGCAAGCGATGATCGACGCCTTCGGGCAATCAGATCTCAGGCGCAAGATCTTAATTACCCTCGGCCTGCTCTTAGTTTTTCGCTTTGTCGCCCATGTGCCGGTTCCAGGCGCTGATTTAGCAGCGATGAAGGAGTTCCTCGGCGGGGGGGGCAGTGGCGGCGCCCTGGTAGGTATGCTTGATCTCTTCAGCGGTGGCGCCATGAGGAACATGAGCATCGCCGCCATGGGCGTCTATCCGTACATAACCGCAATGATAATCATGCAGCTAATGGTTCCGATTATTCCTCGACTGCAGGCGATCTCCCGTGAAGGGGATGCCGGGAGAGCCAAGATAAACATGTACACCCATTGGCTGACCGTGCCTCTTGCGGTGCTACAGGGATATGGGCAATTGATATTGATTCAACAGTACGGCGTGATAAGCGATATAGGTCTTTCCGGCCCCAATCTGCTGCCTACAGCCACAATGGTGATAGCGATGACGGCGGGTACGATGTTCCTCGTTTGGCTGGGAGAGTTGATAACTGAATACGGTATCGGTAATGGCGTATCGCTGATCATCTTCGGCGGCATCGTGGCGACCCTTCCGCAACTGATCGGTCAAGGCTATCTCGTCCCGGGGTCTGCGGGGGGTATGTGGGGGTTGATACTGTTCTTGATTATGGCACTGGCAATCCTGGTAACCATCGTTATCTTCACCGAGGCTCACCGGCGAATCCCGGTGCAGTACGCACGCAGCTTATACCGGGGGGGCAAGATGTATCGCCAATCTGGCGGCACTCACATCCCAATCAGAGTAAACTCAGCGGGCATGATACCGGTGATATTCGCTATGGCATTGTTGATATTCCCCGGTGTGGTAGCCGGCTTTTTCGCCAACCCGCCAAGCGAAGTGGGGAATTTCGCCAACACCATCGTGAACCTGTTCTCATCGACACACTGGTTCTATTGGCTGGCGTACTTCGTGCTGGTACTGTTCTTTACCTTCTTCTATGCCATGATAATCTTTCAGCAACAGAACCTGGGGGAAACCTTGCAGCGGCAGGGAGCGTTCCTCCCCGGGATCCGCCCGGGCAAGGCCACCCAGCAATACCTGAACCGGGTGCTAACCAGGGTTACCTGGGGTGGAGCTCTGTTCCTGGCTGTCGTTGCCATATCGCCGTTTATTATTCAAAGCATCACCGGTGTGCAGGCTCTGGTGCTGCCGTCGATCGGCATGCTCATCGTAGTTGGCGTCGCCCTGGATACCATGAGGCAATTGGAGTCCCAGCTTGTAATGCGCCGGTATGAAGGCTTCCTTAAGTAAGGAGATATTGTAGTGCATGTTGTACTTCTGGGGGCGCCGGGGTCAGGCAAAGGAACGCAGGCCGGGTTGGCAGCGGATAAGCTGGGGATCAGCCATATCGCCTCCGGAGATCTGTTCCGCGCCGCGGTCAACAGGGGGGAAGAACTGGGCAGCCAGGTAAAATCTTACATGGAGAAGGGGCTTCTGGTCCCCGATGATATAACGATCAAGATGATAATGCAGCGAATAAGCGAGCCTGATTCCGCCACCGGATTTATGCTTGACGGGTTCCCGCGGACACTGGAACAGGCCAAGGCGTTGGATAGGGCGATGGGGGAGAGTGGGTCGGAAATCGATCGGGTTATCTATATCAATGTTCCAACCGATGAACTGGTTAGGCGATTGGGGGGGCGCTTCATCTGCCGTGAATGCCAGACACCGTACCACACGGTATCGTCCCCACCCAAGACCCCCGGGAAGTGCGATAAGTGTGGCGGGGAACTATACCAGCGCTCCGACGATACCCCGGAGACGGTAAAGAAAAGGATCAGCGTCTACCTATCAGATACCGCACCGCTGATTGAATACTACAATGCTTCAGGTAAGCTGGTTGAGATCAGCGGGGAAGGAAATATCGACAGCATCAGCAGAAGCCTTATAGGTGCGATTACCGAGGGTTGATATGGGCATAATAATCAAGTCGCAGCGTGAGCTGGATATTATGAGAAAAGCGGGCCGCATCGTGGCCACTATACTTGACATATTGCAGAAAAAGGTCGAACCTGGTATCATCACTGAAGAGCTCGATAGAATAACGGTTGAGGAGATGAAGCGACACGGGGTCACCTCCTCTTTCAAGAACTACCGGGGCTTCCCGTCGCATCTGTGCGTGTCCGTGAATGAGCAGCTGGTCCACGGCATCCCCGGTAAGCGAATGCTCAGAGAGGGAGACATCGTCTCTCTGGATTTCGGGGCGGTGCATGATGGGTTCCAAGGCGATGCGGCAGTCACCGTTGGAGTGGGGAATATCAGCCCTGAGGCAAGAAGCCTGATCGAGACGACGGAGGGGGCATTGCAGGCGGGGATCAAGGATGCCCGCAGTGGAGCCCATTTGGGTGACGTCTCGGCAGCAATTCAATCCTACGTGGAATCGCGTGGATTTACGGTGGTGCGTGAGTATGTCGGGCACGGCATCGGCCGCCAGATGCACGAACCCCCCCAGATACCGAACTACGGCACGCCGGGGCAGGGTCCTGTATTGTCCGAAGGGATGACCCTGGCTTTGGAACCGATGGTCAATGTAGGCGGTTGGCGCACCAAGGTAGCGGGCGACGGGTGGACCGTTACCACTGCCGACGGCAGCCTGTGTGCGCATTTCGAGAATACCATAGCGATTACCGGTGGAGAGGCGGAGGTCCTCACCAGGATCAATTGATGTAAATCATGGCTAAGAAAGAGAGCATAGAGGTCGAGGGAAAGGTAGTAGAGCCGTTGCCTAATACCATGTTTCGGGTTGAGCTGGCCAACGGGCACCGGGTTCTGGCTCACATATCGGGCAAGATGAGGATACATTATATTAAGATACTACCCGGAGATAAAGTATTGGTGGAACTCTCCCCCTACGACCTTACTAGGGGCAGGATCACTTACAGGTTCCGCTAGATCCAGAATAGAGGGATTAGTCATGAAGGTTCGTGCTTCGGTTAAACCCAGATGTGAAAAGTGCAAGGTGGTAAAAAGAAAGGGAGTAGTACGGGTTATATGTGAGAACCCGAGACATAAGCAAAGGCAGGGTTAATTTTATAGCTATTATGAGAAGGATGATAGTATGGCGAGGATAGCGGGGGTAGATCTACCCAAAAACAAGAGGGTCGAGGTCGGCTTATGCTATATATATGGGATCGGCCGCACTGCCAGTAAGCGGATATTGGAGCAGGCAAATATCAATCCCGATACCAAAATTAGCGACCTTACCGAAGGTGAAACCAGCCTGATCCGTGAAACTATTGAGCGTGAACATATAGTTGAAGGGGAGCTAAGGCGCAAGGTCAATCTCAATATAAAACGGCTAATAGAAATTGGCAGCTACCGTGGCATCAGACATCGCCGTGGTTTACCCCTTCGCGGACAGCGTACCCGTACTAACGCACGTACCAAAAGGGGTGCCCGCAAGACTGTAGCCGGACGCCGCCGCACCGTTGCCAGGAAGTAGAGGGCCAAATGCCAGAAAAATCGAAAAAACCGACACGGGTGAAGAAGAGAGAACGGAAGGCCGTGCCCAAAGGGCATGCCTATATCCACTCAACCTTCAATAACACCATTATCACTATCACTGATCCCTCGGGCAACGCAATATCCTGGTCCAGCTCGGGAACAGCCGGATTCAAAGGATCACGTAAGGGAACACCTTATGCGGCACAGCTTGCCGCAGAGCAGGCGGCACGCAAGGGAATGGAACACGGAGTCAGGCAAGTCGACGTATACGTAAAGGGTCCGGGTAGTGGCCGGGAGGCGGCGATTCGCTCTCTTCAGGCGGCAGGTCTCACTATTACCGGCATCCGGGATGTTACCCCCACCCCCCACAATGGCTGCCGGCCGAGAAAGAGGAGAAGGGTATAATGTTTAGTTATGATAGGAGAGTGAAGTAAACAATGGCTCGCTATACAGGCCCGGTGTGTCGCCTCTGCAGACGCCAGGGAGAGAAGTTGATGTTGAAGGGGGAGCGGTGTACCACCAAGAAATGCGCCCTCGAGAGGCGCAACTTGCCCCCCGGACGCCAGCGGCCGCAGCGGCGGAAGATTTCCGATCGCGGCCTGCAGCTAAAGGAGAAGCAAAGGGCACGCCATACCTACGGCGTTTTGGAAAGGCAGTTCCGCAGGCACTTCACTGAGGCTGAGCGTCGCCCCGGCGTCACCGGAGAGAATATGCTTCAGATCTTGGAGATGCGGCTCGATAACGTGGTCTATCGCGTCGGTTATGCCGACTCTCGGAACCAGGCCCGACAACTGGTGCGGCATGGGCACATCATGGTGAATGGACGTAAAACCGATATCCCGTCTTATCAGGTTAAGGCTGGCGATATCTTACAGTGGACGGCGCAAGGAACCAAAACCGAGTACTACAGGCAAATGATAGAGCAGATCGGAGACAGGATAATCCCCGACTGGCTGAATCTGGATCTTGACAAGGTATTAGCTCGTGTTCTTACGCCACCCAGCCGCAGCGATATCGATCTCAAGATAGATGACAAGGCAATAGTGGAATATTACTCTCGATAGTGGATGGAGGTTTATTTTTGTCTGAGACAGTTACTCCACAGATAGAATGCGCAGAGCTCTCTGATAAATATGGACGTTTTGTCATTGAGCCCATGGAGAGAGGCTTTGGCATCACTCTGGGTAACGCCCTGAGACGGGTCATCCTCAGTTCGCTCCCCGGGGCTGCCGTTACCTGGATCAGGATCGACGGCATTCAGCATGAGTTCTCAACCATACCACACATGAAGGAAGACACGGTTGATTTCCTGCTAAATGTCAAAACCATCAGATTGCGTCCCCTCACATCACACAGCGGCATTCTCAAGCTGGAAGCCGAGGGTGAGGGGGATGTTTTAGCTGGGAATATCCAGCCGTCGGCCGATTTCGAGGTGGTCAACCCCGATCTACATCTGGCCACACTGGATTCCACGAAGGCTAAACTGAACGTGGAGTTCAATATTGAAAAGGGTACCGGTTATCGGCCTGCCGGTCAGGGGTACCAGGGTTGGGAGCAGGGAGAGCACCTGCCCATCGGGGTGATCCCGGTGGACGCTATCTTTACCCCGGCACGTAAAGTCAACTATACAGTGGAGACCACCAGCGTCGGGCAGCGCAGCTATGAAAGGCTAATACTCGATGTGTGGACCGACGGAACTACATCGCCGGTGGATGCTGTCAGCCACAGTGCTCACCTGCTGATAGAGCAGTTTCAGCTGTTCTACGAGCTGGCAAGGGTGCCGCTCAGGGTCGGTGAAAAGCAACCCCGTCTGCCAGTTCCGTTGGAGCAATACAATCTGCCGATAGAAGAACTCGGCCTTTCCGTTCGCACTTTCAACTGCCTCAAGAGGGCCGGGATCACCAAGGCGGGTGAACTGCTGGAGAAGAGCGATGATGAGCTGATTAACATAAAGAACTTCGGACAGAAGGCCCTGGATGAAGTTAAGCAGCAGCTCATAGCGAAGAGGTTCATCTCAGAGGATGAAGAGGCGGATAGTGAGCCTCTTCGAGAAGCAGGGGATTATTCAGCGCCAGCGGACGAAATGACAGCGGAGGACATCCCTTAATGAGACACCACGTGAGCGGCAGGCGGCTGTCGAGGCCTACAGGACACAGGACGTTAATGTACCGTAACATGGTTACCGACCTGCTGCGTTATGAGAAGATCACCACCACTGAGGCCAAAGCCAAAGAGGTTCGAGGCATAGCGGAGAAGGTGATAACCCTGGGCAAGGACGGCTCTCTTCACAGCCGCCGCCGGGTGCTATCGATGATCAGCGATAACAAGGTGGTTGCCAAACTTTTCGGGGAATTAGCTCCGAGATATGCCAAACGCGGCGGCGGCTATACCCGAATTGTAAAGCTCGGCCCCCGGCTGGGCGATGCTGCACCTATGGTGCAATTGGAATTGGTTGAATGAATACGAGGATTGCCCTTATAGTGGAATATGACGGTGCCAGATATCATGGTTCTCAAGTTCAGGAAGATTTGCCCACAATTCAGGGTGAACTGGAGAACGCGCTGGAGAAGGTCACCGGGGAGAAGATCCGCACTGCATTTGCCGGGCGCACGGATCGAGGCGTTCACGCCAGAGGGCAGGTCGTTGCCTGTGACACAGAATGTTCTCTGGAACCGATGACTATCGCTCGAGCGCTCAATCACCATTTACCAGATGATATAGCTATCAAGAATGCCATTGCAGTGAATCATGACTTCGATCCGAGGAGAGACGCCTTGAGCCGGGAATACTGCTATTACATCTGGAACGATACCAGCCCTTCTCCTCTGCGTCGCTGGAATGCGCTTTTCGTACAACAGCCGCTCGATATCGCAGGGATGGATAGGGCATGTCAGGCTATCGTCGGCACATACGATTTTGCCCCCTTCGCCAGCTCACTGGACGACCTTCGCAACACGGTGCGTACTGTATACCGCGCAAACACGTTTCGAGAAGGCTCCATGGTGACCTGTCATATTGAAGCCAATGCCTTTTTGCCTCACCAGGTCCGCAATACGGTAGGATCCCTGCTGCAGGTGGGCCTTGGCAAAATAGACGTGGCAGGTTTCGAGGAGATTTTAGAGTCGAAGAGGGTTGCGGTTGCTGGCCCCCCCGCCCCTCCCCATGGGCTGTGTCTGTTGAAAGTAAATTACAATGGAAAGATGCAATGAAGACTTATAGCGCAAAAGCCTCAGAACTTAATCCTCAGTGGCACATGATAGACGCCACAGACAGGACCCTGGGCCGTCTGGCGACTGAAGTGGCCACGTTGTTGATGGGTAAAAACAAGCCTACATATACACCGAACATGAATACGGGAGACTTCGTCGTAGTAATTAACGCATCCAGAATCAGGGTAACCGGCAATAAGGGCCAGCAGAAGTTCTATTACCGTCACTCCAATTATCCCGGGGGGTTAAAGAGTACCAGTCTTACCAGAATGATCGAGACTCATCCTACTCGGGTAATCGAACATGCGGTGAGGGGTATGATACCGCACAACCGGCTCGGCCGAGCGATGATGAAGAGGCTTAAGGTGTATGCCGGGGACAAGCATCCTTATCAACCACAGATGGAGCAGGCTGCGCCAAAGAGCTCTCCTGAAGAGAAGAGTCGGAATAAGGGAGGGGCTAATTGAATAGTAAAGCCTTTTTTCACGCCACCGGCAGACGCAAAAGTGCGGTGGCTAGGGTAAGATTGCTGCCAGGCGAAGGTGCCATTGTGGTCAATGGCCGACCCTATGATGAGATATTCACCCAAGAGAGGCTTAAGAAGTCAATTATGGAACCGCTTACAGCAACCGATACTATTAAAAAATTCAGCATCAGCGTCAAGGTAACAGGTGGAGGCATTGTCGGTCAGGCAGGTGCAGTAAGACATGGTATCTCCCGTGCGCTGCTTGCTGCTGACGAGAACCTGCGCCCGATACTGCGAGGCCAGGGTTTCCTCACCCGCGATTCCCGTGTGAAGGAGCGTAAGAAGTACGGCCTCGTCCGCGCCCGCAAATCAAAACAGTATTCCAAGAGGTGAGCGCTCATCCCCCTCTGGGGAGGCCGAGGCCCCTCTCTGCGAGTACGGTACGGATGATCTCCGAGGTGCCGGCCGCTATAGGGATTCCAACCGAATTCAGGTACATATCCGCCATCATCCCCTCCAGCGGCACCCATTTCGACCCCTGGCGCAACTGCCCGTAGAGCCCCATCATCTGGGTTGCCACAGTAGCAACCTGCTGGAATGTCTCCGCCGCCAGTACCTTTATCATAGCGCCCTCATAACCGGGCACGGCTTCCTTCATGCGCAGCCATACGATGCGGTAACCCAGCAGACGAGCGATCTCTACACGGGTGGCTAGCTCCGCTATCCTCTGTTTAAAGCTAGGGGTGTCCGATATTAAGCCTGCCCCCACATCGGTTTCTTTGACGAACCTTACCATCTCATCGACAAGTCGATAGCTCGCGGCGGTGAGCATAATACCAGCGGTCCTCTCGAAGGCCAGTGCAATCATGACATTGCGCCAGCCGCTGTTCTCCTCCCCGATACGGTTGGTCACCGGGACGCGAACATTATCGAAGAAGACCTCATTGAAGGTGTGGTGCCCGGCGAGGCTGAATATGGGGCGTATTGTAATACCCGGGGCCTTCATATCGACCATGATAAGGATAAGCCCGTGATGCTTCTTTGAGGCTTTCGGATTCGTCCTTACCAGCAGCAGACCCCAATCGGCGACATGCCCGGCGCTGGTCCATATCTTCTGCCCGTTGACGATGTATTCGTCCCCTTGAAGAGCAGCACCGCATTGGATATTTACCATATCCGAGCCGGCATCGGGTTCGCTGTATAAAGTGCACCACCACTCCTCACCTGCTGCCAGCGGCAAAAGGTGCCGTCTCTTCTGCTCCTCGGTGCCCAGGAGCAACAGCGTCGGGCCGACCCAGGTTATGCCCCCGATACCCATATCGAGGCCGGGAACCATGAGATAGGTCGCCTCTTCCTTGAAGATCATGTGCTGGATCGGCGGAGCATCCAGACCACCGTATTCCCGGGGCCAGTCAATCGCCAGCCATTTCTTGGCCCCCAGCTTCTTAGCAACCTGCTTGGTGAATTCGAAGCGGTCGGGATCGAATTCCCCCTCCATCCCCCTCCAATAGCCTGGCGGCAACAGATCGCCTGTTATGTACTTGCGTACCTCCGCACGGAATTCTTCTTCCTCCGCGGTAAAACCGAAGTCCATATTCTCACCCCCCTCACCTTCGCCTTCCGCTATATGGTTTCAGGACTCAGATAGACGTTTCTTCAGATGATCGATAGGCTCTACCGGGGACGGGTCAACCCCGTTCAATATCGCCAGATAGTAGCTGACATGGTCGCCAAGCGATACCGCGCTCATCAGCTGGGCCAGCTCGCTGTTACCCTCCGGTTCTACTACCTCGCTGGCGATCTCATGTTTTTGCAGCAGTTCACAGGTAACATCGTACCGCGTCAGTATTCGGGGGTTCATTAGCGGGGACCGTAGCAGGACTATAGCAACTTTATGGTTAAGCCAATCGGGGAAGCTGTACCCTACCACCGCATTGTGGTTCAGCTCTGGAAAACACTCAGCGAAAGCCCAACCCTTGCTGCATTCATTGATCTGGGCCTTCCACCTATCGGCCACGCTGGACAGGAAATCCGCCCCGTATATAACCGCCAAATGTCCCTGGAGCTTGCTTGCCAGCTGCTTCGCCGGATTCCTTTCCAGTGGCACGTCCTTGCTCAGGTTACTACAGGCCTTATCGAGTACATCCATAGCCTCATCTATATCCCTATGCTCGACATTAATAAGCCTCATGCCTTGAAAAAAGGCCAGTATCGAAAAGAAGCTGTACCCCAGAGCGGCACGCGGTTCAGCCTTATAATGAAATACGAACATCGGGACGCCATTCTCAGCGGCGAGCGCCTGCAGCCTGCCGCCGGTGGTGATCACCAGCTTCTTGGCAGGAGATTTGAGAGCCTCCGAGAAAGCGGATATGGTCTCCTCAGTGTTCCCTGAATAGCTGGAGGCGATGACCAGAGTATGCTCATCGACCCAGCGGGGCAAGTAATAGTCTCGCTGAACTACTATAGCGGCTTTCCCCACCTTTAGGGCCAGAGACCGCACGATATCGCCGCCGATGGCGGAGCCACCCATACCCAGTATAACTACCTTATCCACCTCGGCAAAATCGAGAGGCAATGGCAGATCGATAGCACCATGCCAGGCCATGCGGCACTGCCGTGGCAAGTCGGCGATCCGGTCGATCATGCCAGAAGGGTCAAACCGCTGATAAACCGCCGGGTCATCGAGGTTCGACATATATCTAAACCCCCGCCATTTCTCTGCCTGCGGCAATGAAGCGTTGCACCCTGTCCGGGCTGTCGCTCTCGGAATAGACCCGCATTATCGGCTCCGTCCCCGAGAAGCGGATGAGCAGCCAGGAGCCGTCTTCCATCAGGAAGCGAAAACCGTCGCTGGTGTCAATCCTCTCGACGGTGGTGCTAACGATATCAGTAGGTCCCATCTTGGAGAGACGATCAATTATAGTTTCCCTTTCGCTTGCGGGAAAATCGACATCCTTGCGGTCATAATAGTGGGGGCCGACCTTGCTGAACAGGTAATCCAGCAATTGAGATGGGGTTTTCTGTTTACTGATCATGAAATCCAGGAAAAGGAGACCGGCCAGTATCCCGTCACGCTCGGGGAGGTGGCCGCGAAAACCGAAACCGCCGCTCTCCTCACCGCCGATCAAAGCATCTTCCGCTCTCATGACCGGGGCCACATATTTGAATCCTACCGAGGTTTCGTGAACCGGCACCCCGTACATCTCGCCCAGGCGGTAGAGCATGTTCGTCGTGGTAACGGTTTTTACTATAGCTCCTTTTTCACCACGCACGTCCAAAAGATAAAGAGCGAGGAGAGCAAACACCTCTAGGGTGGTAAGGAACCTGCCGTTCTCATCCACGATGCCGATACGGTCGGCATCGCCGTCGAGGGCAAGGCCCACGTCCGCCCCTTCGTCCTTCACCTTGGTCATGAGCTCCCTCAGGTTCGGCGCTATCGGCTCCGGCCGGAGGCCGGGGAACGCCGGGTTTCGCTCGCCGTGTATCTCGGTAATCAAGGTTGTGCCACCGCCCAAAACCCTGCTGAAATACCCTGAGCCTGCACCGTACATCGAGTCCGCTATAAGCTTGAGGCCGCTGTCCCGCAATCGGTCTAAATCGACCAGTTTTTCGATCTGCCGGTAATATACGGGGTATGGATCGATCCGCTCCACTGCGCCAGTCTCCAGTGCCTGCGCTAGCGGCATACGATTCACGTTGTACTCGCTCTGGATGCGAACGATATTCTTCTCTAGTTCGCCTATGACCTCTGTGGAGGCGCTGCACCCGATCTCCTCCTTGTACTTGAAGCCATTCCATCGTCCCGGGTTATGGCTGGCAGTTATCATGATCCCACCGCCAGCTTTTTGATACAGAACGGCATAGCTGGTGACCGGTGTGGGGGCGGCTGCTTGGCACAGGAACACCTTGATGCCATTGGCGGCAACAACCTCGGCACTGGCTGCGGCGAAGTCCTCCGAAGCGAATCTGGTATCGTAGCCTATTACCAGACCACGGTTGTCAAGCCCCTCGCTTTTGAGATAATCGGCCACAGCCTGGGCACAGATTCTGACATTGTCGAAGGTGAAATCCTCGGCGATAATCGCCCGCCAGCCATCGGTCCCGAATTTTATCGGGGTGACCATCTAGACCCGCTCCCTCCAGTAGTTGAGCAGATCCCTGAGGGTCTGCTCGAAAGGAATCTCGTTCTTCCATCCGGTCAGCTCACGGAATTTGGTAGAGTCACAGATTAGGACCTTCACATCCGAGGGGCGGAATCGGGTGGGATCGGCTTTAACCTCTACGTCAACATCGGTCATGCCGAGCAGCATATCAAGCATTTCCTTCACCTCCAAGGCATGCCCGCTGCCGATATTGTACACCTCCCCGGGGATGCCTTTTTCCGTCGCCAGCCAGTAAGCCCTCACGAAATCCCGAACATCTGACCAATCCCGCCTGCTAGAAAGGTCACCGGTGTAAATAACCGGCTCTCTATGCCCCTTCTCGATCTCCGCTATCTGCTTGGCGAAACTGGATGTGACAAACACGTCACCCCGGCGCGGCCCTTCATGGTTGAATCCACGGGTGACCACGGCCTTCAAACCATAGCTCCTATGATACTGGTATGCGAGCATCTCCTGAGCCACTTTGCTTACACCGTAAGGGCTCAGCGGGCGCAGCGGGTTTGTCTCTTTAACCGGCAGTTCCTCAGGCAATATATAGCCGTACTCTTCCGAGGAACCCGCGATGTGTATAACCGGATCGATACCGGCACCGCGCACTGCTTCGAACAAATTGACTTCCCCGATGATATTCGTATGCAGGGTCTCGGCAGGGGCCCACCATGAAGCCGGAACATAGCTCTGGGCGGCAAGGTGAAAGATGCGATCCGGCCTCACCACACCCATCACGCGGTGCATGGAGAACGCATCGCCGATATCCGCCTCCATCAGATTGAGCTTCGATGAGTCGCCCTGCGGTGCGGAACCCGGTTCAGAAGCAATGATGTTTATCCGGCCACTGTTCTTCAGATCATCCAGGTTCTCCATCCTGCTGCGCCAGCGCAAGGTACCGTAAACCTCCAAACCCCCTTTCGCAAGCAGGTAGTCTGCCAGATGGCTCCCAGCCATCCCGGTAACACCTGTGATCAGTACACGCATATTAACCTCCCTAATTTAGATTATCGGTCTGCACCAGGCCATACCTCGGTACCCGCAGATAGTTTTTTACCGCTCTCCACCGTTACACCATGCCCCAGAACGCAACCCTCCATGATTTGGCTTCCATCTCCGATCGTGACGTTCTCTGCGATGACACATTCCTTCAACGACGCCCCGTCGCCGATGCGGGTGCCGTCCCATATTACTGCTCCTTCAACAGAGCTGTCTATCCCTACAATACAATCCGAACCGATAACGGCGGGGCCTTTCACTCGCGAACCAGAACCTATCTTACAGCCCCTACCGATAACAACGGGGCCCTCGAGGATAGCTTGGGGATGGATATCCGATACTTGCTCCACCCGTATCCTTTCCCCAGTAAGCTCATCAGCAAAACACCCGCCCGTCTTTCCGGAGAGCAGATCGTGATTCACCCGCAGGTACTTCTGCGGTGTGCCGATATCGATCCAGTACCCGTCTGATTTGTATCCACAAACTACATCACCCCGATTTAGAAGTTCGGGAAACACCCCGTACTCGAACATGAAGTATTCGCCCTGGGGGATTAGGTCCAATACTTCAGGCTCCAGAATATAAAGCCCGGCATTCACCATATTGGTAGTCACCGCATCCCGGCTCGGTTTCTCGACGAATCGCTGCACCCTGCCCGTCCCGTTCGTTTCAACCAAACCGTAAGCGGTGGGGTCTTCCACCGGGGTCAGAGCGATACTGACCTTCGCCTTATGATTTCGGTGGAGCTTCAGCATCTCAGTGAGATTGATGTCAGTGAATGTGTCACCGTTGAAAACGAAGAATGTTCCGTCGATATGCTCCGCGACATTTTTAACCGCACCCGCCGTCCCCAGAGGGGAATCCTCGATAACGTAAGTTAATCTCACATTGAAGCTACCACCATCGCCGAAGTAGCTCCGGATGGGATCGGACAGATAGCCCATAGCCAGTATGATATCATCTATGCCATGAGCTTTTAGGTAATCGATCATATGGGCTAGGAAGGGTCGATTCACGATTGGAACCATAGCCTTGGGTGTACTGAAGGTAAGGGGGCGCAGCCTGGTCCCCTCACCACCGACGAGGATAACCGCCTTCACCTCTAATCCCTTTCTGGTACATGCATTACGCCAACGCCAGTTTAAGGATCGTATTACTTGAGACCAGCTTCGGCTCGAAGCATGTCCGCCTTGTCAGTCTTTTCCCAGGGAAGGTCAATATCGGTGCGCCCGAAGTGACCGTAGCTGGCAGTCTGGCGGTAGATGGGCCGTCGCAGGTCCATATCCCGGATAATAGCCCCCGGCCTGAGGTCGAAGTGCTCATCGATCAGCTCGCTGATAGCCTCATCGGGGACATTATTCGTACCGAATGTCTCGATAGCTATCGACAACGGATGTGCCATCCCGATGGCGTATGATACCTGTATCTCCACCCGATCCGCCAGACCGGCCGCCACCACGTTCTTGGCCACGTACCGGGCGGCATATGCCGCTGAGCGATCAACCTTGGTGGGGTCTTTACCTGAAAACGCCCCTCCGCCGTGCCTGGCGATGCCACCGTAGGTATCTACCAGTATCTTGCGACCGGTAAGCCCGGCATCGCCCATCGGCCCGCCGATGACGAAACGTCCGGTGGCATTAACATAATACTTAGTTTTATCATCGACCAAGGATTCAGGTATCACCGGCCTCACGACGTTCTCAATGATATCTTTATATATTATATCGTGTCCCACCTTGGGATCATGCTGGGCAGCCATCAGGACAGTATCTATCCGCTTGGGCACGCCCTTGGAGTACTCAACCGTTACCTGAGACTTGCCATCGGGGCGAAGATACTTGAGGGTGCCATCCTTCCGTACCTCAGCCAGTCGTCGAGATAACTTGTGAGCCAAGGATATGGTCAGCGGCATCTTCTCCGGGGTCTCATTGCAGGCGAAGCCCACCATCATCCCCTGGTCCCCCGCTCCCAGCGTAGCTATCTCATCCTCCTTTACCTTCTGCCCCCTGATCTCCATGGCACTGCTTACACCCATGTCGATATCCTTTGACTGCTCCTTGACTGACACCATGACGCCACAGGTATCGCAGTCGAATCCGTACTTGGCACGTGTATAGCCGATATCCCGCAGCACCTCCCGGACGATATCCTGAATTTCGATGTAACAGGATGTAGTGATCTCTCCCATCACGAGAACGAGCCCGGTGGTTGCAGCGGTCTCACAGGCAACCCTGGCCATCGGGTCCTGCGCTAGAATTGCATCCAAGACAGAATCGGAAATAATGTCGCAGACCTTATCCGGGTGGCCCTCAGTCACCGACTCGGATGACAGGAATAGTGAGGGGGCGGTCATGAAAGTGGTCATAGGCTCCTCCTTCGTATCATCTTTTTAAGTTCCCATTTCCCAGCTATTTAAATATTTATTCTGCTCCGCGGTAAGCGCATCTATTTTAATGCCCATGGAGGCCAGCTTCAACCTGCCCACCTCTTTATCGATCTCCTTGGGCACATTATACACCCCGGGTTCCGCTTTATTCCCCTTCGCCAGATATTCCGCACACAGCGCCTGATTTGCAAAGCTCATATCCATTACGCTGGCCGGATGTCCCTCGGCGGCAGCCAGATTGACCAGCCGCCCCTCGCCGATAAGCAGTATGCGTCGGCCATCTTCAAGTGTGTATTCATCTATCAATGGCCGCAGGGTTCGCTTGGACTTTGACATACCATTCAAGGCATCTATATCTATCTCCACATTAAAATGCCCGCTATTGGCCACTATCGCTCCGTCCTTCATCGCGGCGAAGTGCTCCTTATCGAGAACGCTGATGTCCCCGGTAAGTGTTATGAATATGTTCCCGATCTTTGCCGCCTCTGCAATGGTCATCACTGGGTAGCCGTCCATCACCGCCTCCAGGGCCCGGATGGGGTCGACCTCGGTAACGATAATATGCCCCCCCATACCCCGCGCCCGCATTGCCACCCCTCTCCCACACCAGCCATACCCGCAGACGATAACCTTCTTCCCGGCCCACAATATATTGGTGGCTCTGGTAATGCCATCAACAGTGCTCTGACCCGTACCATAGCGGTTATCGAAAAAGTGCTTGGTGTCCGCCTCATTCACCGCGATTATGGGGTAGAGCAGCTTGCCCTGCTGCGCCAGACTGTTCAGCCTGATACATCCGGTGGTGGTCTCCTCGGTGCCTCCTATGATACCGTCGGCCAGACTCTCCTGTTGCTTATGGATTGTAGAAACCAGATCGGCACCGTCGTCCATGGTGATATTCGGCTTCAAATCCAGCGCTGCGTTGATGTGCTTATAGTAGGTGTCGTTATCTTCTCCATTAATTGCGTATACGGAGACGTTGTATTCCTGCACCAGTGCTGCCGCCGTATCATCCTGGGTGGAAAGCGGGTTCGAAGCACACAGTGTCAGCTCGGCGCCGCCCGCCTGAAGTGTACGCATCAGGTTCGCCGTCTCGGTGGTAACGTGGAGGCAAGCAGCGATACGTATCCCTTTCAGCGGTTTCTCCTTGGTAAACCGCTCGCGAATCGTCCGCAGCACCGGCATCTCACGCTCAGCCCATTCAATGCGCACAGTACCAGCGGTTGAAAGCGACAGGTCTTTTACATCCGATTTCATAGAATACTCTCCTTATCATCGAAGTAGCTAAATCTCCACAATTCCCGGTATCTGTTGAGGATATCAGCCCACGTCCGAGCGCGAAGCCCCTCTATACTGAACTCGGAGACCGTAAAGCTGGATACTGCAGTCCCGTGAATCATGGCCCGTTTAACCGCCTGGGGGGTGAACTCCTTTGCACGAGCCAGATACCCGACCAGGCCGCCGGCGAAGCTGTCTCCGGCCCCAGTGGGGTCCTTCACGATCTCGACGGGGTATGCGGAGGTGGTGAAGTACTCCCCCTCGCTGACCATCATCGAGCCGTACTTACCTCGCTTAACGATAACCGCTTTAGGCCCCATGGTGATCACTTTGTTGGCAGCGGTGATTATATTGGCTTCCCGTGCCAATAGATGCACCTCGGATTCATCCATAATGGCGATATCCACCATGCTCAACGCCCGGCACAGGGACTGGTTCTTGCCCTCGATCCAGAAGTTCATGGTATCGACGATCTTGAGCTTGGCTCCGGGAACCTGCTCCAGCACCTCACACTGCAGATCGGGATCGATATTGGCCAGAAACACTATATCGCAATTCTTATAACTATCAGGCAAGGTCGGGTGGAAATCGGCGAACACATTGAGCTTGGTATCCAGGGTCTCGGTCACGTTACGTTCGTAATCGTATCGCCCGACCCAGCGGAAGGTCTCACCATCCACCACCTCCAGCCCCTCGACATCCACCCCCCGTTCGGCAAGGAATTCCACATGCTCCCTGGGGAAATCGGTGCCGGCGACACCCACCAGCTTAACGTCGGTATAGATGCTGGCGGCGGTGGCGAAATATACTGCAGAACCGCCCAGAACCTCGGTGACCTTGCCCAACGGCGTCTCTACAGTATCCAGAGCGATCGAGCCCACAACCAGCACGCTGAGCCTATCGCCATCGCTGTTTGATTTCGGTGTCAACCTATATTCTCACTCCGTCCTATTGCTGATCTATCCACCGCACCACCTGTTCTAATACGCTATCGCGGTTCGATCTCGTCACCACAACAGTGGCAACATCTAGTGATTCACACCCTGACTGTACAACCATCCGCCTCTAGCTGTGAATCTTGACGAACCGCTCTATAGAACGATCGTAGGTTCTCTCTACCTCCGGAGGGAAGAGACACCCCGGCAGCTCCCCCAGACTCTGGTGGTACCTTATACACTCGCAGCACTTGCCCTTGCGCGAGCAGGGCTCGTAGGTGCATGGGCACTTCGCCTTGTTGGCCTCTATGTTGCACTCCATTTCCTAACCCTCTTTGATATACCTGCGCCTGTATTCCTTAGAGACATCCGCCAGAAGCTCGAGCGCCCACTCCGCCGCCTCCTCGGATGCCGGTTCCAGCCCGCAGGCAGGGGTCAGCAAGCATTGCCGCTTTAGCTTCTCAGGGCTAGCTCCTTTCCTCTCAAGCGCGCTCATTCCCGCCTCCAGGCGGTCTATTATTCCCTTCACCACCTCACCCTTCAGGTCGCCCTCTTCACGGGGCACTATGCCCCAGGCGATCACACCGCCACGTTCAAGGAACGACTTTACCTCTTCAGGGTAAAGAGAGATGGTGTAACCATAATTATAGGCATCGAAGTTCAGGATGTCGAGAGGGGTGGCCAGCAGCATCGACCAGTCAGTGTTGCCGCAGCAGTGCACCCCCTTCAGCCCATTGATTCCGGCAAACACCTCGCTGAGGAGACCTATCACCTGGTCGCGGGAGACGGATACAAACGCCGACCCGACAGAGGACATGTAAGGCTCATCGACGAATATGATGGTATCCGGCGCTCTGGGGCTCAGTACTGACTCTTGCCACGCCGCTTTCAGGTGTAGATGCTTGGCTATGGCATCGGCAAGCGTCTCATCATACAGAATGGGGCGCCGATCCTGGTCGGTGACCGTGAGCCCCCAGGTAACCGGTCCGGTCAGCTGTCCCTTTACCGCTCGGGCGGATCCAAGCTCCATATCTAGGAAGCTGTAGAGCCCGGCGGCGTACTCACTACTGATTGAATATTTCTCGACATCGTTTCCCAGGTAAGCGGTGTATAGCTCCTGCAGGGGGCCATCCAGATCCTTGGTACGATCGACATATATGCGCTCCCCCTCGATAGCAATGCCGGGAAAACCCTCGCTGTACTGAGCATACATATTCTCCAAAAAAGAGCGCTTTGGTAGCTGGGGCCAGACCGGTATCTCCGGCAGGAACTTAGAGATAATCGAACATGCCCGCTGCGGATCGGTGTGTGGCATGCTGCCTATCATCGTCGGCAGGCCGCTTAGCTCACATCCGGTTGACTTTATCACTACTTTACGTACTTCCCAATCAGGAGTGCGAGGTCTTGCTTGGTCCGCGCCGGTATCTTCTGCGGGTCGGTGAGGATGTTGGATCCGAGTGCGCTGGCGCAGGCGCACCCCCGGCTCTGCGGGATGCGCTCCGCCGCCATCCCGATAATCCTCTTGGCGGTATCCACATTCTTCTGCAGGTTGGCGACCGCCATCTCTATGTTCACCGATTCCTCGGTCTCATGCCAGGTATCGTAGTCGGTGATACAGGCGATGGTCGCGTAGCACATCTCGGCCTCACGTGCCAGCTTGGCCTCGGGCAGGGCGGTCATGCCGATTATACTGGCCCCCCAGGAGCGATACAGGTTGGATTCCGCCTTGGTGGAGAAGAACGGCCCCTCCATCACTACATATGCGCCGCCCTTATGGACACTAGCCCCCGCGTCGCGAGCGGCCCGGTGAAGTATATCGCTGAGCACCGGGCAGAACGGCTCGGCGAACGGCAGGTGGGCCACCAGCCCCATGCCGTCGAAAAAGCTGTTCACCCGGCTCTTGGTGCGGTCGATAAGCTGGTCGGGTACCACGATATCCAGCGGATGGACGCCCTCCCTGAGGCTGCCCACCGCATTGACCGATATGATCCACTCCACACCCAGCGATTTCAAGGCATAGATGTTGGCCCGAACCGGCACCTCGGTGGGGGTGAAGCGGTGCCCGCGACCGTGGCGGGGGAGAAAGGCGATGGTCTTGCCGTCGAGGTCACCGACCACTATGGAATCGCTGGGCTCACCGAACGGCGTTTTAACCTTTACCTCGTCGACGCCTGTCATCCCCTCCATCTCATACAGGCCGCTGCCCCCTATAACGCCGATCTTAGATTCAGGCATGGTTAACCCTTCCCACATCAGTCCTTTCTAAGTGCCAATTTCCGCAGGCTCTCTGTATACGGCTCACGAGCGATTCCCGCTTCCGTAATTATAGCAGATATGTAGCGGTGGGGGGTAACATCGAAGGCGGGATTGGCCACAGCCACGCCTTCGGGTGCGATGCGAACGCCTTTGATATGGGTCACCTCTTCGGCATCCCTCTCCTCGATTGGTATCTCATCCCCGGAGCTTATGGAGAGGTCTAGCGTGCTTGTCGGGGCGGCGACGTAGAAGGGGACGCCGTTCTCCATGGCCAGCACGGCGAGATTGTAGGTCCCTATCTTGTTGGCCACATCCCCATTGGCGGCAATCCTGTCGGCACCAACGATCGCGCAGTCGATTTCTCTCGAGCGCAGAAAATGCCCCACCATAGTATCGGTTATTAACGTGAACGGAATGCCGTACTTCTGCAGCTCCCAGGCGGTAAGGCGCGCCCCTTGAAGCAGGGGGCGGGTCTCAGTAACGAATACACTGACCTTTTCCCCGCTATCCCACGCCGACCTGATCACCCCCAGAGCCGTGCCGTAGCCCGCTGCCAAGGCCCCGGTGTTGCAGTGGGTGATGACAGTAAAGCCATCCCGGATCAGCCCTGCGCCGTAACCGCTCATCCTGCGCTCTGCCGCCTCATCCTCAGCGTCGATCTTGCGCGCCTCTGCGATAAGGGAAGCCTTTATCCGTTCGACGCTGTCACCCGCCTCCGCAACCTCGTTCATGCGGCGCAGCGCCCAGAAGAGGTTCACCGCCGTAGGCCTGGTGCCGGCCAGCTCTGCGGAGATAGGTCGAAGTTTGTCGAGGAACTCTTCCTTAGAGCCCGCTTCGACGGCCTGGGCGCCCAGCGCCAGTCCGTAGGCGGCGGCGATGCCGATGGCGGGGGCGCCGCGCACCTTCAACTCCCTGATGGCCGAGGCCACATCCCGGTA
>CAYUWM010000002.1:0-71914 GCA_964448395.1 uncultured Dehalococcoidales bacterium
ATAGCCTCCTCGATGCCGAACGGGGGGCCTCCCCAGTGGGGGTGTATCACCCCGATCCGCTTGCCTTCCACCTCGAAAACCGCCTTCTGCGGCAGCTCGGCGCGTATATCAATCGCGTCTATATTTCCGTACACGCCGACAAAACGCTTCGAAACCTGCCGCAGCTGGTTCACCAGTGAGAGCCGGTCGTAGTCGCCGCAGTGCACCACGATATCGGCAGCTGCTATTTCATCGTATATCTCCACCGGCAGCACGTCGAGGCTCTTGCCGTGGGTGTCGGATATAACCGCGATGCGGGTCATCGGTTCTCCAGCTCCACCATGGTCACCCCGGCGCCACCCTCGGCAGGCTCGCCGGGGCGGAAAGACCTCACCAGGGGGTGACCAGTCAGCAATTCACGCGCCACGTGGCGCAGTGTGCCCATCCCCTTGCCGTGGACCACCCTCACCAGGGGCAACCCGGCGATAAAGGCCTCATTGAGATATAAGTCGAGCCTGAACAGGGCCTCCTCCGCGTCCAGGCCATGGAGGTCTATCTCATCGCTGCATTGTTTCCTTTCCGATCCGCCATCGACACTCAAAGCATACTCATTATATCAACAGCTAACGCTACATTGCCAGCAGCGCGGCACGATGTTATACTTTACCCTGCTATCGAGCTTGAATCGGCAAAGCGAGGGGCATAGTTGATAAGGAAAGACGGCCGCGCCAACGACGAACTGCGCCCGGTGACGATCACGCCGGGATTCCAGCCCTATGCCGAGGGCTCCGCCCTCATCGAGCTGGGGGGTACAAAAGTGATCTGCTCAGTGAGCCTGGAGGACCGCGTACCCGGCTTCCTCAAGGGGGAGGGCAGGGGTTGGATCACCGCTGAATATTCCATGCTGCCCCGCGCCACCCTCACCCGCACCTCGCGGGAGGAGAACCGCAGCGGCGGAAGAACCCGCGAGATACAGCGGCTCATCGGGCGTTCGCTGCGGGCCATCGCCGACATGGATGCCATCGGTGAACGGACGCTCATCGTAGACTGCGACGTGCTCCAGGCCGACGGCGGCACCCGTACCGCGGCCATCACCGGCTCCTTCGTCGCCCTGAACCATGCGGTGAATGCCTTGGTGGCTAAAAGAATCATCCGCTCGAACCCTATAAAAAACGCCGTGGCGGCGATCAGCGCGGGGGTGGTAGTCGGAGAGCAGTTGCTTGACCTGTGCTACGATGAGGACTTCTGGGCCGAGGTGGACTTCAACGTGGTCATGACCGCAGATGGCAAGTTCGTAGAGGTGCAGGGGACAGCGGAAACGATCCCCTTCCCCAAGGAGACCATCGACGCCCTGCTGGCGCTTGCCGAGCAGGGCATACGCAAACTGTTCAAGGCGCAGCAGGCGGCCCTGGATAGCCTCAAAGGCTAGGAGGATGCTGTGTCCGACGGTGCTCTATCAGGATTAGTTGTTTTAGACCTCTCGGAGAACGTCTCCGGCCCCTACTGCACCAAGCTCCTTTCCGACTATGGGGCCGACGTGATAAAGATAGAGCGGCCCGGCGAGGGCGATCCCAGCCGGCAGTCAGGCCCCTTCCCCGGCGACCAGCCCGATCCGGAGAAGAGCGGCCTGTTCCTGTTCCTCAACACCGGCAAGAAAAGTATCACATTGGACCTGGAGAGCGGAAGCGGCGTGGCCATATTCAAGCGACTGGTGGAGAAAGCGGACATGCTGGTGGAGAATTACCGCCCCGGCTTGCTGACAGAGCTGGGTATCGGTTATCCCGCCCTTTCAGATATAAACCCCTCCCTGTTGATGGCCTCGATAACCTGTTTCGGGCAGGACGGGCCGTACCGCGACTGGAACGGCTGCGACATGGTCGCCCAGGCGATGGGCGGATTGATGACGCTCACCGGTGAGGCCAATCGCGAACCTTTAAAGCTCCCCCTGACACAGGCGGAGTTCCAGGCGGGGCTGAATGCCGCCGTGGCGCTCCTCTGCGCCCTCTACTTCCGGGATGATACCGGCGACGGGCAGCACATCGACATATCGATGCAGGAGGCCGTAGCCTCTATCCTTGAAGGGGCGCTGTCCGCCTACAGCTACAGCGGCTACGTGATGCGGAGGATAGGACCCCGTCACCAGCACAAGTGCCCCTCGACCATAATGCGCGCCAGCGACCGATTTACTCACATCCAATCGGGGGCTTACTGGGATCACTTCGCCACCCTGGTGGAAGCCCCACGGCTGACTGAACCGCGGCTGGCCTCCGTCTTCCGCTACCGCTATGCCGACGAGGTGGAGGGGGCCATCCGCCCCTGGGTGGAGCGGCACACGGCGCAGCAGGTCTTCGATACCGGCCAGGAATGGCGTATCCCGGTGGCGATGGTGCTCGGCATCGAGGATTTAACGAGCGACCCCCAGTATGAGGCACGCAACTATTTCCAGGAGATAGACCATCCCCGCGCCGGCCGCCTCGTTTACCCCGGAGCCCCCTTCAGGATGAGCCATACGCCGGCCCAGATGCGGCGGGCGCCGCTGCTGGGGGAGCACAACGAGGACATCTATGCCGGGATGCTGGGCTTAGATGTCGAGCATATGGCAGGGCTCAAGGAGCAGGGTGTTATCTGAAAGCAGGCAGGCACTGACCGGTTTGATGGTGATAGACCTCTCGCAGGTCTTCGCCGGGCCTTACTGCACCAAGCTGCTGGCGGACATGGGGGCGGAGGTGATACGTATAGAGTGCGCCGCACGCTCGGGGAGGGGCGGGGCGCTGCCCCGGACGAAGCCCGGCGGCGCCTTCGGCGCATCATTCCCCGACGGCGATACTGGAGAACGATCGTACAACCACTTCGCCTACTACAACGAGGTGAATCGCAATAAGCATGCTGTCACCATCGACCTGTCGAAGCCCCTGGGGGTGCAGGTTTTCAAGAAACTTGTCACCATCAGCGACGTTGTGGTCGAGAACTTCACGCCGCGGGTGATGCCAAACTTCGGCCTGGGCTATCCGGTGCTCAGCGAGGTGAATCCCCGGATCATCATGGTATCGATCTCGGCATACGGTGGGGCCGGTCCCTACCGGGACTGCGTCAGCTACGGTGAGGGCATCGAGGCGATGGCCGGCTTCTGCAAGCTCACCTCCTACCCCGATGGGCCACCGCTCAAGCCGGGGGTAGCCTACGCCGATGCCGTCAGCGGGCTGCACGCCGCCTTCGCCATACTTGCGGCACTGCGCCACCGCCGCCGTACCGGGAAGGGACAGCACATCGACCTTGCCATGCGGGAAGCGGTCACCCCCCTCCTCGGCGAGGCGATTATGGATTATACTATGAACCGGAGGGCGGCAGAGCCTATGGGAAACCGCCACCCGGGGATGGCACCCCACGGCTGCTACCGTACCAAGGGTGAAGACCGGTGGATCGCCATAGCCGTCTCGTCCGATGATGAGTGGAGCGCCCTGTGCCGGGTCATGGGCGACCCGCCGTGGAGCAAAGACGACAGGTTTGCCAACCGTCAGGGCAGGCTGTCCAATAGGGAAGCACTCGACAATTATATCGAGGAGTGGACAACCGGATACGACCATATGGAGCTTGCCAGCATGCTGCAGGAATCCGGCGTTAGGGCGGGTGCGGTGCTGGACACCGCGGAGGTGGCCGGCGACCCCCACCTCAACCGGCGCGGCTTCTTCGAGGAGCTGTCGCACCCGGAGGCGGGAACCCACCGTTACCCGGGCGTATCGTGGAGGATGAGTCGCACGCCGGGGAGGCTGCGCATGCCGGCCCCCTGCTTCGGGGAGCACAACAGGTACGTGTTCAGCGAGCTTCTGGGGATGTCCGACGCAGAGATATCGAGATTGGAAGAAGAAGGTGTAACCGCCGGCGAGCCGCTGCCGTACCCCGAGGAGTAATACATGCAGGATATGGACCACAGGATGCCAGGAATCAGCAAGCCGAGCGAAGTCCCGTGGAACATCGCCGACATCGCCCTCGGGGCGGCGGTAGCCATCGGTGTATTCGTGGCCATCGTGGTAGCTTTGGTGATAGGTACCATAGTTATCGTCGGCCCCGACACCCTGAGTCAGCTCTCCACCACGGATATGTCGGAGATGATGGCGCTGCTGGAGTCCGCGGGAGTGCTCAATGCCTGGATGGGGCTGCTGCTCGCGGGGATGCTGATAGGGGAGGCGGGCATGCCCCTCGGTGCGTGGCTGTTCGGCGTGCGGAAGTACCGTTGCGGCTGGCAGTCGCTGGGCTTCCGCAAATTCAACGTATGGCGCGGGCTGTCGCTATCGGCAGCAGTGGTGGGGTTAGGCATCCTGATCAGTTACCTCTACGAGCTGCTGCTGGGTGGTGCCGAGATTCAGGCCTCCAACGACATGTACACAGCTCTGACCGACAGCGGTTTCGGTATGGCGACCCTCGCTATAACCGCCGTCATAGTAGCCCCGTTCGCTGAGGAGGTTTTCTTCAGGGGCTTTTTGTTCACCGGGATCAGCAAGCGCTGGGGATACAGCTGGGGCGTGATCGTTAGCGGGGCGCTGTTCGCCGTGGCACACGTAGGCTCTGGAGGACTGGCGCCCATCTTCATCCTCGGCATGCTGCTGGCGTGGCTGTATATCAAGACCGGCTCGCTGTGGCCCTGCATACTGGCCCACTTCGCCTATAATTCCCTTGCCCTGCTGTTTATGGTAATATAATAGTGCTCTCGGAGTTAAAGGAATGAAATGTCGCGGCATTCGGGGAGCGACCACTGTGGACACCAACGCCAGAGAGGATATCCTGGCGGCCACCAGGGAGTTGCTCCAGCAGATGGTGCACGCCAACGGGGTGCAGGAAGAGGATGTGGCCTGCATCCTCTTCACCACGACCTCGGACCTCAACGCTGAGTTCCCCGCAGCAGCAGCCCGCGAGCTGGGGCTATCGCATGCGCCCCTGCTGTGCAGCCATGAGATAGATGTCCCCGGCAGCCTGCCAATGTGCCTGCGAGTCCTGCTCCTTTTCAATACCGAGAAGAGCGCTAAGGAGATCGACCACGTATATATCAGGGGAGCCAAAAATTTACGACCGGCGAACAACGATAAGCCATCGGGGACGGAGGAATAGCCAATGTTCATAGTGATGAGCGCCGGACACAGCGAGCAGGAGCTGGGAGACATCATCAGACGGCTCAAGGAGATGGGCTTCACTGGCCATGTATCCCAGGGCGTCGAGCGCACCGTTATCGGGGTGGTGGGGCAGACGTACCCCGAGCTGAAGGACACGCTGGAGACGTGGCTCGGCGTGGACGAGGTGGTGCCCATCAGCAAGCCCCACAAGCTCGCCAGCCGCGAGTTCCAGCCCATGGACACCACCATCAAGGTGGGCAGCGTCACCATCGGGGGTGACACCCTCACCGTAATGGCCGGGCCGTGCGCCGTGGAGAGCGAGCAACAGCTCATGACGACGGCGCGCGCGGTGAAGGAGGCGGGGGCACACATCCTTCGTGGTGGCGCCTTTAAGCCATCAACCTCGCCGTACACCTTCCGCGGGCTGGGCGAGGACGGTCTGAAGCTGCTGGCACAGGCGCGCGAGGAGACCGGCATGCCCGTCGTCACCGAGGTGATGACCGTCAGGGATGTAGAGATGGTTTCCCAGTACGCCGATATACTGCAGATCGGCGCACGCAACATGCAGAACTTCAACCTGCTGGACGAGGTGGGCATGACCAAGAAGCCGGTGATGCTCAAGCGGGGACTCTCGGCCACTATACAGGAGTGGCTGCTCTCCGCTGAGTACATACTTGCTCAGGGCAACAAGAAGGTGCTGCTGTGCGCCAGGGGCATCCGCACCTTCGAGACGTATACCAGAAACACCATGGACTTGGATGCCATCCCCATAATCAAGAAGCTGAGCCACCTGCCGGTCATCGCCGACCCCAGCCACGGCACCGGCAAGTGGGAGCTGGTCACACCCATGTCCATGGCAGCGGTGGCCGCCGGGGCCGACGGATTGATGGTGGAGGTGCATCCCAGCCCGGAGACCGCGCTGAAGGACGGGCCGCAGTCGCTCAACTTCGGTAATTTCCAGCAACTGATGGCGAATATCAGGCCAATAGCAAAGGCAGTGGGGCGAGAAGTTGTCTGATGTTACGAGCCGAGCGATAGCCATAGCCGATATCATGCATACCCTTAGCATCGATAGTTCCGAGACCCACAGGAGGTCGGGTGAATGAGCCCGGAAAAGGAACGGAAGGACAAGCGCTCCCGCCCCGCCGAAGCAGCCAAGGGCAGCGGTGGAGCCAAGAGCCAGCGCGCCAAAAAAAGGCCTCAACAGCCGCGAGGCAAGCTGCGTTCCATGCTTGAATATGAGGGCGTAACCCGGTCCAAGGGGGCTAAGAAACACGAGGCGGCCACCGGAGCGAATGACCAGCAGCCGCGGCCCCGCAGCACCGGCAAATCCAAGCTGCGTGCCATGTTCGAGTACGAAGGGGTCACCCGCCAGGAGGCGCGGACCAAGGAGGCGCTGCGGGAAACAGAACAGAAGCTCCGCGTAATCCTCGACTCCATCGCCGCGGGCGTCACCATCACCGACCTCGAAGGCAACATCATCGAGATGAACAGCGGGGCGCTGCGCCTGCACGGGTTCAGCAGCAAGGAACAGGTTATCGGCAGGAACGGCCTTGAACTCATCGCCGAGAAGGACCGCGGCAGGGCCATCAAGAACTGGACGGCCAGGTTCGAAGATGATAGCGCTAAAGAGGTCTCTGACTACTATACCCTGCTGAAGGCGGATGGCAGCCAGTTCGAGGCGGCGGCCAGCGAATCGCTGCTGCGCGATAAATACGGCGAGCCCGAGGGGTTCATCACCATCGCCCGCGATATCACCGAGCGCAAGCGCGCGGAGGAGGCGGTGCGTGCGTCGGAGGCCAAGCTGCGCGCCATGTTCGAATCGATAGAGGATGCGGTTACCATCGTGGACCTGGAGGGCAATATCCTCGAAGTGAACGACGTCATGTGCCGCATGAGCGGCTATAGCCGGGAGGAACTGATTGCGAAGAGCGGTTTCGACATTATCGATCCCCAGTACCGGGACACCATGGTGAACGACCTGCTCAAGCAGATAAAAGGGGAAGTCCCAAAAGAGGCGCCGGCCTATAAATTCTCCACCCCGGACGGCAGGGAATACTACGCCGAGCTCCACGTCAGCGTGATCCGTGACGGCACGGGGAAGGCCACCGGGTTCCTCACCATACATAACGATGTCACCGAACGCAGGCAAATGCAGGAGGCACTGCGGGAGAGCGAGGAGCTGGCCCGTGGCATGCTGGAGAGCTCGGCAACGGGCATATATCTGGTTCAGGAACGTTTATTCCAGTACGTCAGTCCGCTGTTCACCGAGATATCCGGATATTCCAGCAGTGAACTGATAGGAACAAACCCTCTCGAATATGTACACCCTGAAGACAGGGAGCCAGTCAGGAAAAAAGCCATAGAGAACCTGAAGGGGCGCAGCAGCCTGCCGCATGAGTTCAGGTTCATAAAGAAGGACGGCCAGCCGGTATGGGTGCTGGAGAAGGTGGCCTCTATCGAATATGGAGGCAAACGGGCGGCCATCGCCAGCTTCATGGACATCACCGAGCAGAAGCGGTCCGAGGCGGAGCTGGCGAAATCGGCGGAGAAGCTGCGCATCATCATCGAGTCCATCGGCGACATGCTGTTCGTCACCGACCTGGAGCTCAACTTTGTAAACGTCAACGATGCGGCGGTTCGGCTGCTGGGGTACAGCAAGGAGGAAGAGCTCATCGGTAAAAGCGCAGTGGAATGCATCGCCGAAAAGGACCGCTCCGGGGTGGCAGTGGACATGGGCAAGGCGCTGGCCACGCAGAGCGGCGTCGAGACGATAGGATACACCCTCCTTACCTCGGACGGGAAGGAGATCGACGCCGAGTCGAATATAGACATTCTGCGCGACTGCTCCGGGATGGTGGTGGGGCTCATCATCACCGCGCGCGATGTTACCGAGCGCAAGCGGATGCAGGAGGCGGTGCGCGCATCGGAAGAGAAGCTGCGCATCATGTTCGAATCCATCCACGACGGGATTGTAGTAACCGATCCGCTGGGCAGTATTATAGAAGCGAACGAAGCCACTGCCTCCATGACCGGATACCCCAGGGAGAAGCTCATCGGCATGAGCGGGCTGGATTTGATATCGCCTGAATATCATCAGATGTCCGCAGAGGTCATGGGCAAAGTTCTAGAGGGGGAACAAGCAACGGGCAACTTGGAACTCAAGTTCATTACCGCCGATGGCACGGAGATTGACGCTGAGTTCAGCACTTCCGTGATTTACGATGGAGACGGGAATGCTACCGGCTTCGTGAGCATCGCCCGGGACATAGGGGAGCGCAAGCGGATGGAGGCCGAACTGGAGAAATCGGCGGAGAAGCTGCGGCTGGTAATCGAATCCATCGGCGACATGCTGTTCATCACCGACCTGGACCTCAATTTCTCCAACGTGAACGAGGCAGCGGTGCGGCAGCTGGGGTACACCGCACAGGAGGAGCTTGCGGGCAAGAACGCCATAGAGTCCGTGGTGGAGGAAGACCGCACCCGGGTGGCGATAGAGCTGGGGAAAGCGCTGGCAGAGGAACACGGCATCGAGATTATGGAGTATTCCCTGAAGTCAGCGGACGGGCGGAGGTTCGATGTGGAGGCCAATGCCGAGATACTGCGCGACTGCTCGGGGATGGTGGTGGGACTCATCATCTCCGCCCGCGATGTCACCGAGCGCAAGCAGATGCAGGAGGCTATACGGGACTCCGAGGAGAAGCTGCATGGCATATTCGACACCATACCTGACGGCATCACCTTCACCGACATGACAGGCACCATCCTGGAGCTTAATGAGGCAATGGTCAACATGTACGGGCACAGCAACAAGGAGGAGCTTATCGGCAGGAACGCCATCGATTTCATCGTCGATGAATACCGCGACACGGTTGTGCTGCTCGGGATGGAAGCGATCAAAGAGGGTCACGATATCAACAGGATAGAGTATCGGCTTGTCAACGCATCTGGTAAGCAGTTCGACGTCGAGCTGTACGCTGCTCCCCTGCGCGACAGTTCAGGGGAACCGGTGGCATGGGTCAACGTGTCGCGGGACATCACCGAGCGCAAGCGGGCGGAGGATGCGGTGCGGGAATCGGAGCAGAGGTTCCGCTTGATATTCGAATCCATCGTGGACGGGCTCACCGTCACTGACCTCAACGGCAACATTGTCGATATAAATGAGGCGGCGCTCCAATTACACGGGTACAGCGAGAAGCAGGAGATCATCGGGAAAAACACCATCGAGTATATGGTTGCCGAGGCGGACCGCAAGCGGACGGTAGAGGAGGCGCTGGAGGCCATCGGGCAGGATCGTCCCCTGTCGCGGGCGGAGTACAGGCTGCAGAGGGCGGATGGGACCGAGTTCGACGGAGAGTTCAGCACCGCCATACTGCGGGATGCCTCCGGTAAGGCAACCGGACATATCGGTATGACGCGGGACATCACCGAGCGCAGGCAGGCGGAGGAAGCGATACGCCAGTCGGAGGAGAAACTGCGCATCATGTTCGAATCCATGCGCGATGCCATCGTCCTCACCGACACCACCGGTACCATCGTGGAAGTTAATGACGCCACAGTTAAAATGCACGGCTTCGGCAGCAGGGAAGAGATCATCGGCAGAAACGGTATCGAGCTGGTCGCCGAGAGCGACCGCAAAAAGGTGGCGGAGGCAGCAATAAATCAATCTAAAGGTGAGACGGCCGAAGGACTTATAGAACACCATCTGCTCCTGCGAGCGGACGGCACCGAGTTCGAGTCCGAGTCCAGCCGCGCAGTACTGCAAGATACCAATGGGAAGACCACCGGGTTCATCGCCGTGGAGCGGGATATCTCCGAACGCAGGCAAATGGAGCGGGAACTGCTGGAGTCGGCGCAGAAGATACGCCTGGTATTCGAGTCTCTCGGTGACGGGGTCAGTGTAACCGATATGCAGGGCAACCTCATAGAGGTCAACGAGGCGGCAGTGCACCTGCACGGATACCGCCGCAAGGAAGAGCTCATCGGCAGGAACGGGCTCGAGCTGGTTGCCGAGGATGACCGCAAGAGGTGTATGCAGAACGCGCTGCACGCGGCGGAAACGGGTGAGATCCAGTACAGGATGGAGTACAAAATGCTGCGAAAGGGCGCCCGGGAGTTCGACGCTGATTACACCCTGGCGCCGCTGAAGGACAGCAGTGGAAACATAACCGGCTTCATCGCCATCGTCCGCGACGTAACCGGGCAAAAGCAGGCGGCACAGGCATTGGAAGAGAGCGAGTCCAGGTTCCGGGCTCTTGTCGAGAACATGAGCAGCGCCGTCGCAGTATATGAAGTCAAGAACAAGGGGAAGGACTTCATCTTCAAAGACTTGAATAGCGCCGGGGAGAGGATATCTGACCTGAAGAAAGAGGACATCTTAGATAAGAACTTAGTAGATGTCTTCCCTAACATCAAGAAGGGCGGGCTTTATCAGGCGATGCGACGGGTATGGAAGACTGGCAAGCCGGAGCATGTCCCGCCCACACTTTACAGGGACGATCGTATATCGGGATGGCGCGAGAACTACATCTACAAGCTGCCCACCGGGGAGGTGGTCGCGGTTTACGACGACGTCACCGAGCGCATTCGGGCGGAGGAGGCGCTGCGGGAATCGGGGGAGAAGCTACGCACCATGTTCGATTCCACCAATGACTCGTTCATCATCACCGATCTGGAGACCAATGTTGTAGACGTTAACGAGGCAACCCTGCGCACATTCGGTTACAGCAAGGAAGAGCTTATCGGGAAAAAGGGCTTCGACCTGATAGCGCCCGAGGACCTGGAAAAGGCTATGGAACCCATGAGCCAGGCGCTGGAAGCGGGGAAGCCGATGGACAGGATGGAGCTTTCCATCATATGTGGAGACGGGCGTAAGCTGGAGACCGACTTCAGCATCTCCGCGCTGCACGACAGCGCCGGGAATACAACCGGGTTCGTCGCCGCTGCCCGCGACATCACCGAGCGCAAACGGGCAGAGGAGGCACTGCGGGAATCGGAGGAGAAGCTGCGTACCATGTTCGAGTCCACCAGCGACGGTATCTTGGTCACCGACCCCACACTCAGCATCATACAGACGAACGAGGCCGCCGCACGGATGCTGGGCTTCGCCAGCAAGGAAGCCATGGTCGGCCAGAGCGCGCTGCCGTATATGTCAGCCGGGACCCGTGGCCCCGCCGGTGCGGAAGACAACGGTGACGGCAAGGTACAGGTCGAGTTCAGCGTCAGCCAGTTACGTGACAGTTTTGGGAATACTTCGGGCTTTATCGCCGTCGCCCGTGACGTAACCGAACGCAAGAAGGCTGAGGCGCAGCTGAAGAAGATGCTGCAGGATCTGGAACGATCCAACGCCGAACTGGAGCAGTTCGCCTACATCGCCTCCCACGACCTGCAGGAACCGCTGCGCATGATCTCCAGCTATACACAGCTGATAGGTCGCCGTTATAAGGGCAAGCTGGATGCCGACGGCGAGGAGTTCATCGAATACGCCGTGGACGGGGCCACCCGCATGCAGGACAGGATCCAGGCCCTGTTGACCTACTCACGGGTGGGGACGAGGGGCAAGGAGTTCGAGCCCATCGACTGCGAAGATGTGCTAAATGAGGCGCTCGCCAATCTACAGGTAGCGATCAAGAAGAGCGATGCGGTAATTACCCACGACCCCCTGCCGACCGTAACCGCCGACGGCATTCAGATGGTGCAGCTGTTCCAGAACCTGATCGAGAACGGCATCAAGTTCCACGACCAGAATCAACCGCAGGTCCACATCTCCGCCAAAGAGCAGGATGAAGACTGGCTATTCTCCTTCCGCGACAACGGCATCGGCATCGACCCGGAGTATAAGGACCGCATCTTCCTGATATTCAAGCGACTGCATGCCAAGGGGGAGTTTGCCGGCACCGGCGTGGGTCTGGCGCTGTGCAAGAAGATCGTGGAACGCCACGGCGGGAAGATATGGGTGGAGTCCGAGGTGGGCAAGGGCGCCACCTTTTGCTTCACTATCCCCACAGAAAGAAAGGAGGAAGATAATGAATGAACAGGAAAGAACCACACCCGTTGAGATCCTGCTGGTTGAGGATAACCCCGGCGATGTCCGCCTGACCCAGGAGGCCCTCAAGGAGAGCAAGGTCACCAACAACCTCAGCGTGGCCGAGGACGGCGTAGAGGCGCTCGCTTTCCTCAAGCGCGAGGGCAAGTACGCCGATGCGCCACGCCCCGACCTGCTCCTGTTGGACCTCAACCTGCCCAAGAAGGACGGGAGAGAGCTTCTGGAGGAGATCAAGGCCAATGAGAACCTCAGGCGTATCCCGGTGGTGGTGCTCACCACCTCCAAGGCAGAGGAGGACATCCTCAGGATGTACAATCAGCACGCCAACTGCTACATCACCAAGCCCATCGACTTCGACCAGTTCATCGAAGTGATAAAGTCCATCGAAAATTTCTGGCTCACCATCGTGAAACTTCCCACGGATTAGAACCGCTCGGCGCCTCAAATCTGCCTTGAGGGGGCTCCAGGGGGGATACTGCCCCACGGCGTGTTGACAAAGACGCCGAATGGTATATTATATAACCTGCCGAGAGTTGCCTTCAGTTATATAGAGAGCTATGTAAGGTCAATGGAATGAGCAAGGATAAAGCTCAAAAAGACAAGCATTCCGGAGCTAGCGACGACAGGGCTGCTGTTACCACCAAACAGCGGGCCGATGAAGCATGGCTGAGCCCGGAGGAGAAGCTGCGCATTATCTTCGACTCCATCACGGATGGTATAACCATCACCGACCTTATGGGCAATATTACTGACGTTAATGAAGCTGCGGTACGAATGGGCGGCTTCAGCGACCGGGAAGAGCAGATCGGGAGGAACGGCATTGAATTTGTAGCACCCCGAGACCGCGCTAGGGCTATAGAGGAATTTACCAGAGTGCTTAATGAGGGAAGCGGCAGCGGCACGGTGGAGTATACCATCGTTGGTGCTGGCGGACATGAAGTTGAGGCCGAGGTCAGCATCACCCTGTTGCGGGACGGTTCGGGTAAGCCAGTGGGGTACATCAACGTGTCCCGCGATATCACCGACCGCAAGCAGATGGAAGAGGTGCTCATCGCCTCCGAGGAGAAGCTGCATACCATATTCGAATCGATGAACGACGCCCTCACCGTCATGGACCTGAACGGAACAATCACCGACGTAAACGAGGCAGCGGTAGAGTTGCATGGTTTCACTTTCAAGAAGGAGCTCATCGGTCGAAAAGCACTGGACTTCGTTGCCGAGAAGGACCGCGCCAAGGCCCTGGATAATACCAAACAGATATACAAAGAGGGTCGTGGCAATGCCATAGAGTATACCCTGCTCACCAACGATGGCAGGGAGATAGAGGCCGAGTTCAGTGCCGCTTTGCTGCATGATAATATCGGGAAGCCTTCCGGGTTCATCGCCGTTTCCCGCGATATCACCGAGCGTAAGCGTATGGAGGAGGATCTGCGCAAGACTGCGGAGAAGCTGCGTATCATGTTCGAAACCATCGGTGATATGTTCATCGTCACCGATATGGAACTGGATATAGTAAACGCTAATGAGGCCGCGGCCCAGCTGCTGGGGTTCAGCAACAGCGAGGAATTAACCGGCAATAATATCACCAAGCTCATATCCAAGGGAGACCGCACGGTAGCCACAAAGACACTCAAGCAGACACTGAAAACCAAAAAGGGAAGCGGCACAGCGAGCATAGAGTGCAGATTTATCTCAGCCGGCGGCAAAGAGATTGATGCCGCCATTACCACCGACTTGCTGCGCGACTGTGGCGGTAAGCCGATGGGCCTCACTATCACCGGACGGGACATAACCGAGCGCAAACGGATGATGGAACAATTGCGCGATTCCGAGGAGAAAAAGCGCCTTCTATTTGAATCGATCAAAGATGGGATCATGGTGGTCGACCTGACGGGCAAGGTGATTGAAGCAAACGAGGTATCCGTAAGATCGCTGGGATACACCAGAGAAGAGCTTATCGGCATCGACAGCCTGTCCTTTGTAGCTAAAAAAGACCGTGATAGAGGGGTCGAGAATGCTATAAAGCTGATAAGTGCCGGTGTGGCGGATGATTACATCGATTACACCACACTGTCACTCCTAACCAAGGATGGCAGAGAGGTCGAGGTGGAGCACAGCACCGCCCTGATGCGTGACAGTTCGGGGCATCCAATGGCGATAATCGGCATCTCACATGATATCACCGAACGCAAACGGGCGGAGGAAGCCCTGCGTCAATCGGAGGAGAAGCTGCGTCTTACATTTGAAGCCATAGGGGACGCACTTACTGTTACCGACCTGGAAGGCAATATCATAGAAGTTAATGAACTGGCATACAGCAAAGCCGGGTACGACAGCAAAGAGGAATTCATAGGTAAAAATGGCTTCGATATGGTATCGCCAGAAGACCGCGACCGGATATCGAAAGACATAGTTAAAGCGATTAAAGAGGGCCGCAACTCGTTAACGATGGAGTGCACGTTTCATCCCATCAAAGGCGATGATTACGAGGCTGAACTGACGATGAGCGTGATACGGGATACAGATGGCAACCCTACGGGATTCATCGCCACCTCACGTGACATCACCGAGCGCAAGCGTGCGGAGGAGGCGGTACGAGCCTCCGAGGAGAAGCTGCTCGGCATATTTGACACCATTCCCGACGGCGTTGCCTTTACCGATATGACGGGCAGCATCTTGGAGCTGAACGAAGCCATGGTCCGCATGTACGGACACAGCAGTAAGAAAGACCTCATAGGCAGAAATGCCATCGACTTCGTCGCCGAGGAATACCGTGACACGGTTACGCTGTTAGGGCTACAGGCGATCAAAGAGGGACGCCATATCAACCGGGTGGAGTACAGGCTTGTCAACGAAGCTGGTGAAGGGTTTGATGTTGAGCTGTACGCCGCTCCGCTGCGTGACAGCTCAGGGGAACCGATTGCGTGGGTCAACGTTTCACGGGATGTAACGGAGCGCAAGAAGGCCGACCAAGCGATACGCCAATCGGAGGAGACGCTACGCCTCATGTTCGAGTCCACCAGCGACGGGATAGTCATCACCAATCCCGCACTTACCATTATCGAAGCGAATGCGGCAGCGCCCCGCCTGCTGGGATACGGCGGCAAGGAAGAGCTCATCGGCAAGAGCGCCATCCCGTTCATGTCCGCCGAGACAGAAGCGGACAGCGAGTTGCACACCGAGTTCAGCGTCAGCCAGTTGCGCGACAGTGCCGGAAATACGACCGGGTTTATCGGCATCTGCCGTGACATCACCGAGCGCAAGCGCGCCGAGAGAAAGCTGAAGGAAACGCTGGAAGAGCTGGGACGCTCAAACCAGGAACTGGAGCAGTTCGCTTATGTTGCCTCCCACGACCTGCAGGAACCGCTGCGGATGGTATCGAGCTATACCCAGCTGCTGGCGAGGCGATATAAAGGCAAGCTGGAACCCGACGCCGACGAGTTCATCGAGTTCGCCGTGGACGGCTCCAACCGGATGATGGCAATGATCCAGGCCCTGTTAACCTATTCGCGGGTGGGAACGCGGGGCAAGGAGTTCGAGCTCACCGACTGCGAGGATGTGCTCAGCAAAGCGCTTTCCAACCTGCAGGTGGCGATCGAGGAGAAGGGCGCGGAGGTGACCCACGATCCACTACCGACCATTCTAGGCGACGACACACAGTTGCTTCAGTTGTTCCAGAACCTGATCGGCAACGCTGTCAAGTTCTGCGATGAAGAGCATCCCAGCGTTCATGTCTCCGCCAAAGAGCAGGACGAGGACTGGCTCTTCTCCTTCCGCGACAACGGTATCGGCATTGACCCGCAGTTCAAAGACCGCATATTCGTGATCTTCCAGCGTCTGCACGGCAAGGGAGAGTACAAGGGCACCGGCATAGGCCTGGCGGTCTGCAAGAGGATCGTGGAACGCCACGGCGGCAAGATCTGGGTGGAGTCCGAGCCGGGCAAGGGCGCCACCTTTTACTTCACTATCCCCACAGAAAGAGAGGAGGATGATAATGAATGAACAGAAAAGAAGCACACCCGTTGAGATTCTGCTGGTTGAGGATAACCCCGGTGACGTCCGCCTGACCCAGGAGGCCCTCAAGGAGAGCAAGGTAACCAACAACCTCAGCGTGGCCGAGGACGGCGTAGAGGCGCTCGCTTTCCTCAAGCGCGAGGGCAAGTACGCCGATGCGCCACGCCCCGACCTGCTCCTGTTGGACCTCAACCTGCCCAAGAAGGACGGGAGAGAGCTTCTGGAGGAGATCAAGGCCGATGAGAACCTCAGGCGCATCCCGGTGGTGGTGCTCACCACCTCCAAGGCGGAGGAGGACATCCTCAGGATGTACGACCAGCACGCCAACTGCTATATCACCAAGCCCATCGACTTCGACCAGTTCATCGAGGTGGTGAAATCTATCGAGGACTTCTGGCTCACAATCGTGAAACTGCCCACGGAATAAATCGGGAGAGGAGGGCAAGGTCTTGAAAATCCTGTTAGTGGAAGACAACCCCGGAGATACCAGGCTGATACAGGAGATGCTCAGGGAAGCGGAGAATGTACAGTTCGATCTGGTACATGCGGAGAGCCTCGCTGAAGCGTTCAAGTGCCTGAGCGAGGACAACTTCGATTTGGTCCTGCTCGATCTCGGCCTGCCCGACAGCCAGGGCATCGACACGTTCAACAGGGTATACGCCAAGGTGCCCGTTGTGCCCATCGTTATACTTACCGGGCTCTCCGACGAGGCGTTCGCCATAACGGCGATGCGCCACGGTGCGCAGGACTACCTCAGCAAAAATGATGTAGAGAGCAACCTGCTGGTACGCGTCATGCGCTTCGCCATCGAGCGAAAGAGGCTGGAGGAGCGGATGCGCTTGACCACCGAGTTGACCAAGAAAATCGGCTCCAGCCTTGACCTCAGCGATGTGCTGGAGACATTCGCCACAGGGATAAAGCGGCTGGTGGATTTTAACCAGGCGACGATCACGCTGGTGGAAGAAGGAAACCTGAGATTCCTGGCGATATCCGCCAAAGAGAACACCGAGTTCGTCGAGGATGCTGTGGTACCGCTGACGGGCACGCCGACCGAATGGGTGGTTGCCCATAAAAAAGCCAATGTGGAGGCCGATTTCGCCAAGGAGATGCTATTCCCGTTCGATGACATCCACTTCCAGGAGGGGATGAAATCGGCGATCCGCCTTCCGCTGTTCGCCAAGGGCGATGTCTTTGGAACGCTGAACTTCAACAGCAGCCAACCGAATGCTTACGGAGAACGGGAGCAGGAGATACTGGAGGAGTTCACCGGCCAGATCGCCACTGCTATCAAGAACGACATGCTGCTCACCGAGGCGAAGCAGCGAATAGAGGCGCTAGAGATCGCCTACAGGCAGCTGGCCGATAAGGCCAAGGCTGCCGCCCAAAGCAGTCAGGATGGGGAGTAGGCTCAGCCCTGTGCGCCATGCCATGGCCGGGGGGAAGATGCTCGTTGAGGAAGAGCTGACCGCGATAAAGCCGGAGGGTGACACGGCGCTCACCGTCGGCGTATTCGACGGGGTACATCGAGGTCACCAATCCCTGATTGCCAGGCTCAATCAGAAGGCTGCCGCAGAGGGTCTAGTCAGCACAGTGGTTACCTTCAAGCACCATCCCCGTCTGGTACTGAAGCCGCAGTCGCATATTACCCGCTTGACCAGTCTTCAAGAACGGATTACACTTTTGGAAAGGGTTGGAGTGAGATACGTCGTACCTCTGTCATTCACCCCTGATCTGTCTCAACTGGGTGCCGGAGAGTTCGTCGCGCTGCTCAGCCGCCATCTGAGAATGAGGGCGCTGCTGATCGGCCCCGATTTCGCGCTGGGAAAGGGGAAACGGGGCGATGCTGAGGCGCTGGCAGCGCTGGGTGAGGAGTTGAATTTCACTGTTGAAGTGGCGCCGCCTATGGTGTTGAACGGTGAGGTTGTAAGCAGCACCGCAATCCGTAATGCGCTGGCTAAAGGCGATATTGGAAAGGCAAATGCATTTTTAGGACGGCACTTCTCGTTGACGGGTCAGGTATCCAGGGGCGATTCACGGGGTAAGACACTCGGGTTCCCAACCGCCAATATCGTCCCGCAGCATGGTCAGGCCCTGCCCGCCGATGGGGTTTACGCCGTCAGGGTTTATGTGGGTGATACCGCCTATAATGCAGTGGCAAATATCGGCCTGCGTCCCACGTTCGGCAGCGAGGAGCGCCTGCTGGAGACCTATTTGCTCGATTTCAACGGTGACCTGTACGGGCAGGAGATCAGGGTAGAGTTTATCGACCGGCTGCGGGACGAGATCAGGTTCCCCGATGCCGAGGAGTTGAAGATCCAGATGGCGAGGGATGTGGAACAGGCAGGGGAACTGCTGGGACAATCATGAGAAAGAGGGGTTGAATCAAGGAAGCGATGGTGACGAAACCTGACGTTGTGACCCGTAAGCGCCTCCTCAAGCGGGGGGTGTCCGATATCATAGTGGAAGAAGAACTGATTAAACTTCTCGATTCGGGAAGGAGGCTGCGCCTCAAGCAGGGCTTCGATCCCAGCTGTCCCGACATCCACCTGGGGCACGTAGTCGGGCTGAGGAAGCTGCGCCAGTTCCAGGAACTGGGCCACGAGGTCATCCTCATCGTCGGGGACTGGACCGCCCAGATCGGTGATCCCAGCGGTGAATCGAAAACCCGCCCCATGCTGTCCGCAGCCCAGGTGCACGCCAACGCCGAGACCTACATGAAGCAGTTCTTCAAAGTCGTCGACCGCGATAAAACCAGGGTGGTATGGCAGAGCGAGTGGTTCGAGAAGTTCGACCTTTCCGATGTTATCGCGCTTGCCAGCAGGTTCACCGTCGCCCAGATGCTGCAGAGGGATGATTTCTCCAAGAGATACTCATCGGGTCAACCCATCGCCATAACCGAATTCCTCTACCCCCTGCTGCAGGCCTATGACTCGGTGGTTATCGAGGCCGACGTCGAGTTCGGGGGCACTGACCAGATGTTCAACTGCCTGGTGGGGCGGGAACTCCAGGAGTACAAGGGATTGCCACCGCAGCAGGTCCTGCTGGTACCCCTGCTGGTGGGCACCGACGGCAGCATCAAGATGTCCAAAAGCCTGGACAACTACATCGCAATCGAGGACCCGCCAAACGACATGTACGGCAAGGTGCTCAGCATACCCGATAGGCTGATAATGGACTACTTCGAGCTGCTGACCGATGTTTCAGACGAGGAGCTCACTATCTTCCGCGGGGCGCTGGAGAACGATTCGGTAAACCCCATGATACTGAAGAAGCGTCTTGCCCGCGAGCTGGTCTCTCAATTCCACAGCCACCAGGCAGCCCAGGCGGCGGAGCAACAGTTCGAGAAGGTGGTACAGCAGCGTGAAATGCCGGAGGACCTCGAAGAATGGCCTGTCTCTTTTGAGGATCTCAAGCTCAGATCGCTATATGAATCCAGTGAGGCCAAGAATATGGATGACCTGCAGGCCATAGGTGAATCCATCATGGCCCACATCGGCGACAAAAAGACGGGCGATGAGTATGTCAGCGTGACCATCCCGTTCCTGCTGACCGAGGCCAGGCTGGTTCTGAGCCGCAGCGAGGCCAAGCGCCTGCTATCGCAGGGAGCGGTGGAGGTGGACGGCGTAAAGATAACGGATGACATGGTCAGGATCAAGGACGGCAGCGTGATCAAGGTGGGGAAGCGCCGATTCAAGAAGATCGTCAATTCCGATGAGCAGCCAAAGAACAACGCCCATGCCGCACCCAGGGTTGAAGTGAAGCGGGAGGAAACGCCAAAGAAAATCGAACCAATAGAGAGCGATGCTGCCCCGGCTGCAAAAGGCCAGAAGAGGGATATTGCGAAGTGGCTGGTCGATAACCGGATGGTCAGGAGCGCCAACGAGGTCAAGCGGCTTATTTCACAGGGCACCGTTCAGATAATACGCGAGAACGGAAGCAGGCAGGTTTTATCCGACAGCGAGGTCGCCATCCAGCCCGGCGATGTGGTTAAATTCGGCCAGCGCCGTTTCGCCAAAATAGTGGATCCCGAAGGCAGAGAGGCCTCGGATGCCGCTAATGATACTGGCGTTAAGGAGCATACAGGGGGAGCGCATCAGGAGGTATCCGATTTCCGCATCTCATTTGCCGAGCTGCAGGATGAGGCCATGCTGGCCGCCGCCAGGGAGTCCCGTGCCGGCGACCTGACGTCGTTGAAAGACCCCATCGCCGGCGAAGCCGATTATCTTGAGCGGAGCCTGTCGCCGCAATCCGTAGCGCTGACCGTCAACTTCATCCTGTTCAAAACGGGGCTGGTGCTGACCCCCCGTGAGGTCAAGCGCCTCCTCTCTCAGGGAGCGGTTCAGATAGACGGGGAAGTGCTGATACAGGATACGGCGATCATTGGGGACAACAGCATTATCACAGTAAGCGGCCGCGGTTCGGTAAGGATCGTCAACTCCGACAGGCGCATATGAAGCGGCACAATATCGGCACCCTTTCTGTAATTGCCATCTAGGCAAACCCGGGAATGCTGTTTCCTACTTCCTAATGCCATGGATTAACGGTATAATATCAGCGAACTATTGAATTATGGAGGAAACCATGGAGAAAAGCGTTCAGCTGCGTATTCCCGGCCCTACGCCTATACCCCAGGAAATACTGAATACCTTATCGCGGCAGATGATCAATCACCGCGGCCCCGAGTTCGCGGAGATTATTAAGAGGATAACCGAGCTGCTCAAGGAGATGTTCCAGACCAAAGGGGACATCTTCCTGCTCACCTGCTCCGGTACCGGGGGCATGGAGGCAGCTATCGTGAACACCCTCTCGCCCGGGGACAGGGTGCTATCGGCATCCAACGGGGCCTTCGGCGACCGGTTTGCCGATATAGCCGAGATGTTCGGCGCCCGGGTGGAGAGGCTCACCTTCGAGTGGGGAACAGCGGTCGACCCCGAGGAGGTGCGTAAATCCCTGTCGAACAACCCCGATGTCAAGGCGGTGCTGGTGACCCACAACGAGACCTCCACCGGCGTGACCAGCGATCTGGAAGCGATAAGCAAGGTGGTCAGAGAGCACGAGAAACTGCTCTTAGTGGACGCCATCAGCGGACTGGGTTCCATCGACCTGCCCACCGACAAGTGGGGCTGCGATGTAGTGATCACCGCCTCGCAGAAGGGTTGGATGGTCCCGCCCGGTCTGGCAATGGTCAGCGTGAGCCAGCGGGCATGGCAGGCTAACGCCCAGGCCAAGATGCCCAGATTCTACTGGGATTTCGCCAAGGCCAAGAAGTTCCTGGATAAAGGCCAGACCCCGTGGACCCCTTCCGTCTCTGCCATATACGCCCTGGATGTCGCGCTTGAGATGTTCAAACAGGAGGGGCTGAAAAACATCTTCGCCCGCCACAAGCTCCTGGGAGCGAAGTCGCGGCAGGCGATGAAAGAGCTGGGGCTGTCGCTGTTCCCCAGAGACGAGCGCTACGCCTCCAACACCATTACCGCGGTCAGCGTCCCTGACGGGGTTGACGGCAAGAAGCTGCTCAAGATCCTGCGCGAGGAATACAACACCGTACTCTCCGGGGGGCAGCAGAAGCTGGACGGAAAGATCTTCCGCATCGGTCACCTGGGCTACGTGAGCGAGAGCGACATCAATATAACCGTAGAGGCGATAAAAGCGGCACTTCCCCAGGCGAGTTCCTCTTGAGGAAATGACCAGGAGGTGGTGAAATGGAAGTAAAGGATATCGGGGTCGGCGCCCGGATGGGGATGCGGGGGCTGAAGTACAGGGGAATCATCGAGATCACCGAGGACCCAAAGAGCGGGGATTTCATCCTGATCATAGGCAATGGCCTGCGCGAGAAGTGGTACCGCAAGTGGCTCAAAGTTAACCTCCCCCGGGGAATGTGGCAGGTAACGTGCAAAAAGGAGGAGGTTCCTGAGGCGTTAAATAAATTCCTCGCCGAGAACATCCTCAATCAAGAATAAGATATGATCGAAGGTGGTTTGTGAGCGATAGAATGAAGGTGTTGATAGCAGACCCCATCGCTGCAGAGGGAATCGAGGCGCTGCGGGACCATGCCGACGTGGACGTCAAGACGGGGATGAGCCGAGATGAACTCATCGCCGTCATCGGCGATTACGATGCTCTGCTGGTGAGAAGCGAGACTAAGGTAACGGCGGAGGTCATCGCGGCCGGGAAAAAGCTCCAGATTATCGGGCGCGCCGGAGTGGGCGTGGATAATATCGATATAGAGGCGGCCACCGGGAAGGGCATAGTGGTGGTCAATGCCCCCGGGGGAAACACCACCTCCGCAGCGGAGCACACCATCGCCATGATGCTGGCCCTGGCGCGGCATATACCCCAGGCCAATGCCCGCCTCAAGGGAGGGGAGTGGCGCCGCGGTGACTTCATGGGCACGGAGCTGAGAAACAAGACCCTGGGCATCATCGGTCTGGGGAATGTGGGTTCCGAGGTGGCCCGCCGCGCCAGCGGGATGGAGATGCGCCTCATCGCCTACGACCCGCTGGTATCTGCCGATTACGCCCGCAACATGGGGGTGGAGCTGGTATCACTGGAGGAACTGCTCAGAAAGGCGGATTTCATCACCCTGCACACCCCCCTCACCGACAAGACCAGGGGGCTCATCGGCGCCAAAGAACTGGCAAAGGTTAAGCCGACAGCGCGAATCATTAATTGCGCCCGCGGCGGCATCATCGACGAGGAGGCACTGTTCAACGCCGTGGAGGACGGCAAACTTGCGGGCGCAGCGGTCGACGTGTTCACCAAGGAACCGGCGAAGGACAATATACTGTTCAAATGCGACCGGATACTGGTCACCCCCCACCTAGCCGCCTCCACCACCGAGGCACAGGCAGGAGCGGCGATGGAGGTGGCGGAGCAGATTATAGATGTGCTCAATGGGAAGCCCGCCAGGACGGCACTGAACACCCCCATGATACCGCCGGAGACCCTGGCAGTCATCGGGCCGTTCCTCGGGGTTGCGCAGCAGGTGGGCCGCCTGCTGTACCAGCTGGGCGAGGGGCAGATGAGCGGCCTGACCATCAAATACGAGGGCGAGATCGCCGATCATGACACCGCAGCGCTCAAGGCGGCGGTCGTCGGCGGCCTCATCGAATCCATCAGCGAGGAACGAGTTAACCTGGTCAACGCCAATATCATCGCTCAGCGGCGGGGGCTGAAGATAACCGAGCAGAAAAGTTCGAGCTGTGAGAACTACAGCAACCTCCTTACCTTAGAAGTGACCACCAGCGCCGGAACGGTCACCGTCAGCGGCACGGTGATGAGGGGCGAACCCCATATCGTCAGGATCAACAGCTACTGGATCGATATCGTGCCACGGGGGGGCTACCTGCTGCTCAGCGACCACCGCGACCGCCCCGGCATGATCGGAGAGGTGGGTACCATACTGGGCGATGCCGATATAAATATCAGCTCCATGCTGCTGGGCCGCCTGGAGCCGCGAGGCCCGGCACTGATGGTGCTGGAGCTGGATGAGCCGGTAAAAGACAAGACGCTGGAGAAACTCAAGGCGCTCCCCGAAGTGTACACCATGAAGCTGGTAAAGCTTTAATCCCGTTGAGGTTAGCGCCGTGCCGGATATAGAGCAGGCGAAAAAAAGGGCCGCCGAACTCCGCGAGGAGATCAACCGCCACAACCGTCTGTACCATGTGCTCGACAGCCCGGAGATTTCCGATGCCGAGTACGATGCGTTGATGGCGGAGCTCAGGGGACTGGAGCAGGAATTCCCCGAGCTTATCACCCCCGAATCGCCGACGCAGCGCGTCGGCGCGGCACCGGTGGAGGCCTTCGGCGTGGTGGAACACACCCGGCCCCTGTTGAGCCTGGCCAACGTCTTCTCCACCGACGAGCTCACGGCATGGCACAAGCGAACATCCAATTTGGTGCCGGGGCGCGACATGGACTTCGTCTGTGAGCTCAAGATGGACGGCCTGGCCGTAGCCCTGACATACATCGACGGCCGTCTGGCCAGCGGCGCCACCCGCGGCGACGGCTACCGCGGCGAGGACATCACCCAGAACCTCAAGACCATCAGGAGCATACCCCTCACTGTTGCCCAGGACGCCCCACCCCGGTTCGAGGCTAGGGGCGAGGTGTTCCTCTCCAGGGCGGGGTTCGAGAGGCTCAACCGCGAGCGGGCGGAGGAGGGCCAGCCGCTGTTCGCCAACCCCCGCAACGCCGCCGCAGGCTCGCTGCGTCAGCTGGACCCCAGGGTGACCGCCAGACGCCCGCTGGACATCTACATCTACGCCCTGGGATACGCCGAAGGCGGCGGTCCAATGCCCGATACCCACTGGGAGACCATGGAATACCTCCAGTCGCTGGGGTTCAAGGTCAGCCCGTACAACGCCCGCGCCGCGACAATAGCCGATGCAGAGGAATACTATCGCAAATGGGTTAACCGACGGGAGAGCCTGGAGTTCGAGGCCGACGGCATCGTTATCAAGGTGAACTCGCTCTCGTTGCAGGGAGATCTGGGCACGGTGGGCCACGACCCGCGCTGGGCGGTGGCCTATAAATTCCCCGCGGTCCAGGCCACCACCAGGCTGCTCGATATCGGGATCAGCGTGGGGCGCACCGGCAGCCTCAACCCCTATGCCGTCCTCGAGCCGGTATCCGTCGGCGGGGTCACCATCAGGCGGGCGGCGCTGCACAACGAGGAGGACATCCGGCGCAAGGGCATCCGCATCGGCGACACGGTGATAATTCAGCGCGCCGGAGAGGTGATCCCCGAAGTAGTCAAGCCGGTGGAGTCCAAGCGCACCGGCGCGGAGAGAGAGTTCGAGATGCCGGCTCGCTGTCCCGTGTGCGGCGGCGAGGTGCTGAAACCCGAGGGAGAGGTGATGAGCTATTGCACCAATGCCTCCTGCCCCGCCCGCATCGAGGAGCAGCTGGCCCACTTCGTCTCCCGCGGCGCCATGGACATCGACGGTGTCGGCGAGAAGCTGGCTACCTCGCTGCACCGGGCGGGGCTGATACAGAGCGTGGCCGACCTCTACCGCCTGCACCGGCACAGGGACGAACTGCTCCGGATGGAGGGCATGGGCGAGAAGAGCGTGCAGAACATACTCGATGCGATCGAGGGCAGCAAGCAGCGCCCGCTGGCAAGGGTGATCTTCGCCCTGGGTATCAGGCATGTGGGGCAGGAGATAGCGCAGATCCTAGCGGACAACTATGACAGCATCGACCAGCTGGCAAGTGCATCTCAAGAGGAGCTGGTCGCGATACCCGCCATCGGCCCCAAGATCGCCGAGAGCATCGTCGCCTTCTTCCGCCAGCAGGAGAACCGCGATACCATAGAGGGGCTCAGGGAGGCAGGGGTGAAACTGGAGGGCAAGGCTCAAAACAGGGGCGACCTGCCCCTTTCCGGCAAGGAGTTCCTGCTCACCGGCAGGCTGGAGTCGCTTACCCGCGGCCAGGCCGAGGCCCGCATCAAGGAGCTGGGCGGCAGCGTCGGCTCCGGCGTCACCAAGAAGACCACCCACCTGGTGGTGGGCGCCGACCCCGGCTCCAAGCTGGAGAAGGCCCGCACCCAGGGGAACATAGAGGAGCTCAACGAGGAGCAATTCCTCAAGATTATACAATAGCGATAGCGGAAAGGAGACCGTAGATTGTCCAAGGTATTAATCGTTTTTCATTCGCTGACCGGTAACACGGAGGAGATGGCCCGGGCGGTGGCCGAAGGGGCACGCTCGGTGCCGGGCACCGAGGTTATCGTCAAAAAGGCCTTCGATGCCAGCGCCGATGACCTGCTGAACGCCGATGTGGCGGTATTCGGCACATCCACAAACTTCGGCTACATATCCGGCGGCCTCAAGGACTTCTTCGACCGCAGCCTCATGATCTGCCAGGAGAAGTGCGCCGACAAGCCCTACTGCACCTTCACCAGCAGCGGTATGGGGAAGCGCAAGGCGCTGGACGTCCTCGACAGCATATGCGGCATGGGCTTCAAGATGAAGAAGGCGGACGAAGGTATCATGGCCCAGGGCAAGGCAACCCCCGAGACACTCGGCGAGCTGCGGGAGATGGGCAAGCGCATCGCCACCGCCGGTTAGGTGAGGCTATCGATATCAAGAGTTGAAACGATGAAACTGATCGTCGGGCTGGGCAACCCGGGGAAGGCCTATGCCGGCAACCGCCATAACGTGGGGTTCCGCTGCATCGACCGCCTCGCCGCAGAGCACCGCATCCCGGTCAGGGAGCGCAGGCTGAGGCTGAAGCCGATAAAGGCGGTGTTCGGCCGGGGCGAGGTCGCCGTCACGCCGGTGGTGCTGGCCAAGCCGCTAACGTTCATGAACCTCAGCGGCACAGCGGTGGCGCAGCTGGTGCGCCGCCTCGGCGTATCGCCCGATGACGTTATCGTGATTCACGATGACATGGACCTGCCATTGGGCAAGCTCCGCATCCGCCGCGGCGGCTCCGCCGGGGGACACAAGGGCGTAACGTCGGTCATCGACTCGCTGGGCAGCGACGGGTTCATCCGCATCCGCATCGGCATCGGCCGACCCGACGGCGACGAGATTGCCCACGTGCTGGGCGACTTCACTGCGGAGGAGAAAAGCATGGTTACTGAAACCGTCGAGCGGGCCGCCGGGGCCGTAAGCTGCATCCTCGGCGACGGCATCGAGGCGGCGATGAACCGTTACAACTAGCGCCCGCTCTCGCCGCGGTTGCCCCGAAGCGCTCCGAAGGTGTATAATTATCTTCCCTTGATGCAGAATGGAAAATCGACCGATATGGATCACAGCCCTTTCATCACCGTGATCGGCGCCAGCAGCTGCTCCGCGGACGAGGAGAAGCTGGCGGAGGAGGTGGGCCGGGAGCTGGCGCGTCGCGGCGCCACCCTCATCTGCGGCGGCCTGGAGGGTGTGATGCAGGCGGCCTGCCGCGGGGCTCAGTCCGAGGGCGGCCTCACCGTCGGCATCCTCCCCGGCAACCGGCGCGAGGACGCCAACCCCTACGTCAGCATCCCTGTCGTCACCGGCATGGGATACTCGCGCAACTCCATCGTAGCCAGGTCGGGGCAGGCGGTGATCGCCGTCGGCGGCAGCTACGGTACCCTGTCCGAGATAGCCTACGCCCTGCAGGACGGCATCCCGGTAATCGGGCTGGGCACATGGTCGCTGCAGAGGTGCGACGGTATGAGCGACTCTATAATCGTCGCCGACGGCGCCGTCGACGCGGTGCAGAAGGCGATCGCGATGTCCAAGGCGGGAGCGAAGCATGGCAGCCATTGAGGAAGTACGCGCCAGGGAGATCCTCGACTCGCGGGGCAACCCCACGCTGAGGGTCGAGGTACGGCTCTCCGACGGCAGCATCGGTTCGGCCGCTGTTCCCTCCGGTGCCTCCACCGGCGCCCACGAGGCGCTGGAGCTGCGCGACGGCGATGAAAAGCGATACCGCGGCAGGGGCGTGCTCAAGGCGGTGGAGAACATCGAGGACCGCATAGAGTCGGCCCTGATCGGCATGTCCGCCGGCGACCAGGAGGCCGTGGACCGGCGGATGATCGAGCTGGACGGCACGCCGAACAAGTCGGAGCTCGGCGCCAACGCCATCCTCGGCGTCTCGCTGGCCGTCGCCTACGCCGCGGCTCACTCCGGCGGCCTGCCCCTGTACCGCTACCTCGGCGGGGAAAACGCGACCACCCTGCCGGTACCGATGATGAACATCCTCAACGGCGGGAAGCATGCCGCCGACTCTACCGACTTCCAGGAGTTCATGATCGTGCCGCTGGGGGCAGAGCGCTTCGCCGACGCCCTGCGCATGTGCGCCGAGATATACCACGCCCTCAAGAGCGTGCTCCAGGATAAAGGGCTGAACACCAACATCGGCGATGAGGGCGGATTCGCCCCCTCGCTGAAGTCGAACCGCGATGCGGTGGAGCTGCTGGCGCAGGCCATCGCCGAGGCGGGCTACAGGCCCGGCAGCGATTGCTTCATCGCCCTCGACCCGGCGTCCACCGAGTTCTTCGAGGGCGGCAGGTACCACCTCCGGCGCGAGGGACTGACCCTCACCAGCGCCGAGATGGCGGACTACTACGCCAAACTGTGTTCCGACTACCCCGTAATCAGCATCGAGGACGGCATGGCGGAGGACGACTGGGACGGCTGGCGGATGCTGATGCAGAAGGTGGGCGGCAAGGTGCAGATAGTGGGGGATGACCTTTACGTGACCAACGTGGAGCGCCTGGCGCAGGGCATCAGCAAGAACGCCTCCAACTCCATCCTCATCAAGCTGAACCAGATAGGCACCCTCACCGAGACGCTGGCGGCGATAAAGATGGCGCAGGAGGCGGCGTGGACGGCGGTAGTGAGCCACCGCTCCGGAGAGACCGAGGACACCACCATCGCCGACCTGGCGGTGGCCAGGAACACCGGCTTCATCAAGTCCGGCGCCCCCTGCCGCACCGACCGCGTGGCCAAGTACAACCGCCTGCTGCAGATAGAGGAGGAGCTGGAGGAGCACGGCAGTTATCCGGGCATGAGCGCGCTGTATAATCTGGAGTGATGAAAGTCTTTGAAAAAAGATGGGTAGAAGAAATAAGGCAACGTTATGGCTCCATATCAAAATATACACGCCCTTTTATAGCTTTTCTAGCACTCGAACCAAGAGCTGCAGGAGAAAGAAAAAGGATTGAAGAATGGTTTCAAACAATTCCAGACGAGATGAAACCTGACTTTCTGAGCAGGCTGAGAAGTAAAGATGAGAAACAACATTTCAGCGCCTATTATGAATTGCTGTTACGTAGCTTTTTTCAAAGTAGAGGATTAGATGTTACACTAAATCCCAGTTTAGAAGAGGGAAAACCTGATTTGTTGATAAATGGAATTGAATTAACAAGTCCCTTAATAGTTGAAGTTGCCACGATTTTTGATGATCCTGATTTCGAAAAGGAATCTCGAAGGCTCAATTTAATCTTAGAGAAGTTAGAGGACATAAAGCACTATTTCTTCATAATAATATCCGTTACTTCAAGCATCCCGGAACACGTAGATTACAGAAAGCTCGTAAAATTTATAAGAAAATGGCTTGATAGTTATGATCCTCGTACAACAACGTCAGAGAAAGATACTACTTATCGAGAAGAGGGATTAGATTTGAAGTTAACCTTGATCCCAAAGCGAACCTTGAGAAGAACATCAATTATTGGAGGATATATGCCTCCCATCAGACACGTCTCTACAGTTCAACTAAGACGTGCAATAGAGAAGAAGATTCAAAAATACAAGAGTATCAAGAAAGATAAATTACCATTCATTGTTGCCACTTGCTTGCACAAAGATACCTTTGTGGGAGAAGAAGAAGCCATTCAGGTCCTGTTTGGACAAGAGATTTATACTATCGATTTGAGAAGTGGAAAAACTGCAGCAACTACTAGGGATTTAAGTGGTTTGCTTACACATAAGCCAGGATTGGGTGATTTGGCTCAAAACACAAGGTTAAGTGCATTGCTTCTAGTTACCAGCAAATGGGTAATACAAGAAAAGAACAAAAGTGAACACAGAGCGCATCACTTACATTTAATACGTAATCCAAATGCGGCTGTGCCATTGTGTTTTGACCCTTTCGGTGGCTATCCTCAACTAGTCAAAGTTTCAGAAACCTCTGACAAATATGAGTTGAAATGGCTTGATAAAGAGACGGGGAAAACCTTCGTCTGATTGTCTAGCAAAGCATAGATATGAAAAACATCGGCATAACCACCACGGTCCCCACGGAAGTCCTGCTGGCCGCGGGATACCGGCCCGTTGACCTGAACAATGTGTTTATCTCCGACCCCGAACCCCGGCACTTCGTGGACATAGCCGAGCAGGACGGCTTCCCGGTGAACTGCTGCGCCTGGATCAAGGGCATGTACGGCGTGGCCATAGAACAGTGCATCGATACGGTCATGTGCGTCACCACCGGCGACTGCTCCAACACCGAGATGCTGATGGAGGTGCTGCGCCTCAAGGGGGTCAACGCCGTACCCTTCGCCTACCCGCAGAAGCCCGACGCCACCCAGATGCGGTACTGCCTGGAGTCGCTGGCCGAGGCGCTGGGCACCACGCTGGAAGCGGCGGAGCGCGAGCGAGAGAGGCTGGAACGGGCGCGGGGGATGGCGCGGGAGCTGGATGAACTGACGTGGCAGGACGGCGTGGTCAGCGGCTTTGAGAACCACTACTGGCTGGTGTCCGCCTCCGACTTCAACGGCGACGTCGTCAGCTACGAGAAAGGGCTGGAGAAACTGCTGGAGGAGTGCCGCAGCAGGAAGCCGTACCCCAACGATACCCTGCGCCTGGCCTTCATCGGCGTGCCCCCTATCTTCGGCAGTGACCTCTACGACTTCGTAGAGCGCAACGGGGCGCGCATCGTCTTCAACGAGACGCAGCGCCAGTTCGCCATGCCGCATCGATGCGAGGACCTGGCCCAGCAGTATTCGAAGTACACCTATCCGTACTCTTTATCCGCTAAACTGGATGATATCTTGCCCCAACTGCAACAGCGGCGGGCGGACGGCGTGATACACTACGTTCAGACCTTCTGCCACCGCGGCATCGGCAACATCGTCTTCCGCCACCGCATCGAGACGCCCATATTGACGCTGGAGGGCAACAACGACTACACTTTGTCCCAGCAGGCCAAAACCAGGATAGAGACTTTTCTGGAGGTGCTGGACGGCCGGCGTCCGAGTGTCCAAGCACTTCCACATGACCCGGTACCGAGGCGATAAGAAAGGAGTTTTTATATGGCAACAAAGGTCGGCATAAACGGGTTCGGCAGGATCGGCAGGCAGATACTCAAGGCGGTCATCGAGAACTACAAAGGCAAGCTGGAGGTGGTGGCCCTCAACGACCTCACCGACACCAAGACCAACGCCCACCTCTTCCGCTACGACTCCAACTACGGCGGGTATCAGGGTAAGGTGGAGGCTACCGAGGACTCCATCGTCATCGACGGCAATAAGGTGAAGGTGATCTCCGAGCGCGATCCGGGCAAGATACCGTGGAGCGACTACGGCATAGAGCTGGTGGTGGAGTCCACCGGCCTGTTCACCAAGGCCGAGAAGGCGTCGGCCCACATGCAGGGCGGTGCCAAGAAGGTGATCATCACCGCCCCGGCCAAGGGGGAGGACCTGACCGTGGTGCTGGGGGTCAACGAGAAAACCTACGACCCCAAGAAGCACCACATCATATCCAACGCCTCCTGCACCACCAACTGCATCGCACCGGTGGCCAAGGTGCTGAACGACAACTTCGGCATTGAGAAAGGGCTTATGTCCACCATCCACGCCTACACCAACGACCAGCGCATCCTCGACCAGGTGCACAGCGACCTGCGTCGGGCGCGCTCGGCGGCCATGAGCATCATCCCCACCACCACCGGCGCCGCCAAGGCGGTCACCGTGGTCATCCCCGAACTGGCGGGCAAGATCCACGGCATGGCCTACCGCGTCCCCACCCCCACCGTCTCGGTGGTGGACTTCGTCGCCGACCTGGGCAAAGGGGCCACTGCGGACGATGTTAACGCCGCCCTAAAGAAGGCGTCCAAAGGGCAGCTCAAGGGCATCCTCGGCTACTGCGAAGAGGAGCTGGTGAGCATAGACTTCAAGGGCAACCCGCTGAGTTCGATCGTGGACGCGCCCTCGACCATGGTCATCGGCGGGAATATGGTGAAGGTGCTCGCGTGGTACGACAACGAGTGGGCCTACGCCTGCCGCGTCGCCGACCTGCTCAGCTTCATCGCCGGGAAAGGGCTGTGACCATTACGATCGAAACCGGATTTGGCAAAGGAGTCGATTTGCGCTATAATGCACAACGTATGACCCTCAACATGTTTTACAGTATTAGAGGAGGAACCCCGTGCGCGTCCTCCTCATGAGCACACCCTACCCGCTGGAAGAGAACCCCATCCCTCCCCTGTCCCTGGCCTACCTCGCCGCCGTGCTGCGGGAGGAGGGCTTCGAGGTGGAGATACTGGATCATCTGGTGTCCATGTATTCGCCATCGAAGCTGAGGCGCAAGCTCAGTGAATTCCAACCGCAGATGGTGGGCGCTACCTGCGTGACGTTGAACTACCCCATCGCCTCACGCATCATGAAGGTTTGCAAGGAGTTCGACCCCCAAATAGTAACCATGCTCGGCGGACCCCACGCCACCTTCGCCATCGAGGAGACCCTGCTCAAGGCCCACTGGGTCGACCTGCTGGTGATCGGCGAAGGCGAGCGTACGGTGACAGAGCTGGCGAGGACAATCGATAGCGGCGGCGACTTTCGCCGGGTGCCCGGCATCGCCTTCCGCGACGGCGACCGGGCGGTGAGGACCGAGCCCCGCCCCCTGATCGAAAACCTGGATGAGCTCCCCTTGCCCGCGCGCGAACTGTTGCCGCTGTCCAAATACCACGCCCTGAACACCCCCTGCACGGTTATCACCAGCAGGGGTTGTCCCTTCAAGTGCATCTTCTGCTCCGGGCCACGCGTCTTCGGCAGGCGTGTCCGCTTCCGCGACCCCAAGCTGGTGGTGGATGAGATCGAGCAGATCAACAGGGATTTTGGTTACAGAAGGATAAACATCGTCGATGATACCTTCACCCTCAATCACCGCCACGCGCGGGCGGTGTGCGAAGGCTTAATCGAGCGCAATCTGGATATCGAGTGGAACGTCTTCGCCCGCGCCGATACGGTGGACGCAGAGCTGCTGAAGCTGATGAGAAAGGCCGGCTGCTCCTGGCTGCTCTACGGCGCGGAGTCGGGAAACCCGGACATCCTCAAGACCATCAAGAAGGGAACCACCCCCGATATCATAAGAGAGGGTACCAGGCTTGCCGTCGAATCGGGCATAAACGTCTTCAACTCATTCATCTTCGGCCTGCCCGGCGAGACCCCTGAGACCGCCCGCCAGTCCGTTGATTTCGCACGAGAGCTCGACGAAAAATACGGGGCCAAATACGGTTTCCATATACTGTCCCCCCTGCCGGGAACCGAGCTGTATGACCATCCGGAAGAGTACGGGCTCCGCATCCTCTCCCGCGACTGGTCGAAGTACGATGCCAACCGGCCCATAACCGAGACCGCCGAGATGAGCCCGGAAAAGGTGCTGGAGATGGCCGCCGAATACGATCAGGCGATATCCTACGCCCTGGACGATATAGAGCGCCGGGCGGCAGAGGGCGACCCCGAATGCAAAGAATTGATGCGGAACAAGCTGAGCACGGAGTTCGTGTGGCAGCTCCTGAAAGAAGATATCGTGGAGCGGCTGGGACGCATGAAGAATGGCACCGACCCGGTAAGGCAGCTTGCACAGAAGGTATCCCGCAAGATGGACATCCCGCTGCAGTTTGCCGAGCAGGAGACGGGAAGACTGGTACAGGCGGGCCTGCTCCAGCATCGGCCGGCAGAAGGAGGCCTCATTTGGCAGTGGAGCTAAAAGACATCGAAACCGCGCTCGGCGGGGTGCTCCTGCCACAGCCCAAGCGCAGCATCGTCCAGCTAAACATGGTTCGAGATATCCAGATATCTGACGGAACCGTGAAGCTGAACCTGTCCCTGACCCCGCTGGCCGAGGCGGACAAGGAAAACCTCCAGCAGAGGGCGCGGGCCGCCGTCGAGGGTGTAAAAGGGGTGAAAAAGGTAGAAATCGATGTTGAGGACCTGCCGCCCCACGAGATGAACGAATTCGGCCGCGTGGTTGCGGTGATGAGCGGCAAGGGCGGCGTGGGCAAATCGCTGGTCACCGGCCTGCTCGCCGTAGCCCTCAGCCGGCAGGGACAGCAGGTAGGCATCCTGGATGCCGATATCACCGGCCCCAGCATACCCAAAATGTTCGGCCTCAACACCCGCCCGCTGGGCAGCGAGGGCGGAATCCTGCCAGTGGAGACCAAATCCGGCATCGAAGTGATGTCCCTCAACCTGCTGCTCACACACGAGGACGATGCCGTCATCTGGAGAGGGCCCTTGCTGGCTAAGGCGATCACCCAGTTCTGGGAAGAGGTGCTGTGGGGCAAGCTCGACTGCCTGCTGGTTGACCTGCCACCCGGAACCGCAGATATACCGCTTACCGTGCTGCAATCGCTACCCCTATCCGGCGTAGTTATCATATCGACGCCGCAGGACCTCGCCAGCATGGTGGTGCGCAAGGCGGTGAAGATGACCCACAAGCTGGATGTTCCCATCTTGGGGGTGGTGGAGAACATGAGCTACCTGGTATTACCCGACACGGGCAAGAAGCTCGAGCTTTTCGGCAAGAGCCAGGGCAAGGAGTTGTCCAAGTCGGCGGAGTCGCCACTGCTGGGGCTGATCCCCGTCGATCCTGAGCTGGCCAAGCTGTGCGACAGCGGCGATCTGGAGCGCTACAGCTCCGAGGCGTTCGACGGTCTGGCCAAGGCCTTCACCAAGGCGCTGAAGAAAGCTTCGCCCCCCCGCCGCCGCATGGAATAAAAGCCGCCCCCGGAAGGAGCCTGAAATGCCCTTACGCATCACCACACTCAGCGAGAATACCGCCGGCATCCCCGGTGCTATCGCCGAATGGGGGCTGAGCGTGCTGGTAGATACCGGAGAGGCCAAGGTACTGTTCGATACCGGGGCCAGCAGCTCGGTGCCCCATAACGTCCGCCTTCTCGGTGTTGACCTATCCCAAATCGACAAGATAGCGTTGAGCCACGGCCACTACGACCACACCGGCGGGCTCATGGGGGTGCTGCGCCAGGCGGGCAAGCCGATGGAGATTATCGCCCACCCCGACGTCTGGGCCAATAAGTATGCCAAGGCAGGCGACTTCGAGCGCTATATCGGCATCCCGTTCAAGCGCGAGGAGCTGGAATCGATAGGCGCATCCTTCACCCTCAGCGAGGGGCCGGTGTGGATCACCGACGATATCGTCACCACCGGCGAGGTGCCGATGGTCACCGGATACGAGGAGATCGAGCCGATGATGCGGGTCAAGGAGGGCAACGAGTTCCTTCCCGACCCCTTCCGCGACGACCAGGCGCTGGTGGTTAAAACCGAGGTGGGTCTGGTGGTCGTACTCGGCTGCGCCCACAGGGGCGCTATCAACACCATAAAGCATGCGCAGAAAATAACCGGCGTCGAGCGGGTTCACACTGTCATCGGCGGCACCCATCTGGTGCAAGCCAGCGAGGAGAGGATAACGCTCACCGCGGCCGCACTTCAGGAGATGGGGGTGCAGCGGGTGGGGGTATCGCACTGCACCGGTCTGAATTCATCCGTGCTCCTCGCCCAGCAGCTCGGCGAGACCTTCTTCTTCAACAACACCGGCACCAGCATAACCGTGCCTTAACCTGTTAAATCGTTGGCTTACGCAACAACTCGAATATTCCCGAATCACAGCGTCTATTATGCATATCAACACTGGTGAATAGATGTCCTATAAAGTGAACCCGAAATGAAGGCCCAGATCCTGAAGCAGATATCGCCGGTTGAGAACCATCCGCTGGAGCTGGTGGAACTGCCGACCCCCGTGCCGGGACCCAGAGAGATACTGGTGAAGGTCTCGGCTTGCGGGGTGTGCCACACCGAGCTGGACGAGATCGAGGGGAGGCTCCAGCCGAACCTGCCGGTCATCCCCGGGCACGAGATCGTGGGCCGGGTGGAGGGCATGGGGGAAGAAGCGACCAGATACAGCATCGGCGACAGGGTCGGTATCGCGTGGATATACTCCGCCTGTGGCCAGTGCCGCTTCTGCCAGTCGGGGCGGGAGAACCTGTGCTACGACTTCAAGGGCACCGGCTGCCAGGCCGACGGCGGCTACGCCGAGTACACCGTCGTCTCGGAGGACTACGCCTACCCCATCCCCGACGTGTTTACCGATTCGCAGGCAGCACCCCTGCTGTGCGCCGGCGCCATCGGGTACCGCGACCTGATCCTTTCGGGAATCCGGTCGGGACAGAGCCTGGGACTGTTCGGCTTCGGGGCATCGGCCCACATCGTGATTCAGGCGGCCATCCACTGGGACTGCCAGGTATTCGTGTTCACCAGGAGCGCGGAGCACCGCGAGCTGGCCCTGAAACTGGGAGCAGCGTGGGCCGGGCGCGCAGACGACGAACCGCCGCAGAAACTCGACTGCGCCATCGACTTCACCCCGATGGGGGAGACGGTTCCCAACGCGTTGAGGACGCTGGAGAAGGGGGGACGGCTGGTGATGGCGGTGATCCGCAAGAGGACGCCCATTCCACCTATGGACTACGCGCAGTTGCTGTGGGACGAGAAGGAACTCAAGAGCGTGGCCAACATCACCCGCAGGGACGTCGAGGAGTTCCTGCCACTGGCCGCCGAGATACCGGTGATCCCCGAGGTGCAGGAGTTCAGGCTGGGGCAGGCGAACGAAGCCCTGAATCTGCTCAAGCTGGGCAAGATACAGGGGGCCGCGGTGCTGCGTATGGATTGAGGCATACTCAAAGCCCGTAAGCCCGACTAACAATTTCAATAGGGTGAGTTACCGCTAACCCTGTGCCCTGTCGAATCTGCATGTTGCACCCGGGGCACTCTGTAGCAACCAAATCAGCTGCTGACTCCGCGATTCCCTCAAACAGTGCCCGCCCTATTTCCATCGATTTGGTGTAATTTATCCGCTTGCTGCCGAAAGTGCCACCCATACCACAGCACCCCCTCTCGATTCGATCCACTGAGAGACTCGGTATCAACCGCATCAATTCGAGACGACGGTCAATTAGCTCCTCCCCCAGAGCCTTGAGATGGCAGGGGGCATGGTACACCACAGAGAGGTCAACCGGTTGAAAGTCGGTATTCAAAGCGTTGCTGGCCTTAAGTATCGCCAGGTATTCCATGATGTCATACGTCCGCAGGGAGACTTCCTCTGCTTCCTTACCTTCTAAATACCTCGGGTAATCATGCTTTATCGCCAGGGCGCAGCTGGTGCAGGCGGTCACGATGTCGCAACCGGCCCCCGCCAGTGAGCGCACGTTGAACTCGGCATGTTTCAGAAAATCGTGGAGGTTGCCAACGGCCAGCTGGGGAATGCCGCAGCACTTCTCGCCGAGCAATACCGGCTCAAAACCGAGATTCCTCAAGACTTGGATCGTGCTCTTGCCGACATCGGGGTCAATGTAGTTCGCCGTACAGCCGACGAAGTATACAATCTTCTTATGCTTCTTCATGTCCCTTATACGTTTTCTCTGCACTAGACCTAAACCATTTGGATAGAGTCGCACGTTGAAACCGCGGTAGCTGTCTTTCCCTGCTGATGCCCAGCGTCTTCTCCTCCAGCCAGCGCATCAGCCGGTTATGCGTTGCCACATTGGCGAGCATGGGCACGGAGCTGCCCCACCTAGCCATCGTCTCGAAATTGGAAAGGAAGCTGTCGGCGATGGGGAGCCGGGTGCCGGCGCTGGCCTCGATCCTGGCGTCGAGTATCATTTCGGGCAGATCGATATCTAGGGGGCAATCAGCCCGACAGCTCTTACACTGAAGGCAGAGGTCAAGGGACGGGTTCTTACCGGTGACGAAGAAGTAGATGTATTCCTTGGGGCTCCACGGGGCGCCGTCCTCGAAGAAAGGGAAGGCGGGACAGCTTTTTATGCATGCGCGACAGTCGATGCAAGTAATAAGCTCCGCATAGTAGCTGTTCAACAGCCGGCTCCTGCCATTATCGAATACAATGAGGTGGATTTTCCTTGCGGCTCGCTCGGTTGGGCCCTCGAATGGCAGGCTGTCGATGCTGGCTTCATGTCCGGCTCCGCCACGCAGGGACAGGGGCAGGGCCTCCCAGCCGAAGATCGCCATGCACATCGTCTGGAAGACGGCGGCATCCATGTCCTCGACGATCTTGTCCAGGCTGGCGACGAGAATGAGCTTGTCGGCCTGAGTGAAGACCTCGCTGATATTGTGCATGTGCTGGAGCAACACCACTGCCCCGTCCTTTGCCGATATGGCATTCACCCCCAGGAGCCCGGTGAAGCTCTTGCTGCCCTGCTTCCGCAAGCTCACCTCGCGGAGAGATACGAGGTCTGTTGATCGGTCGAAGGAGCCGAGAACAGGGTCAGATTCCATCGCGGGAAGCTGCCACGGCTTATCGAACCTGTTCTCGAATGGCTGGAATTGGTCATTGTATGTCTCGATGACATCGAGGCCGGATGCAATCATGGCCGGCATCAGTTCCCTGGTAACCACAGCCGATCTACTTATGGCTATCGGGGTGCCGTCGCTGATCGCTTTGATGGTCTGCACGGCCTGCGCGGCATCATCGGCAAGGGAGAATTCTACATCGGGGTGTGTGATCAGGCTGGCGCTCAGCTCTTCGCGGAGCGCGTCCAGGTGAGCCAGCGAGTGCTCACGAATCTCCTTAAGACGACTCTTAATATCCTCAACGCTGGGGTGGGGTGTCACGTGCTTGGGCTCCAGCAATGTTTTGGAGAAACGTCGTCTTTTACCGGTTGAATCGGGCTCCATTAACAGGATGGGCAGCATTCCTCACCCCAAAGGCTATATCTCAAGCTCAGGCTCTTCTACTTCTTTCGTTTTCTCGGTTTAGGGTTATTCGCTGGAGCGGCCGCCGCTTCTTTCTCCGCCTTATCCAGCGTATCGGCGACGTCCTTCATCCCCAGCCGCTCCAGCTCCTGCCTAGTGGGCTGGCGGGTCCAGGGGTCAATGCCCATCAGCTCGAAGTACCGGTTCGTTACCTCGGGCACCTTCCCAATGTCAATTGTGGCGCCCTTAAAACGCCCGTCCGGCCGGGGCTGGAGTATCTTGAAGGGTATCTCCTCCTTCTCGCCGAAGGCACGCTCACACAGTTTGATATACGCAAACTCCAGCAGCCGCCTCCTCCTGTGGGCATCGACGAGCGTCCCGGTGGTGCACTTGGTGCCGGTGGCAGCGGTGATGGCCTTAGCTACCTCCTCGGGACCCCACCACATCATGCCATGCGCGACCCTGTCGGACAGCCAGTCGCAGTGCCCGCTGATATCGCACACCGAAATGGCGGTCTCGTTGACCACCGAGTAGTCGGCGTAGTGCGCCCAGTTATCCTCCTTCCATGAGTCCCGGTCGCCGGTGGTTTTCTCCGCAAAGTCGGAGGTGAAGTCAAAGACGTATTTCTGGGTCTCTTCATCGGATAGACCCAACTCGCGGTACAGAGGATAGATGGCGTATACATCGGCCGCCGGGGGGTGTATCCACACGTCCGAGGCCCCGGGTATCATCCAGATGCCAGCGGTTGTTCCTATGGGTGCGAAGCCCGGATGTACATTCTGGTTCCTGAACTGAATCGCGTAGTTGATGGAACCCCTTCCTAATCTCTGGGCGGCGGGCACGATGCCGTCGGCCAGCATCTCGCCGAAGCCCTCTCTTTTAGCGGTCTTCTCGACGACAGCCCTGCAGGCCTCCTCGCTGCCCCATTCCATGGGAATTCCATCAGTATCGGCGGCGGTGATGATTCCCCTCTCATACAGGTCCATCAGCCATGTAGTGATGCCGGTGGCGCACAGGGTCTCCATCCCGTAGCGCTGGCACAGCTGGTTGACCCTCCAGAAAACCTTGAGGTCCTTGTTCTTCACCGCGTACCGGAATCCAGTGTACCACATGCAGGTACCGCCGCCACCCAAGCCGTCCACATCGTAATTATCGTGGCACTGAACCGGGCAGAAGGCGCACCCGATACGCCCCACCATGTATTTATCGATGAAGTCGGTTATGTGCTCTTCTTTCTTCCGCGGGGGGACCACGAAGGAGTCGAAGTTGCCCCAGCACATCATATCCTGCTCCATGTAGAGGTCATAGTGAACGGATACCCCCTCCCGGTTCAATACCTTGACGGTATGGCGGCCCAGCCCCTCGGTGTAATATTCGTAGAACTGCTTCCACAGATCCATGAAAGCCTGGGGATCAGCTATCTTAAGCCCCTTGGTCCCGCGCACGGCCACCGCCTTCAGGTTCTTCGACCCCATGACGGCGCCGTGGCCTACCCTGGAGGCGGTATGCTCGATGTCATGCAGCACCATGGCGAATGCAACCTGGTTCTCCCCAGCGGGGCCGATACAGGCGATCTGGACGTCGGGGTCCTTGAGCTCCTGCTTGATCATCGTCTGCGTATCGGCCACGTCCTTGCCCCACAGGTGCCTGGCATCCCTGATCTCCACCTCGTCGTTGTTGATGAACAGGTACACCGGCTCCTCGGCCTTCCCGGTGATGACGATGTGGTCATACCCGGCGAACTTCATCTCGGAGGGGAACTGGCCTCCCATTCCGGCATTGCCTATGGTCTTGTTGGTGTACAGCGGCGACTTGGCTATTACCACGCACTTGTTTCCCAGCAGTGTCCCGGTCAGGGGGCCGGTGCTAAAGATGAGCATGTTCTGCGGGTCGGTCCCGGTGACATCGGGGGGGACTCCGTCCCACAGTATCCTGGTGCCGATGCTGAGGCCACCGATGTAATCCCGCACGTAGCTTGAAGTGGGCTCTCTTTCAACCTTTCGGTCGGTTAAATCCACCCTGAGTATCGTTCCTGCGTTGGACATCTTACGCTACCTCCCTCTTGGCCATATCGAGGTACTTCCCCACCTTAGCGCGGGCCAGTGATATCCCCACCTTTTCACTTTGAAGATACTTCAAAGCCTCGGTGTAGCAGTACTTGACGCACTGGGGCTCGTCGAGGCCGGCGCACAGGTCGCATTTCATGGCTACACCGCTCTCTGTATCTACTACTATTGCGCCCACCGGGCAGGCTATCTCGCACAACCTGCAGCCGATACATTTCTGTTCGTCGACGATCTTTACGCCGGCGTCGTTTTCGCTTATAGCACCCGTGGGGCATACCGCCTTGCAGAAGGCCTCCTCGCACTGCAGGCAGGATACGCGGACGCTGTAACGGATCTGGTTCTCCACCGTAATCACCACCTTCCCCCTTGCCTTCACCGGGTTGAACTCCCCCTCTTTAACGAAGCTGCAAATAGCTTCACAGACCCTGCAACCGGTACACTTCGTCGGGTCCCACACGATCCTTTTCATGATTCTAATCTCCCTTTGAAAATAATCTTCCTCCTTGAAGTGAATTTATAATGCACCCATAAGCCTCACTAGTCAATTTCCTCTATCCTACTTAAACCTCACTTTTCCTCTCAATTCTAGTAGAACAACGAGGGTTCCTACCTACACGGCCGCCCATGTTTGTTGACATTTTACTCGTGTTGAGCTATATAGAATGATATAACCTTACAAAAGTTATCTAATCCTACACACTGTCGATAGAAAACTGATGGACGAAAAGAAAGCTGGCATGCTAACGGTCAAGGAGGTGGCTGATCTGCTCCACGTACATATCAACACCGTGAGGAGGTGGTGCGATCAGGGTCTACTGAAAACGCAGCGCGTTGGGCCACGGGGGGATAGAAGGTTCCGGCCTGAGGATATCGATAGATTCCTCGCTTCGGGTGGGAAGGTTCGCCATCAGGATACGGTTCTCATCATTGAAGATAATCCTGAAATCCTAGAATTCTTGAAAGATATAGCCGAGAAACAGGGTTATGCGGTCAGTGCCTGTGCCACCAGTGACGAGGCCCTGCACGAAATCGAAAAGAAACATTTCGGCCTCATCCTCTTTGATTTAGCCCTACCCAAGCAAAGCGGTCTGGAAGTACTTAGGGCTGCAAGAACCAGGGAACAGAAAGTGGCGGTTGCTGTCATCGCCGGGTATCTCGGTGACTTTGCCGATCTGGGCCCTCTGTTCTTTGTACGGGATCCCTTCGACACCGACAGCATCGTCGAGGTTCTCAATGAGACACTGGGTACAGGGCAATAATCCTTCGGCCTATTTGCCTTTATCGACTTGCCGTAGTATAATTCTGCCCGTTGCACTGATGTAGTATAATAAGGACTCAGGGGGTGAGTAATGACCCTTGCGGAACTACGCGATCTATTCATTATCATATTTGCAGTAGCAGGCATCGGGGCTGCCGTCTTCGTCTCCCTGATGACCTTCGCGCTCTACCGCAAGCTGCGCGACATCCTCGACTCGGGAAGGGCTATCACCGGCGATATCCACAACATAACATCTTCGGTATCCCAGGACCTGGTGAAGCCGCTGGCCAGCATCTCCGGCATAGTGCAGGGGGTTGCCAAGGTATTGGAATTCCTGTTCGAGAGGAAAAAGGAGGATAAAGATGGCAGATAAGGGCTCCGGCCTCCTGACCGGGGTGATCATCGGAGCGGTGGTCGGCGCCGCGGTCACCTTCTGGCTGGTGGAACGCTCCAACCGCCCGGGACGTCGCGGAATCGGGGGGCGCGGTGGCATCATCGGGTTCCTCAAAGACGAGGTGTTCGGCGGGGTGCGGGACTACATCCAGCAGGCCATCGACCAGGGAAGGGAGACCGCCGAGAGCACCCGTTCCGATATCGAGGAGAGGTTCAGGGAGGAACAGGAAGAGTAATAAAGAATCGTTCCGGTGAAAAAAGACGCAGGGGGGCGAAGGCCTCCCTGTTTATTTATACCTGGGGTAAGAGCCGAATATCTTGAACAGCGAAGCCTTTTGTCGCACGCCTTCAAGTGCTTCGCTCACCGGCGCATCCTCTCGGTGCCCTTCAAAGTCAATGAGAAAGAAATACCTCCCCAGGCTCTCCTTGGAGGGACGGGACTCCACCTTGGCCAGATTGATGTTACGCTGGGAGAACTCCTGCAGCACCTCCACCAGCGCGCCCGGACGGTCGTCGTCGAATGAGAAACAGACGGAGGTCTTATCGGCACCGGTGGGGGGATGGTCTTCAGCGGCAAGTACCACGAAGCGGGTGACGTTGGAGGAACGATCCTGAATCTCCTTGGCCAGTACATCCGCGCCATAGAGCTCCGCGGCGCGCCCGGTGCCGATGGCCGCCGCCGGGGTGGAGGCCTCCATCATGTCCTGCACCGCGGCAGCATTCGACAGTGCGGCTACCACCTCCGCCTTTGGCAGTATTCGCTCCACGAATCGGCGGCACTGCCCCAACGACTGGGGATGGGAGTAGAGAATCTTAACATCGCTGATCTCGGTCCCCGGTTTGACCAGCAGGTGATGCTTAACCGGCAGGACCAGCTCCTTGCATATGAGCAAAGTTGAATCGTGAATCAGCAGGTCGAGGGTGTCGGTAACTGAACCTTCCAGGCTGTTCTCGATGGGGACCACCCCCTCCTCCGCCATGCCCGACGATACAGCCGACGCCACACCAGGTATGGTGGGTACTGAAATAAGCTGAGCCCCTTTGTCGTACAGGAGTGCCGCTTCCTCGGTGAAGGTGCCTGGAGGCCCCAGGTAAGCGATTTTCTTGCCCATACCTACCCTGTAAACGCGACTCTCAGCGCCTGTTCCACCTCCGGCTGGGTCATCGCTATTATCTGAGCCGCAGGCTTGATAACGGTCTCGCTGGTAGGCACGCGAGCTGAACCCTTGCCGATGATCATGACGACCATACTATTGGGAGGAAGGTTGATCTCACTTAGCTTCTTGCCCACCGCCGGTGAACCTTCGGGGACCTTGACCTCCACCAGCTCCAGGTTGCCCTCCTTCAGGGTCAGCAGGTGGACCAGCGGGTTGATTGGCAGCTCCTCCTCGATGTGCTCCAGTATCAAGTTGGTGCTACTTATGGTGACATCGATGCCCAGTTTCTTGAACAACACCTCATTCCTGGGGTTACTGATCCGCGCGATGGTGCGGGGCACATTGAACTTGTGCTTCGCCACCTGGCAGGCAACCAGGTTATCCTCGTCCTCATCGGTCACTGCTATGAGCAGGTCCGCCCGTTCCGTGCCCACATCCTCCAGCGTGCGCGCCTCGCACCCATCGCCGCGCATCACCACACTGCCCAGGTCCTCACAGATGGCCCCGCACTTGTCCGGGTCCTTCTCCAAGATCAACAGCTCATGCCCCTCGCTCAGCAGGGCTACGGAGAGGTAATAGCCCACCTTTCCACCACCTACTACTACTATGTACATCTAATCCTTGCCCTCCCCCGCAATTACATCCACCAGCATCTGCGCCGATACCTTGGTGGGGCTGATAGTATCGAGGCCTAAATTATGATACATCTCCTCGCGCAGCGGGTCGTAGATGCGGCTAACCACCTTGGGCACATTGAACACGTGCTTGGCTATCTGAGCCGCCATCACGTTACGGTTGTCACCCTGAGTCACCGAAACGAAGGCGTCCGCGCTCTCGATCCCGGCCTTCCTCAGTGAATCTTCGTCCGTTCCATCCCCCACCAGGGCGTTACCCTGGAAGGATGCAGGCAGCCAGCGGAAGCTGTAAGGATCGGTGTCGAGGACGGTGACCTTATGCCCCGCTTCCTCCAGCAGTGTCGCCAGCAACCCGCCCACCCTGCCGCACCCCATGATCACTACATTCACGTCTCCTCCTGCTCCATCGGCCCCCGCCACAGCAACACCCGACACGGGGCATTGCGCAGCACATAAGGCACCACGCTTCCCATATCCCACTCGCCGAAGTGTTTCTTGTAATTTATTCCCATGACTATCATATCCACACCCCGCTCCACCGCCTCATCCACTATCGCCGGCCCCACCTCTCGTGCCTGCAGTAGCTCCGTCTCCGCATCACAATCCATCACGTCGGCGATCTTCTCAGCGCTGGCCAGAATCTTCTCTCCCGCCTTGGTCTCCGTCTCGATCTCCGCATCCAGCGGAAGGGTGCGGCTCACCTGGATCACGTGAACGATATAAATCTTGCCTTTGCTCCTCCGGGCGATTACGCAAGCAGACTTGACGATATCCTCATCCACCGCCTGCCCGGCTATCGGGACCAAAAACTTAGTGTACTTCATATATTAAATTCTCTACACCCATTATCCAAATGGCATATTATAATCCCTTCCCCCGAATACTGCAATACCGTTTGCAGGCTAATATCGAAATTGATATTACCCCGTTTCCTTAATCTCTTTTCGTCTCTTGATCTCTATATCGATCAGTCCGTCGGCGGTCTCCTTGAGAACCTCCAGCTCCTCAACTGACAGCTTGTCGAGCTGTTCTATGTTATACTCGATAGTCGATATAATCTGCTTTGTAGGGCGTTGCAGCGGCCGCATAAAATAGACGGTCACGCCAGCGACTATTGCGCCAAAGAAAATGGCGCTTCCCATAACCATCCATAAGGCACATACTACTTTCCCTGCCGTAGTCACAGGCATAACAGCTATGCCGGCTGTCGAAAAACCTGCCACCGCACAATACAAAGCATTGCCGTAGGATGTGATCGTTGTCCCGCTGGCGTCACGGTCTGCAAAATAGATACCAGCGGAGAAGATCAACCACATGATGATAAGCAGGCCAATCATATGCAAGAAAGGTGTCTGGGTAATGATCCCCCTGAATGACCTAAGGATTTCCGGGGTCTTTGGAACACCGCGCAGCCTCCTCCGTCGCTCCCTGCTTCTCCTGATCACCTTATCGCCGGGACGCGTCTTAGATACCGTTTCGAACTTTTCCTCTGCCATCCTCGATACCTCCTTGGCCTTGGTCTTTTGCTAATCGATTTGCGGAATTCTACTCTTGCCGCCGCCGTTTGTCAATGGTTTAATTCAATTATTTGCTAAATACCATGAGTAAGAGTAGAATATTGGCGTGAATCCCTGGAGGAGAGGCGAACATGGATAAAGGGACCTGGACGGTCAAGACCGGCCTTGCCCAGATGCTGAAGGGCGGGGTGATCATGGACGTGGTTACCCCGGAGCAGGCCAAGATAGCCGAGGATGCCGGCGCCTGCGCGGTGATGGCCCTGGAGCGGGTTCCTGCCGATATTCGCTCCGCCGGAGGGGTCGCCCGCATGGCAGACCCCGGCGTGATCCTCGCCATCATGGAGGCGGTATCCATCCCGGTGATGGCCAAGTGTCGCATCGGCCACTTCGTGGAAGCACAGACCCTCGAGGCCCTGGGGGTAGACTTCATCGACGAGTCCGAGGTGCTGACCCCCGCCGACGAGAACCACCACATCTGGAAGCAAGATTTCAAGGTGCCTTTCGTCTGCGGCTGCCGCAATCTGGGTGAGGCGCTGCGGCGCATCGCCGAGGGGGCGGCCATGATCCGCACCAAGGGTGAGGCCGGCACCGGCAACATAGTGGAGGCGGTGAGGCACATGCGCACGGTGATGGACGCAATCCGCAAGCTCTCCAACATGGCCAGCGACGAGCTGGCGGCCGAGGCCAGGGACCTGGGCGCCCCCCTGGAACTGGTGGCCCAGGTACATGCAACGGGGCGGTTGCCGGTGGTCAACTTCGCCGCCGGCGGTATCGCCACCCCGGCCGACGCGGCGCTCATGATGCAGCTGGGGGCGGAGGGCGTGTTCGTCGGTTCCGGCATCTTCAAGTCCAGCGACCCGGAGGTAAGGGCGAAAGCCATCGTTAAAGCCACCACGCACTATAGCGACCCGTCTATCATCGCCGAGGTCTCCAAAGGGCTGGGCGAGGCCATGCCCGGCCTAGATATAAAGGAGATAGCGGAGGAGAATCTGCTGGCCAACAGGGGCTGGTAACAGTGAAGGGGTGTTCCAGTTGCCCACAGGTAGTCGGATGAAAATCGGGGTGCTCGCCTGTCAGGGTGCCTTCGCCGAACACATTAGACTCCTGCGCCAAATCGATGTAGCGGCCTTTCCGATTCGTCTGCCCCACGAATTCGATGGGCTGGACGGCCTCATCATCCCCGGCGGGGAGAGCACCGCCATAATCAGACTGATTCGGGAATACGACCTGATATCACCGCTTAGCAGGCTCTTGGACCACGGATTTCCGGTAATGGGCACCTGCGCCGGCATGATACTGCTGGCGAAGAAGGTATACAACAGCGATGGTATGACCCCGCTCGGAGCTATGGATATAGACGTGAAGCGCAACGCCTTCGGGCGGCAGGTGGACAGCTTCGAGAGCGATGTCTCGATACCGGCTGTCGGCGAGCCCCCTTTTCACGGCGTGTTCATCCGGGCACCCATTATCGAGCGGGTAGGGAACGGCGTCGAAACGATAGCGCGGCTTCCCGATGGCGCCGTGGTGGCGGCGAGACAAAGAAATATACTGGTCACCGCCTTCCATCCCGAGCTGACCGATGACCCCAGACTGCATTCCTACTTCCTGAAAATAGTCGATAGTGGCATAAAGCGATGATTCGATCACTTAATCGGGCTGACCTGCTCTCGTTCCTGATTTTCGCGCGGCATGCTCCGCCCAATCAGGCGATTACACGGAACAGTTTGGGCAGAAGGAGCCTCTTCTCGCCAGAGGCAATTCTGGAACACTGGTTCCCCTTAAATGGGAGGCGGCATACCTGGGTATTGGAGGGTGATGGTCGCATCGATGGGGCTGTATCGTTGAAGGGTGGAACATCGCCGACAGTATGGAAGATAGACTGTCTCCAGGTGAGTGACGAGGAGCAGTGCGTCTCTTTACTGGAAACGGCCAGCACCGGTGCATCGGAGCGGGGGGTAAGAAAGCTGTTCCTGATTCTCGACAGCAGCGACCCCTTGGTGAATGGAGCCAGACGCGCCGGCTTTGCCAGCTACAACAAGGATTATCTCTATCGCTACTGTGGCAAACGGGTATACCATGCTGGCGCCGCGCCGGGTCTTTATCACCTGCGCACTAGAACCACCGCTGACGATTTTGGACTATTCCAGCTGTATAACGCAGCCGCCCCCACGCCGGTGCGCACCGCCGAGGGCATGACCCTGGAGGAATGGCGTGAGAGCCGCGAGTACGGCTCCTGGCTGGAGCAGCGCCAGGATTTCATTTTGGAGAAACAGGACCGTCTGGTTGCCTGGCTGCATACAAATGCCTCCAGGGGGGGCGGCTGTTTCGAGATCATCACCCATAATTTGGAGGTTGAAGGGCTGGAGTGGCTGGTGCGTTATGCCCTGAGATACCTCGATGGCAAATCCCCGATACTGTGTATAGTGCCCGCTTTCCAGAGCCAGATGAGCGGCATACTGGAGGACTCGGGCTTTGAGCAGGTGGCAGAATATATCGCCTCGGTGAAGGAGATCGCCATAAAGGTCAAGCAACCGCAATTCGTACCGATGAGAGCGTGAGTTAAACGATGTTCAAGAGAATAACCGATGACCTGGACGCCCTGCTGGACCGGCTGCCTCCGCACATCGCAAAACCGATACGTGAGCGGGAGGACCGTAGCGAGCTGCTGGAGGTGGTGATGGACCTGGGTCGCCTCCCCGAGGCCCGTTACGCCGACCACGAGGTAACCCTCAGCGACAAGGAGGTTACCGCGGAGGATATCGAGTATATGGTGTCCCGTATCGCGGACTTCGGCGACGACAACCGCGCGGGCATAGCGCGCACCCTTCACCGCATATCGGCGATCAGGAACCGCAAAGGGGATATCGTAGGCCTCACCTGCCGCGTGGGCCGGGCGGTCTATGGCACCATCGGTCTCATCACCGATCTGGTGGAATCGGGGAAGAGCATACTGCTGATGGGGGGGCCGGGGGTGGGCAAGACCACCATGCTCCGCGAGGTGGCGAGGGTGCTCGCCGATGACCTGAAGAAGCGGGTGGTGATAGTGGATACATCCAACGAGATCGCCGGTGACGGCGATATCGCCCACCCCGGCATCGGCCGCGCCCGCCGCATGCAGGTGACCACCCCCAAGCTCCAGCACGCGGTCATGATAGAGGCGGTGGAGAACCACATGCCCGAGGTGATCGTCATCGACGAGATCGGCACCGAGCTCGAAGCGCTGGCGGCGCGCACCATCGCCGAGCGCGGGGTGCAGCTCATCGCCACCTCCCACGGGAACACGCTGGAGAACCTGATAATGAACCCCACACTGGCCGACCTCATCGGCGGCATCCAGACGGTAACCCTGGGCGACGATGAGGCCAAGCGGCGGGGCACACGGAAGTCCATCCTAGAGCGTAAGGCGCCCCCCAGCTTCGACATCGTGGTCGAGATCCAGGACTGGTATCACGTAGCGGTACACTCCGACGTCGGTGAGGTGGTAGATGCCATGCTGCGCGGGCGTCCCGTTGCGCCGGAGCTGCGGTGGATGGACGAGAGTGATGGTGTGCAGAGGAAACAGGCGACAGCGATAAAGAAACCCAAGCTGCAGAAACCAGGCGGCACCGCTTTCAGCATATATCCCTTCGGCATAAACCGCAGCAAGCTGGAACAGGCGGTGAGCAACCTGGGGGTCCCGGCGAAGCTGACCAGCAACGTGCAGGAAGCCAACGTGCTGATGACCTCCAAGAGCTACTACCGCAGGAAGCCCCAGAGCATCCGCGACGCCGAAGCCGCCGGCGTCCCCATCTACGTGATCAAGAGCAACAAGTCCTCGCAGATGGAGCGTTCGCTGGCCAGCATTTCCGACTCGAGGGAGCCGGAGGACCCGTTCAGCTTCGCCATACAGGAGGCGGAGGAGGCCATATCCCAGATATCCGAGGGCAAACCCGCGGTGGAGCTCAGCCCGCAGAACTCCTACCTGCGGATGTTGCAACACCAGCTCGCCCAGCGTTATAATTTGAAGTCGCAGAGCATCGGCCGCGAGCCGAGGCGGCGCGTCCAGATATTTCACTCCGAGGCCGACGGTTAAGAAAGAGGTAATCCTTGTCCATATTCATCACCTTTGAAGGCGGGGAGGGGAGTGGCAAGTCCACCCAGGCGGAGGCGCTGGCGCAGCGCCTGCGGTCGGTGGGCGTCCCCGTGCTGCTGACCCACGAGCCGGGGGGCACCCCCATGGGCGAGCAGATCAAGGAATGGCTCAAGGATAAAAAGAACAAGGCCGAGGTCAATCTCAACCCGCAGACCGAGCTGCTGCTGTTCAACGCCGCCCGCGCGCAGCTGGTGTCCAAGGTGATAAAACCGGCACTGGAGAAAGACACAGTGGTCATCTGCGACCGCTTCTACCACTCCACCATTGCCTATCAGGGGCACGGCCGCGGCCTCGACCTCGACCTCGTCAAATCGGTTATCGAGCTCGCCACCGGCGGGCTCAAGCCCAACCTCACTATCTTGATGGATATCGATGTCCAGAAAGGACTGGCGCGCAAGGAGCTGCTGGACCGCTTCGAGCGGGAGGAGCTCGAATTCCACCAGCGGGTGAGGCAGAGCTACCTGGGAATGGCGCACAAGGACCCGCAGCGCTGGCTGGTGGTCAACGCATCGCTGGATAAGCAAGAAGTGGAGCAGCTCATCTGGGACTGGGTGGAGCAGCTCCTGCCCGCGATGCGCCGGATGGGTAAAAAAGAGGGCGAGGTCGGCAAAGAGATCGCGATACCGGACAAGAAGGATGAAACACAGATTACTGTAGCGCAAGAAAAGGGTGTAGTGCATGGGGCTCGCCCTGCAGCGACGCAGGTCGTCAAGATAGAGGCGTTATCACCGCCAATGGAGGTCGCCTCCATGACAGGGCCGATAGTGGAAGTGGATGGAGACGAACCTGGCACACCCGCAGCGCAGGGTGAAAGGGTCGAGGAAGAGGCGAAACCTCCCAAGAAGAAGTCCGCAGCAAAACCGAAGAAGGGCACCAAGAAGAGGGTTGCCAAAAAGCAGGGGAAGTAGTAAAATGTAGCACAGTTACAAACCGGTTGAACCTTTAATTCCAGTCCGGAGAGGCTGGCAAGGAGATACGGAATGAAATTTACAGACCACAATCGAAAATTCCCTTGTCAGCATATCGTTGATAAGGGGATTTTTTAATGCCCGACAGGATAATCCTCAACGAGGCGGACATCCGCCGTGCCGTCACCCGCATCGCCCACGAGATCGTGGAGCGCAACCGCGGTTGTGAAGGCCTCACCCTCATCGGTATACACACCCGCGGCGTGCCGCTGGCCAACCGCATCGCCTCCAGCATCAACGAGCTCGAGAAGGCCAACATCCCCGTGGGCAAAATCGACATCACCCTGCACCGCGACGACATAAACTCCGAGGAGAAGATGCCCGCGCTGCGCCCCATCGACATACCACCCGACCTCGAAGAGAAGCGCGTGGTGCTGGTGGACGACGTGCTGTATACCGGTCGAACCATCCGCGCCGCCATGGACGCCCTCATCGAATTCGGCCGTCCCCAGGCGATCCAGCTGGTGGCGCTCGTCGACCGCGGGCACCGCGAGCTGCCCATCCGCGCCGACTACGTGGGCAAGAACCTGCCCACCGCCACCCACGAGGAGGTGCTGGTGCATCTGCAGGAGGTCGACGGTATTGATGAGGTGGCGATCGTAAAAAACGGACAGGGGGGAGAGCCATGATAAGCCTAGCAAACAGGAGCCTGGTGACCATAGACGATTTCTCCAACGCGGAGATCGAGGCCGTGTTCTCGCTGGCCGACGAGATGTCGGACGCCGTAACCCGGCAGTCGGACCTGTGCCGGGGCAAGATACTGGCCAGTTTGTTCTTCGAGCCCAGCACCAGGACGCGGATGTCCTTCGAAGCCGCCATGCACCGGCTGGGGGGGGACGTGATATCGGTGATGGAGATGGGCTCCACCTCGCTGTCCAAGGGGGAGAGCATCGCCGATATGGCACGGATCGTGGGCAGCTACGCCGACATCATCGTCATCAGGCACCCGTGGGAAGGGGCAGCGAAGGTGGTGGCCGACTATGCCGGCGTCCCGGTGATCAATGCCGGCGACGGAGGGCACGAGCACCCCACTCAGACACTGTGCGACCTGTACACCCTCAAGAAGGAGAGGAACACCCTGGAAGGGCTCAAAATAGCGCTGTGGGGCGACCTCAAATACGGGCGGACTACACATTCTCTGGCCTACGCGCTGGCCCGTTTCGGGGCCACCATCCACTTCCGCCCCGGCGCCGGCCTCGGCCTGCCGCAGCACGTTATCCGGAAGCTTACCAAGGAGTACGGCGGCATACTGGAGAGCTACGGCGAATCCGGGGGGACTAAAAGCGACAAGACCTTCCCCCTCGACGCTATCTATGTGACGCCGAGCAACCCCCACCAGCTCACCAATATCCCCGGCATCAACATCCAGATCGAGATGGAGAAGGGCGTCGATGCCCTGTACGTGACCCGCCTCCAGCGGGAGAGGCTGGATGCGGATGCCGGAAAGGACCAGGTATACCCGGTGGTGGACAAGAAGCTGCTCAAGAAGGAGCAGTTCAAGGAGACCATCGTGATGCACCCGCTGCCCCGCGTGGACGAGCTGGCCTACGAGATAGACGCTGACCCGCGCAGCATGTACTTCAAGCAGGCGGCTCACGGCGTGCCGATCAGGATGGCGCTGATGGCGCTGCTGCTGGGGGCAAAAGAGGCCGATATACGGGAGACGGTGCACAACTACGCCCGCAAGAAGGGTTACCCGGTTTACAAATGTAACAGCGGGGTGAAATGCGAGAATAAGAAGTGCGTCACCGCCCAGCCCACCGAGACCAGGTATATCAAGCCCGAGTTCATCATAGTGGAGACCAAGCCGCTGACCCTGCGCTGCCTCTACTGCGAGCACGAGGCGGTCCCGCCGTACTTCGCCAGCCTGAAGTGGCACGAGGGGAAACTGGAGAACAAGCAGTACTACCCGTCGCACAGCTACATGGCGGAGCGGATAAGGCCGGAGAACCTGATCATCTTCGGCTCGGAGCGTGACGCCGAGTCCCAGGGTTTCTACCCCAGCCTCCATCCCCACATATCGGAGAAGAAGGTATAGCGATATGCCTAAAGCGCTGCTGATCGCCGGCGGACGGGTCGTAGACCCTGACCAGGACCTGGATATGGTGTGCGATGTTCTCGTCGCCGATGGCAAGATCGCGTGGGTGGGACCGCGCAAGGGCATGCCCTCGCTGCCGTGCGACGTGCTACACGCCGGGGGGATGGTGGTCTGCCCCGGGTTCATCGATCTGCACTGCCACCTACGCGAGCCGGGCTTCGAGGACAAGGAGACGATAGCCAGCGGCACCCGTGCCGCGGCCGCCGGCGGCTTCACCACCGTCTGCGCCATGGCCAACCTCGACCCGCCCACCGATACGGCAGCGGCGGCCGATTTTATCAGGAGGAAGGCGGCAATGGAGGGCGCGATTCGCGTGCTGCCGGTGGGGTGTATCACCGCGGGGCGCAAGGGGGAGCTGCTGGTGAACGTAGAGGAGCTGGCGGAGGCCGGCGTGGTGGCCCTCAGCGACGATGGCGACGCGGTGAAAGATGCCCGGCTGATGCGCTCCGCTCTGGAGTCCAGCCACCTGTTCGACCTGTTCATCATCGAGCACTGCGAGGATTCATTGCTGAGCGACGGCGGGGTGATGAACAAGGGCGAGATTGCGGAACGCCTGGGGCTGAAAGGCATACCCGCCGATGCCGAGGAGAGCATGGTGTCCCGCGACATATCGCTGTCGCAGCTGACCGGCGGACACCTGCACATCACCCACGTCAGCACCGACGGCTCGGTGACGCAACTGAGGCACGCCCACGAGATGGGTTACGCCGTTACCGCCGACGTCACCCCCCACCACCTGACGCTTACCGAGGAGCGGGTTGTCGGCAAAGACGGCAGGGCCGATACCAGAGCCAAGGTGAACCCCCCGCTGCGGAGCGAGCAGGACGTGGCGGCGCTGGTGGCAGGGCTGCGGGACGGGTATATACAGGCCATCGCCACCGACCACGCCCCCCACACCGCGGCCGACAAGGACTGCGATTTCGACAGGGCCGCCTTCGGCATCAGCGGGCTGGAGACCGCGCTGGGCAGCGTCATGTCGCTGGTGCACAGCGGCGACCTGGAGTTGTCAACGCTGATAGCCAGGCTCACCTCAGGTCCGGCGCGCGTGCTGTGCCGCGACGACATCGGGACGCTGGAGCCGGGCGCCGAGGGAGATTTATGCATATTCGACCCGAACGCGGAGTGGGTGGTGGACCCCGAGAAGTTCGAATCCAGGGGTAAAAATACCCCGCTAGCCGGAGAGAAGCTGAAGGGCAAAGTGATGGCCACCGTTTACGGCGGCAACATCGTGTACAGGGACGACTCGATAAAGCTGGAGACTGAGGGCTAGAAATTCAAGGGTAGTAAATCGATGCGAGACTAGACGATGCACCATGCTGCGCAACCGCTGGGAATCAAGGATTTGCCCCGCATGCGGGGATTCCGGGGAGCAGTAGCGCCTTGCAGCAGCACATGGAGATGGTGAGAGGATATTGAGATGGATATAGAAAAAACTTTAAAGCTAATTGAAGGGAAAATACAAGAAATACCTGCTCTAAGATGGCCCTGCTTTGATTACAAAAAGAATGACGAAGAAGTACATTTGTGGATTAACGACACTCTCTATATAGTTGAGGACGGATTCGGGAGGGATTCTCCAGAATACAAGCGTGTAGCCAATTCATCAAGGCGTACTAGAGTCATTGACACTTCCAAACAACGTGAAATTAATATGCAGTGCTTAGATTCATGCGAATCTGCACTACAATCAATACTGCGCAATTATGAAGGAGAAGATTTTACCTCGGTCACTTCTACACCGACTGAGGGGACATTAACTCCTAAGGTATTCATTGCACACGGTAAGGATTCACTAGCACTAACAAAGCTATGTCGCTTTTTAACACAAATAAGTATTGATCCCCTAGTCGTAGAAGACAAGCCTAGCGAAGGTAGAGCTGTTGACGATAAAGTTGATTTTTATTTAAACCAATCTGATTGTGCAATTATATTAGCAACAGGAGATGACCAAATAGACGGCAAGATTCACCCCAGACAAAATGTAATTCACGAAATAGGCTCAGCTCAAAGAATTTTCCCCCGTAAAATTATCTATCTATTGGAAGGTGGTACTGAATTCCCTTCAAACATTAGTCCTAAAGTCTGGCAGAGTTTCAATCAAGAATGTATGGAAGAAGCATTCATTACAATTGCTAGAGAATTAATAGCATTCGGTCTTTTAAAGTCGGTGAAACCTGAACAATGACAAGGTGTATAAAGAGTAGCTTGTTAAGGCAGAACACCACCGTAACCGGGCGGGCTGCGGCGCGGTGTGAATATAAATAAATTATAAAGGAGGATACTGCATGCCCAAGCGAGATGACATCAACAAGGTAATGATCATCGGTTCCGGCCCCATCATCATCGGCCAGGCCTGCGAGTTCGACTACTCCGGCACGCAGGCGTGCAAGGCGCTGCGCAAGATGGGTTACAAGATCGTGCTGGTTAACTCCAACCCTGCCACCATCATGACCGACCCTGGCATGGCCGACGTGACCTACATCGAGCCGCTGAACCTGGAGACCGTGACCCGCATCATCGCGAAGGAGCGCCCCGACGCCCTGCTCCCCAACCTCGGCGGGCAGACCGGGCTGAACCTCTCGTCGGAGCTGCACAAGGCGGGGGTGCTGGAGAGGTACGGGGTGCAGGTGATCGGGGTGAACGTTGATGCCATCGAGCGCGGCGAGGACCGCCAGATGTTCAAGGACACCATGACCCGCATCGGCCTGGAGGTGCCGCGCAGCGAGATCGCCCACACTGTCGAGGAGATAGAGGCCATCGCCGACAGGATCGGGCTGCCGGTGGTGCTGCGACCGGCGTACACCATGGGCGGCACCGGCGGCGGGCTGGTGTTCGATAAAGAGGAGCTGCGCACGGTGGGCAGCCGCGGCCTCACCGCCAGCATGGTGCACCAGGTGCTGGTGGAACAGTCGGTCAACGGCTGGGAGGAGCTGGAGCTGGAGGTGGTGCGGGACGCCAAGGGGCAGAAGATAACCGTGTGCTTCATCGAGAACGTGGACGCCATGGGAGTGCACACCGGCGACTCGTACTGCACCGCGCCCATGCTGACCATCGACCAGGAGCTGCAGCAGAAGTTGCAGAAATATTCCTACGACATCGTGGATGCCATCGAGGTCATCGGCGGCACCAACATCCAGTTCGCCCACGACCCGCAGACGGGGCGGGTGGTGGTCATCGAGATCAACCCCCGCACCTCGCGCTCGTCGGCGCTGGCGTCCAAGGCGACCGGCTTCCCCATCGCCCTGGTATCATCCATGCTGGCCGGGGGACTGACCCTGGACGAGATACCCTACTGGCGCGACGGCACGCTGGAGAAGTACACACCTTCGGGGGACTACGTGGTGGTCAAGTTCGCCCGCTGGGCCTTCGAGAAGTTCAAGGGTTCCCGGGACAAGCTCGGCACCCAGATGCGTGCCGTGGGCGAGGTGATGAGCATCGGCAAGAACTACAAGGAGGCCTTCCAGAAAGCCATCCGGTCGCTGGAGAACGGGCGCTACGGGCTGGGGTTCGCCAAGGATTTCAACGATAAATCGCTGCCGGAGCTGATGGTGATGCTAAACGAGCCTTCCAGCGAGCGGCAGTTCATCATGTACGAGGCGCTGCGCAAAGGGGCGGATATCGATGAGCTGTACAAGCTGACTTACATCAAACCGTGGTTCATCCGGCAGATGAAGGAGCTGGTGGAGCGGGAGGAGGAGCTGCTGCGACATAAGGGCAAGCTGCCGCCGGACGACCTGCTGGTGCAAGCCAAGAAAGACGGCTTCGCCGACAGGTATCTCTCACAGCTGCTGGGTGTGCCCGAAGGCGACATCCGGGCCAGACGAACCAAGCTCGGCGTGGTCGAGGGGTGGGAGCCGGTCCCGGTTAGCGGGGTGGAGGATGCCGCGTACTACTTCTCCACATATAACGCGCCGGACAAGGTGGGGGTGAGCAAGGCGCGCAAGGTGATGGTGCTGGGGGGCGGCCCCAACCGCATCGGGCAGGGGATCGAGTTCGACTACTGCTGCGTGCACGCCGCGTTCGCCCTGCGCGATGAGGGCATCGAGTCTGTGATGGTCAACTGCAACCCGGAGACCGTGTCCACCGACTACGATACCTCCAACAAGCTGTACTTCGAGCCGCTGACGGTGGAGGACGTGCTGGCGATCTACGAGAAGGAGAAGCCGGAGGGCGTCATCTGCCAGTTCGGGGGCCAGACCCCGCTCAACATCGCCGCCGAGCTGGAGGCCGCCGGGGTCAGGGTGCTGGGCACCAGCCCCGAGACCATCGACCTGGCCGAGGACCGCGACCGCTTCCGCAAGCTGATGCGGGAGATGGGCATACCCCAGCCCGAGTCCGGCATGGCCAGCAATCTGGATCAGGCCCTCGCCATCGCGCGGGAGATCGGTTACCCGCTGATAGTGCGCCCGTCATACGTGCTGGGCGGACGGGCGATGGAGGTGGTGCACGACGACGATATGCTGCGGGAGTACGTTGAGGCAGCAGTGGGCATCTCCCCCAAGCGACCGATTCTGATAGAGAATTTCCTGGATAACGCCATCGAGTGCGAGGCCGACGCCATCGCCGACGGCAGTGATGCCTTCGTGCCGGCGGTGATGGAGCACATCGAGCTGGCCGGCATCCACTCCGGCGACTCGGCGTGCGTGATACCGCCGGTCAGCATCCCCCAGAAGCACATAGACACCATCGAGGAGTACACCAAGAAGATCGCGGTGGAGCTGAAAGTGGTGGGGCTGATGAACATCCAGTATGCCATCTACGAAGACCGGGTGTACATACTGGAGGCCAACCCCCGCGCCAGCCGCACCGTGCCGCTGGTGAGCAAGGTGTGCAACATACCCATGGCGCGCCTAGCCACCCAGCTGATACTGGGGAAGAAGCTGAGCGACCTGAACCTGCAGCGGCGTCCGATACCCCATTTCGGGGTCAAGGAGGCGGTGTTCCCCTTCGACATGTTCCCCGAGGTCGACCCCCTGCTGGGCCCTGAGATGCGCTCGACGGGGGAGGTGCTGGGGATGGCGGACAACGCCGGGCTGGCCTTCTACAAGGCGCAGGAAGCGGCCAAGCAGCGCCTGCCGGACAAGGGGAACGTCCTCATCACGGTGTCGCCGCCCGACCGCAAACGCGCCCTGGAGGTGGCGCAGCGTTTCTCCGAGCTGGGCTTCCACCTCATAGCCACCGCGGGGACCCGGGAGTACCTGGCGGCAAACGGCATCGATTCGGAGTTAATCCTGAAGCAGCATGAGGGCCACCCCAATATCACCGATGCCATAGCCAGCGGCGAGATCCAGCTGGTGGTGAACACCCCCAGCGGCAAGCTCAGCGTGGAGGACGATTCCTACATCCGCAAGTCGGCGATAAAGTATAAGGTGCCCTACATCACCACCACCACCGCCGCGGTATCGGCAGCCAAGGGGATCGCTGCCTTCCTCAAGGGACACGGCGAGGTGAAGAGCCTGCAGGAGTACCATGCGGATATACGGATATGTAATACGCCGGAGGCAGGCGGTTGAAGCGTATCCTCGCCCCGGTCATATCCAACGACGAGGTCATGCGCGGCGTCTACCTTATGTGGGCCCAGGCCCCCGCCGTAGCGTCCGCTGCCAGGCCGGGGCAGTTCGTCATGGTCAAGGCCAGCGATAACTGCGACCCGCTGCTGCGGCGCCCGCTGAGCATCCACCGCGTGAGGAAGGACGGGACGATCGCCCTGCTCATCGAGGTCATCGGACGGGGGACGGAGTGGCTCGTCCAGCGGCAGGCGGGGGAACAGCTCGACCTGCTGGGGCCGCTGGGAAACGGCTTCGATATCCGTGCCAGAAACCTGTTGCTGGTTGCCGGCGGCTGCGGCATCGCGCCCCTGGTATTCCTCGCAGAGAAGGCCCTGGCCAAAAAGCGTCACATGATTATGCTGGTGGGGGCCAGGAGTGCCGACCGGGTCTATCCCCGCGAGCTGCTGCCGGCAGATATCGCCACCGTCACCATCACCGAGGACGGCTCGATGGGGGAGCGGGGCATGTCCACCGACCTGATGGCCGAATATACCAATTCCCATGAGCAGATATTCGCCTGCGGCCCGGCCGATATGTATCGGGCTATGGCGGGGCTCGACTGGTTGAAAGACAAATCGGTACAGGTATCGCTGGAGGCCAGGATGGGTTGCGGCTTCGGCTGCTGCTTCGGCTGCACCATCGAGACCAGACGGGGATCGAAGCGGGTGTGCAAGGACGGGCCCGTCTTCCAGCTCGGCGATCTATTGCTGTAATCACCGTCGAAAGGGGTACGATATGATAGTAACCAGGAAAATCGGGGTTCGCCCCAGGGGTGAATGCGACCTAATCGACATTACCGAGGAAGTGAGGCGGGAGGTCACCGGCTCGGGGGTCAATTCGGGCACGGTGACCGTGTTCATCAGCGGCTCGACGGCAGGGGTCACCACCATCGAGTACGAATCGGGGGTGTTGAGCGACCTCCAGGCGATGTGGGAACGCCTGGTACCGCGGAACATGTCCTACCAGCACGACCGCCGGTGGGGGGACGGCAACGGCTACGCCCACGTGAGGGCATCGCTTCTCGGCCCCTCCCTGGTGGTGCCCTTCACCGACCGCAACCTGCATCTGGGCACCTGGCAGCAGATCATAGTCGCCGACTTCGACAATCGTCCCCGCACCAGAGAGGTGGTACTGCAGATTGTGGGCGATTAGGTTGACAACAGGGGCTACATATAGTATAAACAACACAGTTGAAATCCATCTGTTACCATATCTGGACAGCGGATGGTAAGGGGTTTATAATGTCCCCTGTACAAGGGAAATGTCATGGCCGATGAACAAACAGCATCGCTGAAGAAGGCGCTAGCCAAGTTCGAGCTCTTCATGTGGCTCACCGACGACGAACTGGAAAAGGTCGCCGCGCTGAGCCGTGAGGAGAGCTTCGCCGCGGGGATTAGCATTATCGCTGAAGGCGCAACCGCCCACGACCTGTACATGGTGGAGGAAGGGCAGGTGAGGGTGGAGATGAGCCTTTCCGTCTACCCCGGCCTGGTGCAGGACTCCCTGGTGGAGATTATACCCAAGGGGGAGCCGTTCGGCTGGTCCGCGGTTATCGGCTCCCGCGTGTACACCATGACGGCACGGGCCATGGAGCAGGTCAAGGTTATCGCTATAGACGGGGAGAAGCTGCTTGCCCTGTTCAACAAGAATCCCGACATCGGGTTCAAGGTAATGGAGGGGCTGGTATCAGTGGTTTCCCAGAGGGTGAGGAGCGTCAAGAAGACACTTCTTGTATAATTCGATCGGGTGCTATTTTGCAGGAAGGCATAACGCTGGTGACGGGGGAGAAGAGGGAGAACAGTGGCTACTATTAAAGAGACGCTCGCCAACTCGGAGCTGTTCAAGGGGCTCACCGATGAAGAGCTGGATCGGGTAGCATCAGTATCCCGCGTGGAGATCTACGAGGGGGGCGCCATTTTATTCACCGAGGGCAGCACTGCAGAGGACCTCTACATTATCGAGCTGGGTAAGGTGGCCATGGATATGAGCCTCTCCGGCACCCCGGGCATGGGCAAGCAGGCCAGCGTGGAGACCATGACCAAGGGGCAGGGATGTGGATGGTCCGCGCTTTCAGGCACTCCGGTTTATACCCTTACGGCACGGGCCATCGAGCCGGTACGGGTAATCGCTATAGACGGAGGCCGCCTCTACAATCTGCTCAAAGAGGACCCCTATCTGGGCTATCGGATAATGTCGCGGATGGCGACGGCGATTTCCGCCAGGCTCAGGAACATCAGGATGACGATGCGGCTGTTCAATCGCTAGAGCCACACTACATGGAATTATCCTTTGCTGTATAGATGACAATATTACTCTCCACAATCTCATTAACAGCGGAACATCATTGCAGCGGAAACCCGGCAATTAATCGTCTTTCAGCCGCCTGTACCGAATATATGATGAAGTGTCACTGGGAAGAAATGCTTACCTGCACTCCACGCCACAGCGAAAGGGCTAAAGCCTGATGGCCTCTATAAAAACGGCTCTGGCGAACTCCGCCCTGTTCAACAAGCTAACCGATGAGGAACTGGATAAGATAGCCTCGCTGAGCCGTCAGGAGGTATACCCCGAAGGCACCCTGCTTTTCTCAGAAGGGACGATGGCTACCGACCTTTACATCGTCGGTGCGGGTCAAGTGGCGGTGGAGATGAAACTCGCAGTCTACGCCGGCCTGGTGCAGAAGGCCACGGTGGAGATCATCCTCGAGGGGGATACCTTCGGCTGGTCGGCAGTCCTCGGCTCCCTGATATACTCCCTGTCGGCCAGGGCCCTGGAGCCGGTCAGGGTTATCACCATAGACGGAGACCGCCTGCACTCTATGCTGGATGAAAACCCGGATATGGGCTATCGGGTAATGACTGGTCTGGTAGAGGTCGTCTCTTCAAGGTTGGGAAGTATCAAGAAGACCCTCTTGGTCTGAGCGTCCTGCTGAACCAGCACTGGACGATATGCCACGGACCGTTATATAATTAACCTTCGGGGAATCAGTTGACCACCGTTAAAGAGGCTCTAGCACAATCCGATATATTCAAGGGTCTGCCTGACGAATGGCTGATAGAGATAGGCGAGCTGGTAGAGCCGAAAGAATACCAGGCCAAAGAATATCTTTTCCTCGAGGGAGATGAGCCCACCAACATGTACATCGTGCAGGTGGGCAAGGTGGCTATGGACCTCAGCATGTCCCCCATCCCCGGGGTCGGGAACCAGACCACAGTGGACACCCTGACCAGGGGGCAGACGTGCGGCTGGTCGTCGGTGGTGGGAAGTCCCTATTCCATGACCGCAAGATGTATCGATCCAGTGGGCGTTTTGGCTATCAACGGTCCCTTACTGCGCTCACTGTTGGACAGCAAACCGGAGATGGGATATAAGGTGATGGAGAGCATGGCATGGGTGGTCATCTCCAGGCTGAGGAACATCAGGATGGCGACCCGCATGCTCAACCGCTAGTATCACAACTTAATTAATTTACTATTCTGAAACGAGGGAGGAATATGAAAACAGAGACCATTATCAAAGCAGGAAGCAATCTGGAGAGGGTACTGGCAAGCGGGAGCTTCGCCGCCACCGGTGAACTGGGACCACCCCAGAGCGCCGACCCGGAGGTTATCCGCGAGAAAGCGAAGCTGCTCGTGGGCAACGTGGATGCGGTCAATATCACTGACGGGCAGACGGCGATTGTCCGCATGTCGAGCTTCGGCGCAGCATTGATAGCCATGGAGCAGGGCCTCGAGCCCACGGTGCAGATGACCTGCCGCGACCGCAACCGTATCGCCATCCAGATGGATATACTGGGGATAGCCGCCAACGGGGTGAAAAACTTCCTCTGCCTTACCGGTGATCACCAGTCCTTCGGCAACCACCCCCAGGCTAAGGGGGTATTCGACCTCGACAGCATCCAGCTTATCAAGATGGTCAAGGACATGCGCGACGATAAGAAATTCCAGTGCGGCGAGGAAATGAAGGCCGAGCCCCGTCTCTTCATCGGGGCCGCCGCCAACCCGTTTGCCGACCCCCTCGACTTCCGCGCCACGCGGCTGGCGAAGAAGGTGGCGGCGGGTGCCGACTTCATCCAGACGCAAATCGTCTTCAACGTGGAGCGGTTCGCCAAATGGATGGAGGCGGTGCGCGAGCGCGATCTGCACAAGCAGACCTATATCCTCGCCGGCGTGGCGCCGATCAAATCCGCCGGCGTCGCCCGCTACATGAAGAAGAACGTCCCGGGGATGGATGTCCCCGACGAGATCGTGGAGCGCATGGCCTCAGCCCCCAAGGAACAGGCCAAGCAGACCGGCATCGACCTGTGCGTGGATATCATCAAGCAGGTGCGCGAGATAGAGGGCGTTGCCGGCGTCCACATCATGGCCATCGAGTGGGAGGAGGCGGTTCACGAGATCTGCGAGAAGGCCAGCCTGCTGCCACGGCCGTAGCCTTCAATAGGGTAAATCGATAGCAAAAGGGGCAGTTTTGTTAGCTGCCCCTTTTTATTCAACCTTCTAGTCCACTAAGAGCATCACCTGCGATGCCTTGATGGCGGCGTAGACCTCCTTGCCTTCCTTCAACCCCAGCTTATCGGCGGATTCTTTAGTGACCATCGATACTATCTCGGCCCCGCCATCGATCTGGATCACCACTTCAGTATTGACCGCCCCGGTCTTCACCCGCTTCACCTTGCCCTTGAACAGATTCCGAGCGCTTGTTTTCATTTCATCGACCTCCTAATACCTTCTATCTCAGGAAATCCTATGATACTACTTTACCGACGTTTGTCAATAGGCTGTTTTGGGCAGTGGGGGCATGATGAATGCCCCCACTGCATGCCTATCACTCTATATACGGCTTGAGCTGTTCGGGTATCTTGCTGGCATCGCTGGGCTGAGCCGGCACCAGTGGCGGCTGTCCCTGGCTGCTCAGTATCGCCTGGCCTTCCGAGCTGAGCATGAGCTCCACGAAATCCAGCGCCTCGGCGGGGTGAGGTGCGTTGGAAGGTATGGTAACCCCGTATATTGTGGGCTCCCCCACCAGGGTGGAAACGGTTCCCTCCTCGCTGCCGGTAACATCGACGGTTGCCTTGCTGTAGAAGTCCGCCAACGCCTGGTTGGACATATCGAGCTCGTCGGGGAGCGTTATATAGTCATAACCATGCTGTATCGCTACCGACACATACTCGAAGGCATAGTCCAGGTCACCGGAGTCCAATAGATACATAAGCTCTACCGATTTCGGCTTCACAATCTCGCCCCAGCCACCACCCATCCGGCCGCGATCCATATCATCGCCGCCATCGGGTATAGGTATCAAGGCGTCGTACAGGCCGGAGGCGTTATCGTCGGGGGTCAGCCCGAAGTCTGCGGCCTCCTCATAGTAGTACTTCTGAGCCAGCTGGCAGACCATCAGCGTCCGGTAGCCGCAGGGGTCGGCATCGGGATCGGAGTGGCCGTAGGTCACATCCTCATTAAGCAGTATGTCGTACCAGGTGCGCTCGCCGCTTACTATCTCGTCGGCGAAGGGGGCGCCGTCGCGGTAAGCTATCACTATCGAGTTCGTCGCAAAATTGATGTACCAGTCAGCGTAATCGGGGAACATCAGATCCTCGATGGCCTTATAGTCCGCGGAGCCGATCACGTCCGCCGCTTTACCCAGCTCGGTTACCTTCCTGATAGTGGTGCGGCTGCCCGCCCCTTCCAGCACTACGGTCACGTGCTCATTCTGCGCCTCGAAACTGTCAGCCATCTCCTCGTAGGGCACGGCCAGGCTCCCCGCGTGCAGAACGGTTAGCTCTACAGCCTCCGGTTCAGAGGTGCAGGCAGTCGCCGCCAGCGCCAGCACCATCACCAGTGCGACCAGTGGTAGAAACACCCTTTTCATGCAACACTCCTTTCTAAAATATGTGAACCGCCGACGCTTTGAATACCACATGGACCTCGTTCCCCTCAACAAGGCCCAGCTCTTCAAACGATCGGCGGGTAACCAGACACACGAAGTCAATCGGGGTGCTGACGGTTACATTCATAGTCGCCCCCCGGTCCTCGACCTTGGTAATGGGTCCAACCAGAGAGTTGCGCGCGCTGGATACCAGCGACTCCCGGGATAGCAATATGTCCTCCGGCCGCAGTGAAGCGTGCAGCAACCCCCGCAGCTCGGTTATGACCTCCACCTCCACCCCTCCGATGTCCATTACCGTCCCCCGCCTGCTGTCATCCCGTACCTCTCCGGAATATATATTGCGCGTCATGGCGAAGCGGGCAACGAACTCCGAGTTCGGCTGGCGGAATATCTCCTCCGGGGTGCCTACCTGCACGATCCTGCCTTCACCCAGCACTGCGATGCGGTCGCCCAGGGCTACCGCCTCCTCGAAGTCATGGGTCACATGTATGAACGTACGCCCCAGCCGGCGCTGTATATCCCGCAGCTCCCGTTGCACCCTATCCCGCTGCTCCGGATCCAGGGCGCTCAGCGGCTCGTCCAGCAGCACCACCTGCGGGCTGGTGCTGAGGGCACGGGCCAGAGACACCTTCTGCGCCTCCCCCCCGCTGAGGGTGCCGGGCTTGCGCTGCAACAGGTGCTCGATATCCAGCAATCCCACCAGCCATTCCAATGCCTGAGCCGTCTCTTTCTTGGTATGCCTGCGCCGCTTCAGCCCGAAAAGGATATTGTCCCTGACCGACAGGTGGGGGAACAGGGCATAATCCTGGTAAACGAATCCGATTCCGCGCTTCTCCGGCTCCAGCTTGGTTACCTCGGTTCCTCCCAGCCATATCTCTCCGCTCTTGACCGGGTGCAGGCCGGCGATGGCTTCCAGCAGCACGGTCTTCCCGGCACCGGTGGGACCCAGGATGATGAAGTATTCGCCCTTCTCTACGCTCAGGTTGGCACCCTCGAGGATGAAATCCCCAAGGTCCACGGTCAGCCCTTTAATCTCAATCACGCCCGCTTACCCCGGTAGTAAATGATGCGCAGGAACACGAAAATCACCAGGCAGGTGATCATGAGCAGTGTGACCAGCGGCAACACGTAGTCAATGCCGTACATCTCCAGCCCCCGGTAGACCAAGACGGAGGCTATCGGTGGGGATGAAGTGAGTACCAGCACCGCCCCGAACTCGCTTATACTGCGCGCCCACATCATGATGGAGCCGCCGAATATGCTGCGCCGGGCAAGCGGCAACGAAATCCGGAAAAAGGTCTGCCACGGCGAGGCCCCCAGTGTGCGTGCCACCTTCTCCAGCCTCACGTCAACCTCTTCAAAACCCTGCTTGGCCGAATTGATCAGGAACGGCACGCTGACGAACACCATGGCGATGATAATCCCCGGTATCTCCTGCACGAAACTTATGCCGAAGGCATCGAATATCTTTCCGCCGAAGTGCATCTTGCCGAAGACGAACAGCAGGGCGATGCCCGCGGCTATGTGCGGCACGACGATGGGCACCTCGATGAGGCTCTCTATTACCCGCTTCCCCGGGAACTGGTGCCGCGCCAGAAAATACGCCAGCGGAACCCCGAATATCAGGCCGACGGCGGTGGCGATAAGGGCGGTGTAAACACTGAGCCATATCGAGTTGCGGACATCGCTGTCAAGGAGCTGCGACCACAGCTCGCCCGCACCGGATGAGAACAGAATCTTGGCCAACGGTATGAAGATAAAAAGCAGGATAACCATCCCCAGCAGGAAAAAGGTCAGCGTCAGCCTGCGCTGTATGGTCCATCTGACCGCGTCGCGCAGACTGTATCTCTTCTTTGATAGCCCACCTGAAACCATAACCCACCTCCGGTTACACCATATAACGACTGAACAAAAAGAAAAGCCCGGTAGAGTGGTTCAAGCCACCCTACTGGGCTAAATACATAAAAAAACCTCCACAAGGAGGCATGCAGATAATATCTACTAACAGCAAAGCCCTCCTTTCCACAACGGGGGGCGCAGGCGTTTCCCCCTGCACCGTATCGGCTGCCCGCCATGCCCCACGGTTTAGGCGCGGCAACTCGGAAAGCTAGTATTCAGTTTTGAACCGGCACGATTATAACACGGATTTCAACACCGGGTCAATCCCCATGCACTGTTGACAAATCGGTGTCCTCAGTGTCCTGTTCGGCATTCTGGTGATAGTACAGCCGAGGATCGTGGCCTATCTGGTGGGCTTCTACTTTATCGCTGTAGGTGTGCTGTGGATAATTCAAGCTATTAGATAACCAAAGCTTTATAGCATTCGGTGATATACAGCACAGCTTAAGCAACCTCGGCGGGGATGCCCAGCATGTGCTCCCTCGCCTCGGCGGCGACGAACAGCGAGCCGGTGATGCAGACCAGGTCTTTCACCCCTGCTATCGACAGGGCGCGCTCGACCGCATCCCCGACGTTTTCCGACGCTGTGCCCTCGACACCCTGCTTCTTCAGTTCATCGAGCAGCGGTTCCACCGCCAGCGCCCGCGGGTGGCGGGAGCGGGTGGCGATGACGGCGCTCGCTAGCGGCGCCATCTCGGCCAGCATTCCGGCCACATCCTTGTCCGACGAGGCACCGATCACCAGTATCAAGCGCTCGTGGTCGAAATATTCTGTTATCGCTTCCTTCAGCCGCCGTGCCGAGTCGGCGTTGTGGGCGCCATCCACCATCACAACCGGCTCCCGCCTCAGCACTTCGAGACGCCCCGGCCAGCTCACCCGTGCCAGCCCCCTAGCGATAGAGCTCGATTCGACCCCCAGAGCCTCCAGCGCGGCCACCGCCGTTGCCGCGTTCTCCAGCTGGTGCGCTCCGAGCAGGGGTATCGTAAGCTTATAGCTGCCCTTGGTTCCCTCTACCTCAAACGATTGCCCCGACAAATCAGATGTCAGCTTCCTCCATGTTACATCCCGGCCGACGATCACCAGCGTGGTCTCGTTTCGGCGGCAGGCGTCCTCAATCACCGCGGCCGCCTCGGGACGCTGCGGCGCGCTTATCACCTGAGCCCCCCGCTTGATGATGCCCGCTTTCTCCCCGGCTATCTTTGCCAGCGTATCGCCCAGCACCTCGGCATGGTCCCGGCTTATGGAGGTAATCACGCACAGCTCAGGCGATACCACATTGGTGGCATCCAGCCGCCCCCCCAGGCCCGCCTCCAGAACCTGGGAATCGACCCCCTGCTCACCGAAAAACGAGAAGGCGACGGCGGTCAGTATCTCGAAGGTGGTGAGCTCACCGTACTCGTGGCGCCGGTTCACCTCCTCGACCGCGGGCCTGGCCTTGTCCGTCAGGTCAGCGAACATCCCCTCCTCAATCATCTCGCCATCGACTGTCATCCGCTCCCGGAAGGTGTGCAGGTGAGGGGAGGTGTACAGCCCGGTGCGATATCTGGCAACCGACAGGGCGGAGGCGATCATCGCCGCTGTGCTGCCCTTCCCCTTGGTGCCCGCTATGTGGATGGTCCTTGGCGCGAGGTGAGGATTGCCCAGCAGTGACAGCAGTTCCACCATGCGCCTCAGGTCGAAGTTGGCCGCAGAATAGGCTGAGCCGGGCAGCTTCTCGAAATCGGTGAAGCTCAACAGATAACGCAACGATTCCGGATAGTCCACGGGGGGTATTATATCATGAGGGCGCGATGATATAATATTACTTACCCATGTTTACCCATCTGCACGTCCACACCGAATACAGCCTCCTCGACGGGCTGTGCCGCATCGAGGATTTAATCAACAGAGCGAAGGAACTGGGCATGGACAGCCTGGCGATCACCGACCACGGCGTCATGTACGGAGCCATTAAGTTCTACCGCACCGCCCGCGAGGCCGGGGTGAAACCTATCATCGGCTGCGAGATGTATGTTACCCCGCAGGGACGATTCTCAAAGAGCGCTGCCGATAAAAGCCCCTACCACCTTACCCTGCTCGCCAGAAACGAGACCGGTTACCGCAACCTGCTCCAGCTCACGACGAAGTCCCACCTCGAGGGCTTCTACTACCGGCCGCGCGTGGACCGGGAGCTGCTGGAGCAGCACCACGAAGGGCTGGTAGCCCTCTCCGGCTGCCTCCAGGGCGAGGTGCCGCGCCTGCTGCTGGAGGTTCAAAGCGAGGAAGCACGTAAATCGGCCGAATGGCACCGGAACATATTCGGCGATTTCTATTTGGAGATACAGCGGCATCCCATAGCCGAACTCGACCGGGTGAACCCCCTGTTGATAGCCCTCGGCAAGGAGCTTGGCATACCCATCGTCGCCACCAATGATGTCCACTATACCCTGAAGGATGACTTCCGCTCCCACGAGCTGCTGCTCTGCATTCAGCGCAACACCACCATCCACGATGATAAGCGCTACAGCATGGGTCAGACCTTTTACCTGATGAGCGAGGAGGAGATGGCAGGGCTCTTCCGCGACATACCGCAGGCTATGGAGAACACGCAACGGGTGGCCGACATGTGCAACCTGGAGCTGGAGTTCGGGCGGCTGCTGCTGCCGGAGGCAGCCACCCCGCCGGGCAGGACCGCCGATGAACACCTCACCGAGCTGTGCCGCGAAGGGCTGCAAAAACGCCTGGGCGAGCCGTCGCCGGAGGCCGCCGCCCGCCTGGATTACGAGCTTGATGTTATACGGGAAACCGATTTCGCCAACTACTTCTTCGTTGTCTGGGACCTGATCTCTTTCGCCAGAGAGCGCAAGATCCTGTTCGGGGTGCGCGGCAGCGCCGCCGCCAGCCTGGTGCTGTACGCCCTGGGCATCACCGATATCAACCCGCTGGAGCACAAGCTGGTGTTCGAGCGCTTCCTCAACGTGGAGCGCAAGGAGATGCCGGATATCGACCTCGATTTCCAGGACGAGCGCCGCGACGAGGTGATATCCTACGCCGCCGAGAAGTACGGCCCGGAGTGCGTGGCCCAGATCATCACCTTCGGCACCTTCGGCGCCCGCGCGGCTATCCGCGACGTGGGCCGCGCCCTGGCGATGCCCTACGGCGACGTCGACCGCATAGCCCGGCTGGTGCCGGCGAGCCCCAACATGAAGCTGGAAAAGGCGATGGAGGAGAACCCGGAATTCGGCGAGCTGTACCGCGATGACGAGGGGGTGCGCCAGCTGGTGGACGACGCCCGACGCCTCGAGGGCATCGCCCGCCACTCATCCACCCACGCCGCCGGCGTGGTCATCTCCAAGGAGCCGCTGACCCACCACGTGCCCCTGCAGCGCCCCACCAAGGGCAACGAGGGGGCCATCGCCATGACCCAGTTCCCCATGGAGGCCATCGCCGAGATCGGCCTGCTCAAGATGGACATCCTGGGGCTGGCCAACCTCACCGTGCTGGAGAAGACCCGGGAGCTCATCGCCCAGACCAGGGGCATCGATGTCAATTTAACCGAGATACCGCTGGACGACCCCAAGACCTTCGATCTGCTGTCCGCGGGAGATACCACCGGCGTGTTCCAGCTCGAGGGCTCGGGGATGCGCCGATTCGTCAAGGAGCTCAAGCCGTCCTCCTTCAGCGACGTCGCCGCCATGATCGCCCTGTACCGCCCCGGCCCGATGCAGCACATCACCACCTTCATCAGGGCGAAGCAGGGGCTGGAGCCGATAAAGTTCCCCCACCCCGACCTCGAAGAGATACTGCAGGAAACCTACGGCGTCATCGTCTATCAGGACCAGGTGCTGCTCATCGTGCGGGCGTTCGCCGGCTACAGCCTGGGCGAGGCCGACATCTTCCGCAAGGCGATGGGCAAGAAGATACCCGAGGTGATGCGGAAGGAGCGGCAGAATTTCATGGACGGCGCCGAAAGGAAGGGGTTCCCGCCGCAGCTGGCGCAGCAGATATTCGAACTCATCGAGCCCTTCGCCGGCTACGCCTTCAACAAGGCCCACAGCGTCAGCTACGCCATGATCGCCTACCAGACCGCCTACTTCAAGGCCAACTACCCGGCGGAGTTCATGAGCGCCCTGCTCACCAACGACATCGGGAACTCGGACAAGATACGCTCCGCCGTCAACGAGTGCACCCGCCTCGGCATGCCGGTGCTGCCGCCGCACATCAACCGCAGCCAGGCTACCTTCACCATCGAGCGCGACGACGGCAAAGATTGCATCCGCTTCGGGCTGGCGGCCATCAAGAACGTCGGTTTAGGGGCGGTGGAGCCGCTGATAGCCGCCCGCGGGGAGCAGGACTTCGATTCGATAGCCGATTTCTGCCGCCGCGCCGATTTGCGGTCGATAAACAAGCGCGCGCTGGAGAGCCTGATCAAGGTGGGCGCGCTGGACCCGCTGGGCGACCGCGGGGCCCTGCTCGCCGGCATCGACCGCATCCTGTCGCTGGCGCAGCGGGAGAAGCAGCTCAAGGAGAGCGGCCAGTCCACCATGTTCGACCTGTGGGGGGAGAGCGTGCCCCTGCCCCTGCCCGACCTGCAGCTGGACGGGGGCGGCACCACCCCCGCCGAGAAGCTGGCATGGGAGCGCGAGCTGCTGGGGGTCTACGTCTCGGAGCACCCGTTCAGCCGCCTCGCCTCCACCCTGCCGCCGAACGCCACCCTGTGCGGCGAGATCGACGAGGGGATGGGAAACCGGGAGGTGGTGACCGCCGGCATGGTGTCATCGGTGAGACACCTGTACACCAAGGACGGCCGCCCCTTCGCCAGCGCCACGCTGGAGGACCTCGACGGGCAGGTGGAGGTCACCGCATGGCCCGAGGTGTACGAGCGCACCAGCGAGCTGTGGGAGGAGGGCACCATCCTGCTGTTGGAGGGCAAGGTGAGGGTAAGGGGAGAGCGCGTCAGCCTGAACTGCGACCGCGTCCGCCTGTACCAGCCCGGCGAGGAGATAGCCCAGCCACCGCCACCACCGCCGAGGCGCCGGCTGCTGATGCGCATCGCGCAGAGCGACGACGAGCAGGCCGACCTTGCGCTGGTCAACAACATATTCGCCGCCATCAACGAGTACCGCGGCACCGACGAGGTGCGCCTGCGGGTGACCAACGGCAGCGGCACGCAGACGCTGCGGCTCCCCGGCGCCGGCTACTGCCCCGAGCTGCACGCCCGGCTCGCCGGCATAGTGGGCGAGGGGAACTTAAAGGTGGAATAAAGCAATTTTTTGAATAATTAGAACAGTTCGTGTAATCTCTGGCGAGTAGAAACAGATGCGCGTGGTCTTATTTGGTGCGGGAGCAAGCTACGGATCAGAACCCCAAGGGCGAGTACCGCCTTTAGGATCGAAGCTCTTCGAGGAATTAGCCCAGTTCGCGCCCTCTACCTGGGGTAACTTATCTTCTTCATGGGCGAGGCAATTCCGTGTAGACTTTGAACCAGCAATGGCCTCCTTTATAGAATCTGGGGGTTTCGGTGCCCCACTCCAATGGGATGTGGCAGAATACTTTTTTTCACAGTTTGTGGCTTCAAATTCAAGTATGTACGTCTCACTCCTTCGGTCTCTAGCGAGTCATATCGAGCGATATTTGTTCGTAACGTTTAACTACGATCTTCTATTGTTTCAGGCCAGAGAGATGGTTGGAATTACTGCAGATAAATTAAAAGTTTGCCTACCGCACGGCAATTCATGTCTATGTTGTGAAAGTGTCTCAGCGACACCGGGTGTTAGCTTTACCGCGGGAGTATCTACT
>CAYUWM010000003.1:0-15445 GCA_964448395.1 uncultured Dehalococcoidales bacterium
TTGCATTTAGAATTGCTGAAGTTTTTGGGGTGTCTTTAGAGGAAGTGTTTCAGTACAAAGAAAGTAGCTAAATAATAGACGGAGCGTGGTTATTAATTAATGGAGATTCAGTTGCCGCTAGCGTTTCTATTTTTAGCGATATTCTATTGACTACTAATTACGTGTTATAATGCGATACAGTTAAGAGGTCTCCGGTTATGCTTGCAGTTGAAGTTAACCATATAGTTAAATCCTTTGCTGATAGGGTCGTGGTTGACGACCTGTCTTTCTCGGTGGATCAAGGCGAAATGTTTGGTCTGATTGGTCCTAACGGTGCCGGCAAGACTACCACCATTAGGATGATGATGGACATCATAAAGCCGGATTCGGGCGATGTGACCATCCTGAGTGAGAAGTTGAAGGAAGCCACCAAGAATAAGCTTGGCTACCTGCCGGAGGAAAGAGGGTTATATAGAAAGCTGAGCGTCCTTGATTCTATCGTTTATCTCGCCTCGCTAAAAGGGATAGACAAGCACTCCGCTGCCGAAAAAGCTGAAGAGCTGCTCAATCAAACCGGTATGTTAGCCACTAAAAAGAAGAGGATTGAAGAATTGAGCAGGGGCATGGGGCAGATTATCCAGTTCATCGTTACCATCATTCATGACCCGCAACTGGTTATCCTGGATGAACCCTTCTCTGGCCTCGACCCGGTTAACACCGAGCTATTGAAAGGGATGTTAGCCGACCTGAGGAATCAAGGTAAAGCTGTAATCCTGAGCACCCACCAGATGAATCAGGTAGAGGAACTCTGTGACCGTATCTTGATGATAAACAACGGACAGGCCGTCCTTTACGGGGACTTGAGTGAAATCAAGTCAAGATATAGGGGTAATTCGGTCATGCTAGATTCTAAAGGTGGGTTAGAGGAAGTCCCTGGAGTTGCCGCCAAGCGCACCCACAAAGGATACACAGAGCTGATACTGGACGGCGAGGCAACCCCCCAGCAGGTTCTGGCCTATTTGGTAAACGGTGGTATAACAATCAACCGCTTTGAAGTGGCCACTCCCTCTCTCAACGAAATATTCTTGAAGGAGGTGGGTAAAAAATCGTGAACAAGACCTTCTTGATATTCCGGCACGAATTCCTGCACACGATAAAGAGGAAAGGGTTTATCGTTATGACCCTTATGGTGCCGGTTTTAGCCCTCTTGGCCATAGGCTTTTACCAGCTCATATTAACCGTCTCCGCACCACCGGTAGCAGCAACAACCACCATTGGCTATGTCGACGAAGCCGGTGGATTCGACCAGTATACCGATCAGGGGAATATAGAGATGGTAGGCTTCGATACAACCGATGATGCCACGGCTGCCCTGATTAACGGCGATATCTCAGAGTATTTCCTCATTCCAGCGGATTTTATATCAACCGGGGTAATTAAGCGATATACTCTGGCGAGAGAGCTGGAGACGCCTCCGGTCACTGCCACGGTCATTAAAAATTTCCTCACCAGTAATATGTTAGCCGGGAAAGTACCCCCGGAAACGGTATACCGCATAGAGGCACCCTTGAACTTGATGATAACTAGGCTTACCGAAACGGGGGAAGTGGCTGCGGAGCAGGGTGGCTACGGTAATGTTATAATCCCTGGAATTTTCAGCCTTCTGCTGGCCCTCTCCCTGATGCTCTCCTCCACCTACCTGATACAGGGGCTGGGAGAGGAGAAGGAGAGCCGCCTTATGGAGGTATTGCTTTCCTCCGTTTCCGTCCGTCAATTACTAATCGGCAAGGTTGCGGGACTGGGTGCCGCCGGACTGGTGCAGGTGGTCGTCTGGCTGGCCTCGCTACCACTCCTTTTAAACCTGGCTTCATCCGTTTTCGGCGGCTTTTTCGACACGATACAATTGCCGGCTAACTTCATCGTGCTGGGTATAGTCTATTTCATCCTAGGTTATTTGTTGTTCGCCTCCCTGTCGGCGGGTATCGGCGCCATCAGCCCCAACGCCCGTGAAGGACAACAACTGGCCACGCTTTATACGCTTTTCCTCTTTGTGCCCCTCTGGTTCTCATCATTGCTGTTCGTATTCCCAGACAGCCCTCTCTGGACAGTGCTGACCATTTTCCCTGTGACGGCTCCGGTAGCGGTGATGCTGAGGCTTGGTGTCAGTGGTGTTGCTGCCTGGGAAATGGCGGTAAGTATAGCGCTGCTGTTGGTATCCATCATAGGGGTTCTATTTTTAGCCACCAGGGCCTTCCGGGCTTACCTACTAATGTATGGAAAGAGACCCAATTGGGTAGAGATTTTCCGCAGCCTCAGGAACGGATAGGGGCTACCATTGCCAAAAAGGATTGCGGTTATTGACTACTCGAAATGTCATCCCGACAAGTGCGACCACGGGGTGTGCGCCGCTGCCATGCAGTGTGAATACGGGAACCTGGTGCAGAGCGATATCTATGGAGAGCCCGAGGTGAATCCAGCGAAATGGTGCCGCGGCTGCACCAAGTGCGTTCAGGCCTGTCCGTTCAAAGCGATCAGGATGATGTAGCGACAGGCCCGATAACGGTATTTGATTCTGTGCTTTGATTTATATTGACTTGCCACTACCTTAGTGATAAAATACACAATGAGGCGTTAAACCATCGATGTCGATTGCTTCAAAATCATTAGCCCCGACCCTATTGATGTATAGGGCTGGGGCTTTTTAACGAAAGGAGGGGCCGATGCCAAAGGCAATCGTAAAACTGTTCCGAGACCCCGCGAAGGCGGCCAAGGCTGCAGAGGAATTGAAGTCGCAGGGTTTCAAAGCGAATGAGATTGGCCTCATGATAAGTGACGGGGCCACCGCAGACAAGCTGGGAGTGAAAACCACCGACAATATCGGTGCGGCGTTAGCCGAAATAGGAGACATCCCCGCAGAGGCGATTAATTACTATGAGCAGAGTGCCTCGCTGGGCGGTATCCTTATCAGTGTCAAGGGAGACGAGGCCAGCCTCGACAAGGCCCAGGGTATATTGCGGCAGGTTGACTTCGCGGATACTCCCAACAGCTTTGAGATGTGGTCTTCAAGCCCGGCGTTCCCTATAGCGGAGAAGATGTCGGCCACCGACCCACTGGACGCCAAGATGAGCGGGGACTTCCGCAAATACTAGAATCAGCTTAAGTTTATTAGGAGGAAGAAGTGTCTCGATTTATTGCTACTTCAGCCATCAGAGGGGCTCACCAGGTTGTTAAAAAGGCAGAGGAGATGTACAAAGGCTCCCTGGACAAACACGGGGCGGACGCCCCTGTTTCCCTTATCGACAAAGAGGGACAGGGCACGAGCTACTTCCTGCCCGTTATCTACGCATACACCGGACACAAGATAGAGAAGCTGGGCGACATGGCTCATACGCTAGAGTATACCAAGAGCCTGCTGCCGCCGCTCCCCGGCGAGAGCCTGTGGCTGCCCTACCTGGGCGAGACGGCGGATGCCGGCGTGGCCACACTGTTCGCCGAGGAGATGATCAAAGGGATCGAGTTCGTTGAGGGCAAGCAGCCCGAGGTAAAGGGCGATTTTACCTTCAACGGCCCTATCAGCGATGTCCAGACGCGCTCTTGGGGGATTCAGATGGTGGACGGCAGCATGCCCGGTTTCGCCGCCGTCCTCGGCGCCGCCAAGAGCAATGAAGTGGCGGTCAAGATAGTGCGCGAGCTCCAGTCAAAGGGTCAGCTCGTTTTCCTCTCCTCGACTTCAAACGGCCGCTCAATCGTTGACCAGCTGCTGGAGGAGGGTGTAGAGCTGGGTTACAACACCTTCACCGTGCCCTTCGGCACCGACACCGAGTCCACTGTTTACGCCGCGGGATATGCCGCCCGCGCTGCTATCAGCTTCGGCGGCGTCACCCCTGGCAACTCCCGTGAGATCCTGCTGTACAACAAGTTCCGCTGTTTCGCTTTCGCCCTCGCCCTGGGCCCCATGGACGACCTCAAGTGGGCCACCGGCGCCGGGGCCATCACCTACGGCTTCCCCGCAATCCTCGACACCGTAGCTCCGCAGATCCTGCCCACCGGCATCACCAGGTACGAGCATGTAGTCAGCATGCCGTTCGACGACATCCCGGGCAAGGACGACATGGAGCGGGCTGAGCGCCTGGTACAGCGCTGTATCGAGGTACGGGGCATCAAGATCAAGATACCCTCGGTTCCCATCCCGGTAGCCTTCGGGCCCGCCTTTGAGGGCGAGATCGTGCGCCGCGCAAACATGCAGATGGAATGGGGCGGCAAGGGTGGCATGTGCTTCGAGTGGCTGTCGATGAAAGACGCCAATGAGATAGAGGACGGTAAGTTCACCGTTATCGGCCCCGATGTTACCGACTGCGAAGAGGGCTCCAAAGCCCCGTTGGCACTCATCATCGAGGTGGCGGGGCGCAAGATGCAGAAGGACTTCGAGCCGGTGCTGGAGCGCCAGATACACAACTTCGTGAACATGGCCGAGGGTATTCAGCACATCGGCCAGCGCGACATCTCCTGGGTCCGCTTCAGCAAGGCCGCTGTGGCCAAGGGCTTCAGGCTCAAGCACCTCGGCGATATCCTCCACACCTGCTATCACAACGATTTCGGGGCCATTGTGGACAAAGTACAGGTCACCATCTATACCGAAGAAAAAAAGGTCGCCGAGCTGATGGAACAGGCGCGGGAAGTATATCGGGAGAGAGATGAGCGGATGGCGGGGATGAAGGACGAGAGCGTGGATACTTATTACAGCTGCACCCTGTGCCAGTCCTTCGCCCCCAACCACGTCTGCGTCATCAACCCCGAGCGCACCGGCCTCTGCGGCGCCTACTCGTGGCTGGACTGCCGCGCCGCATTCGAGATCAACCCCACCGGCCCCAACCAGCCGGTGTTGAAGGGCAAGACCATCGACGCAGGCAAGGGTGAATGGGAAGGGGTAAACAAATTCGTGCATGAACACTCCCAGAGGGCTATAGACCGCTTCACCTTCTACTCGCTGATGGATTCTCCGATGACCACCTGCGGCTGCTGCGAGTGCGTGATGGTGCTCGTCCCCGAGGCCAACGGTGTGATGATCGTCTCCCGGGAGGACTACAGCATGACCCCCTGCGGCATGACCTTCACCACGCTGATGGCCACCGCTGGCGGCGGGCAGCAGACGCCGGGGATGATGGGCCACAGCAAGCGCTATGTTTTCAGCGAGAAGTTCATCCCGGCGGAGGGCGGCATCAAGCGGGTGGTGTGGCTCTCCAAGAATGTCAAAGAGGAGTTTGCCGAGGAGATCAAGGCTGCCTGCGAGCGTGCCGGTGAGCCTGATCTGATGGACAAGGTAGCCGACGGCGACAGCGCGACAACGGTAGATGAGCTCATGCCCTTCCTTGAGCAGAAAGGTCATCCCGCGCTGACGATGGACCCCATGATCTAATGGCATAAAGAATGCAAAACACGACAAGGGTCGAAACCCTCGGCCTTTGTTTGGTGGACGAGAAAGGAGCGAATGCTATGTCGGCAGTAGAAGTGCCTATTGAGAAGTGGACCGGAAAGATTCACCAGGTGACTTTAGGGGGCACCGGCGGCCGCAAGGGCGTGACCGTGGGCGGCCAGAATACGTTGCCCTTCCTGCATTTCGAAGGCACGATGCCCAACAAGCCCGTAGTATCCGTAGAGATACAGGATAAGGCACCTGGCGACTGGTCGCCGCATCTGATGAGCGTCTGGGGCGATGTAATCTCCGACCCAGCAGCATGGGCCAAGAAAGCGGTAGAGTACGGGGCGGATATAATCACGCTGCGGCTGCGCAGTGCCCATCCCGAGGCCGGTAATACCGGGGCGGCTGAGGCCAAACAGAGTGTAGATAAGGTCCTCTCGGCAGTAGATGTCCCCTTGATCATCCTGGGGCCGGGGGTAGCCGAGAAGGATAACGAGGTGCTGGTAGCCGTCTCCGATGTTGCCAAGGGACAGCGGGTAGCCCTAGGCAACTGCGAGGAGAAGAACTACCGCACCGTAGCCGCCACTTGCATCGCCGACGGCCATGTGGCCATCGCTCATACCCCGCTGGAGATCAATCTGGCAAAGCAGCTCAATATCCTGCTCACTGACGTGGGCCTCTCCACCGATTCGATAATAATGGACCCCGACACCGGGGCGCTGGGTTACGGCCTAGAGTACTCCTACTCGGTAATGGAGCGGCTGCGCCTGGCGGCACTCGGCGGGGACGCGATGGCAGCCCCACCGATACTCTCCCCCACCGGAGCCGAAGCGTGGCGGCAGAAGGAGTCGAAGGTTACCGGGGGCGTGCCGGACAGCTGGGGAGACCATGAGGAGCGGGCGGTGGCATGGGAAGAGGTGACGGCTGTTACCCTGCTCAATGCCGGCGTTGATATTGTGGTGCTGCGGCATCCCAAGAGCATTGCTCTGGTAAAAGCCACTATAGATAAGCTTATGAGCGCATAATAGGAGGATCGAGAAATGGCACTGACTGGTATACAGATATATAAGTTCTTACCGAAAACCAACTGCAAGGAGTGTGGTTTCCCCACCTGCCTGGCGTTCGCTATGAAGCTAGCTCAGAAGGGTGTCGAGCTCTCTGCATGTCCTTACGTTTCCGATGAGGGCAAGACGGCGCTGGAGTCTGCCTCCCGTCCCCCCGTCCGGCTGGTCACCGTTGGCACTGGCGACCGAACCATAAAGGTAGGCAATGAGGTGGTCATGCACCGCCACGAGAAGACCTTCTACAACGCCCCGGGGCTGGTGGTCCGGGTCAAGGATAATGACCCAGCAGATCAGGTGTCCAAGGTTGTCCAAGAAGTCGCCGGTTACATGGTCGAGCGCGTGGGCATGGAGCTGCGGATGGACGGCATCGCCGTCGATAACGCCTCCGGCTCCGCTGCCGACTTCGTCAAGTGCGTGGAGCTGGTCAAATCGAAGGCTGATTTACCATTAGTGCTTATGTCAAAAGACCCAGCAGCCATGGGGCAGGCACTGGACAAGGTTGCCAGTGCTAAACCGCTGATCTACGCCGCCACCAGCGACAACTGCGACCAGATGCTGGAACTGGCTAAGAAGCATCAGTGCCCGCTGGCGATATGTGAGACCGGTGGACTGGACGCACTGGCCGACCTCTCGCAGAAGGCGATGGACGCCGGAGTGGAGGACATTATCCTCGACCCCGGTGCACGGGAGTTCGGGGCATCGCTCACCGCGCTGACCCAGATCCGGCGTACGGCCATCAAGGCGAACTTCCAGCCTTTAGGTTTTCCGGTCATCGCGTTCCCGGGTGAGGGGACATCGAGCGTGGAGGAGGAGGCCACCCTGGCCGCACAGCAGATTGCCAAGTTCGCCGGGATTATCGTGCTGGACCATTTCTCTCTGGCGATTGCATATGCCCTGCTTACCCTGCGACTAAATATCTACACCGACCCGCAGAAGCCAATCCAGATGACGCCAGGCATCTACGATATAGGGTCGCCGACGCCTGACAGCCCACTGGGCGTCACTACCAACTTCTCCCTAACCTATTTCTCCATCGCCGGTGAGTTGGAGGCCAGTGGCTTTCCGTCGCGGCTCATCGTCTGCGATACCGAGGGCCTTTCAGTGCTCACCGCCTGGTCAGCAGGCAAGCTGGATGCGGAGAAGATCGCCAAGAGTGTAAAGGAATTCAACGCTGCCGATGCCGTAAGCCACAAGAAGCTTATAATCCCGGGCGGTGTTGCCGTACTCCGTGGCGAGTTGGAGGAGGAATTGCCCGAGTGGCAGATCATGGTTGGCCCGCGTGAGGCTGTAGACGTCGGGGGCTACCTCAAGAAGAACTGGGGCAAGTAATCTCAGGGTGAGACTTTACTAGATGCAACAAAGGAGGGCATCGGCAATCACAACGCCGCTGCCCTCTTAGCCAATACGAAACAAGGAGGTAATTATGTTCCGTGGGATTGGTGAATGCATACACATAATCAATAAGGAACTCAGGGCTGCCATCGAGGGCCGGGACAAAGCCTTCGTTCAGGGTCTGGCGAAGCGGCAGGTGGAATGCGGGGCGAAGATACTCGACCTGAACATCGGCCCCCAGAAGAAGGCCGGGCCCGAGGTGATGGACTGGCTGGTGAAAACCGTTCAGGAGGCGGTCGATGTGCCTCTGTCATTAGATACCACCAATGCCGAGGCCATTGAGGCCGGCCTCAAGGCGTGCAAGCAGCAACCCATCATCAACAGCACCAACGCAGACCCGGCACGCACGGGCGTTCTGTTTCCCCTGGCAGCGAAGTACGATGCTAATATCATCATCCTCACCCTGCGCGCCACCGGCCTGCCGGTGAGCGCCGACGCCAGGGTGGGGATCCTGGTCGAGGACCTGCTTCCGGCCGCCGAGGAGGCCGGTGTCAAGGTGGAGAACCTGTATGTCGACCCCCTGGCGATGACGGTGAACGGCACCCAGGAGCATGCCCCGGAGGTGGTCCAAGCAACCTTCATCACCAGGCAGATGATGGACCCCCCACTGCACATGACCTGCGGGCTCTCCAACGTCTCCAACGGCGCCCCCGAGGATGTGAGGAAGGTGCTCAACCGCGTTTACCTGGTCATGCTGATGGGGGCCGGCATGGATACCGCCATCCTCGATCCATTCGACGAACAATTAATGAAGGCCGTCGACATCGTGGAGAACCGCGATGAGTCAACGCCTCTGGGGAAGATATACCTGGCGCTGGCGGATGCCTGTGCCACCGCTGAGGACTTCGACACCTCGATGTGCGATATGAACGACCCCCAGCAGGCCGAGGTGGCCAAGACCTACCGCATACTTACCAATAAGCTGATATACGCCCACAACTATCTGAAATTATAGCGACCGCCCGAACTCCCGCTCCAGCTGGGACGAGGTGAATCTTATCATTGTCGGCCTCCCGTGGGGGCACGTCTGCGGTGAGGCCGACTGCTCCAGATCGAACACCAACTGGCCTATCTCTTCCGCACTCAGTACCTGACCGGCTTTCACCGCGCTGTGGCAGGCGATAGAAGCGACGATCCGGTCCTCTCTTTCGCCGTCGCCCTTCTCCTCGATGAGGCAGTCCAGTATCTCGCCCACCGCCTGCGGGATATCCCCTTCTCCCAGCACTGAGGGTACGGCGCGCAGTAAGTAGGTGCGCTGGCCGAACGGCTCGAAGGCGAACCCGTAGGAGCTCAGGATATCGCCGCTGGCCTCGATTATCTCCTCCTGCCGCGGTGTGACCTCCAGGGTCAGCGGGGCCAGCATGCCCTGCACCTCCACCTCCATTCCCGCGTGCTGTCTGCGCACTTGCTCGAACAGAATCCGCTCGTGGGCAGCGTGCTGGTCTATCAGATACAGCCCGTCAGGACCCTCAGCGATGATATAGGTCGCCGCCAGCTGTCCCAGAACCCGCAGGATGGGCAGCTGCGAGCCCGACGAAAGCCCTGCCGTGGCCTGGCAGCTATCAGATCGGCCATCCGCTTCAGGCCCACCGAACAATTCTGCCTGTATGGTCTTCGCCGACGGATGCCCTTTGTACGGGATCGATGTATGCATTCCAGCCATTCCGGGGATTCCCACAGCCCGGGGATGCCTGCTCATCTGGGGAACTGTGGCCTCGCTCACCAGGACGGAGCGTACGGCCCGCTGGACTGCGGTGAAGACCCCCTGTTCGTCGCGGAACTTGACCTCTGTCTTGGACGGATGCACATTGACATCTATATCCTGATTGGGTACAGAGATACCGAGCACGGCAATTGGGTGTCTGCCCGTCATCAGCAGCCCTTTATAGGCATCCAGGGTAGCGCGGGCGAGGAGGCGGCTGTTGACCCAACGCCGATTGACGAAGAAGCTCAGATAGGCACGGCTGGAACGGGATATCGAAGGCGTGCTTACATATCCTCTGACTGGGGAACCCGTCTCTCCAACCGGGATCATCGCCTCGGCGGTCTTCAGTCCATAGACCTCTATCAGCACATCATAAAGCTCACCGCCGCCCGGGGTTTGCAGCACCGCACGGCCGTCGAGGTGCAGGCTGAACCTCACCTCGGGGAAGGCTATGCTGTACTGAGCCACGAGGTTTGAGATATGACCGCTCTCGGTATTGGTCGACTTGAGGAACTTGAGACGGGCGGGTACATTCTGAAACAGATCGCGCACGGTAACCGATGTGCCCTTGGGACAAGCCCGCTCTCCCGATTCGACCGTCGAACCGCTCTCAATGCTTAAAAACGTTCCAGCGATTTCATCCAGTGTCCGGGTCAGCACCTCGACCCGGGCCACGGCGGCGATGCTGGGCAGCGCCTCGCCCCTGAAACCCAGGCTCAAGATCGCGTCGAGGTCAGATAAATTGCTGATCTTGCTGGTGGCGTGACGCTGGAAGGCGAGGGATACTTCAGCAGCAGGCATGCCGCTGCCGTTGTCGGTCACCCTGACCAGCTTCACTCCACCGCCGCGCGCCTCGACCAAGATCTGGGTAGCACCAGCATCGAGGGAGTTCTCTATCAGCTCCTTAACCACCGAGGCCGGCCGCTCCACCACTTCGCCTGCAGCGATCTGGGAGACCACCTCGGGCGCTAGGACCTGGATGGGCATGAAGGGCTCACATTATCCACTTGGCGCCCTGGAAGAAGAACTGGGAGTGGCCGCAATCCTTGCAGATGTAGACATCAAACCTATAGTCGGGGCCCATAAAGCCGAGCTTGCCGTGCATGGAAAACTCCTCCCCCTTGATATTCCCGCACCCGCACTTGGCGCACTTGGTCGGTACTACGTCTTCCCTACTCGGTAAATCCATTAATATCACCCCTCGCAGATTGCCCCGAGGTGGGTTTGTGCATCATGGCCTCTACCGTATCCACTTGGCCCCCTGGAAGAAGAATTCGGAATGGCCGCAGTTCTTGCAGATGTAGACATCGAATCTATAGGCGGGCCCCATAAAGCCAAGCTTGCCGTACACCGAAAACTCCTCCCGCTTCAGTTCCTCGTTGCCGCACTTGGCGCATTTCTTTGGTATTACGTCCGCCTTATTCGACTTCGCCATTCGATCACCTCATCCCTTATGGTGCATTATTATAATCGCCTTTTAGCCTTTTGTATAGCGTATTTATACGTTTGAGGCTGTTTTGCCAATAGCTCAATGACAGCGATATGGCAAACACCAGCCCCAGCACAGCAGCCAGGATAACAAGGTAGAACCCGATACCGAGGGTTCCGCTCTGATCCAGGCCGAGTATATGAGGGATGAACCATATTACACCGACCACAGCGACCGCCGCGCCGGCACATGCACCCATAGCGACAGCCAGCCTCACACGCTTCCCCCACCTGTCGGCAAGATATGCATTGACAGCGGGTATCATACCGATAATCATCAACGCCCCGCACAAGGCCATCAGGCCGCCGCCCGCCAGCACCAGGTACGGCTCGGGGAAGGTCTCCCCCAGCGAACGGGCCCATATGATCAGCCGCCACCCGGCTACGGGCAGCACCAGGTCGTCATAGAGCGGGACTATGACCCACGTCAGGAACACCCCCACTATCGCCGATATGCCGCAGGCGAGAAGCGAGGGCGGCCCGATCATCGCCATCGTTATATCATGAATATTTATATTACGCATGCTTCACCCCCGCTTCGGTCTATATTTAATAGCCTCACGCGACCCTCACGCCCCCCGGTGACGGATATCCATCACTCCTTCGCCTTCTGCCTCAGTTCGTACAGCTTGTTCAGCGCCTCCAGCGGGGTCATGGAATCCAAATCGAGTTTCGATATCTCGTCCGCCACCGGCGATGGCCCCGCGGGTATCAACGGTAGCTGCTGCTGCGATGCTTTTCGATCCCGGCGATGGCCGTTCCGCTGTCGATTATCTTCGAGTGTGGTCAGCACCTCCTCAGCGCGGTGGATCACCGAGCGCGGCAATCCGGCGAGCTGCGCCACATGGATGCCGTAGCTCTTATCGGCGCCCCCGGGGACCACCCGGCGCAGGAACACCACCTTGCCGCCCTCCTCGGAAACCGCGACGTTGTAGTTCTTGACCCGCGGCAGGGTCCCGGCCAGCTCCACCAGCTCGTGGTAGTGGGTGGCGAAGATGGTCTTGGCGCCCATCTTGGGCTGGTTGTGGATGTACTCCGCCACCGCCTGCGCGATGGAGATGCCGTCGTAGGTGCTGGTGCCCCGCCCGATCTCGTCCAGTATCACCAGTGAGCGCGGGGTGGCATGGTTCAGGATGCTGGCGGTCTCCTCCATCTCCACCATGAATGTCGAGCGGCCCGCCGCCAGCTCGTCCTGGGCGCCGACGCGGGTGAAGATGCGGTCGACGATGCCGATGGCGGCCGAGTCGGCGGGGACGAAGCTGCCGACCTGCGCCAGCAGCACGATGAGAGCCACCTGCCTCAGGTACGTCGATTTGCCCGCCATGTTGGGGCCGGTGAGGATCACCAGCTGGTCGCCCTTGCTCGACAGGTGGGTATCGTTGGGGACGAACGGCTCGTCCGCCAGCATGCGCTCCACCACCGGATGGCGACCGCCGGTGATGGCGATGGTGTCTCCATCGTCGAGACTTGGCCTTACGTATCCGTATGCGGCGGCAACCTCGCCCAGGGCCGATAGGACATCGATCTGCGCCAGCGCCGATGCCGTATCCATGACATGATTCGACCAGCCAGCCACCTGCGCCGTCACCTGACGGAAGATGCCGCCCTCCAGCTCGGCCAGCCGCTCCTGCGCGTTCAGTATCAGCGATTCGTACTCCTTGAGCTGGGGGGTGAAGAACCGCTCGGCGTTCACCAGCGTCTGCTTGCGGATGTAGTCCTCGGGCACCTGCGGCAGGTTGGGATTGGACACCTCTATATAGTAGCCGAAGACCCGGTTGTAGCCCACCTTGAGGTTCCTGATCCCCGTCCGCTCCCTTTCCTCCCGCTCCAGGTTCGAGAGGTGCTTCCTGGCGTCGCGCGATGCTGTGCGGATACCGTCCAGCTCCGGCGAGAAGCCCGGCTTTATCACCCCTTCCCCCAGGTTCTGCGGCGGCTCCTCCGCTATCGCGCCGGCGATAAGCTCGACGACTTCGTCACAGGGCTTCAAGCCTTTCATCAGGTATCCTATCGGCGATGATTCTTCCTGCTGCAGCGCCTCCTTGAGTCCGGCGCTCACTTCCAGGCTGCGTCTCAGGCTCACCAGCTCCCGCGGGGTGGCTATCGAACCCCTCACGCGGTTGATCAGCCTCTCTAAATCGGCTATCTGCCCCAGCGATGCGGCGGCCTTCTTCCTACGCCCTGCACTGCTATAGAACCATCCCACCGCATCCAGTCTCTTATCCAGTTCTGTTATGTCAAGCAATGGCTGCCCCAGCCACCTCCGCAGCAGCCTGCCGCCCATGGAGGTCTTTGTCATGTCGATAACGGAGAGGAGAGAGCCCGCCACCCCCTGGCGAAAGGTTGAAAACAGCTCCAGGTTGCGCCGCGTCTGCGGGTCGAGGTTCATGAACGATTCGGTGCTGTAGGTAGCGAGGCCTCCCAGTTGCCCCAGAGCGCCCTTCTGCGTCTCGCCGAGGTAGTGCGCGATCGCCCCCGCCGCGCCCGTCGCCATCGGCAGATGCTCACAGCCGTAACCCTCGAGCGACGAGGTGCCGAAGTGCTCCAGCAGCAGCCGGCGGGCGGTATCCGCCTCGAACCACTGGCCATCGACAGGTGTTACCGTGATGTTACTGGCAATGAGGTACGAGAGGTCGGACTCGCGCAGCGCGAGAATCTCCGCAGGCCGCAGCCGCTCCAGCTCCGCCGCCGCGCGATCGACCGGCATCTGGGTGGTGCGGAACTCGCTGGTGGTGATATCCACATGGGCGATGCCGACCTGCTCCCCATCCGATACCAAGGCTGCGAGGTAGTTGTTGGCATTGCCCTCCAGCAGCCCCGGCTCCACCACCGTGCCCGGCGTGACGACGCGAACCACGTCCCTCTCCACCAGACCTTTCTCCCTGGGGTCGCTGAGCTGCTCGCAGATGGCCACCTTGTAGCCCCGGTTTATCAGCCGCGCCAGGTAGTTATCCAGCGCGTGGTGAGGGATGCCCGCCAGCGGGACGCGGTTGCCCTTGCCCATCTCCCGCGAGGTGAGCACTATCTCCAGCTCCCGCGAGACGGTTTTGGCATCCTCGTCGAACGTCTCGTAGAAGTCGCCGAGGCGGAATAGCACCAGCGCCTCGGGATACCTCTGCTTGACCCTGAGGTACTGCTGCCGCAGCGGGGTCATACTTTCACCCATTACGATGACGCCTTTATCGGTCTTGGGGCTATTCTACTAATTCTAGCCATCTAAAGTAAATACGGTAACAGTCGAACTCATAAAATGAAAATGGGAGCTAATTCTGCTCTGTTCAGGACATGTCCCTGGAGAGTCTCCAGGAGTAGAGCAGCAGCAGGCCGCCAATTAGGTACGGCAGGCCTATCATTGTCCAGGCGAAAAAGTGACCGTGCCCGGCGCAGACGCCTATGTGGATGCCCAGGCCGATGGATACCAGTACGAGCATTATGCCGGCGCGGCGCAGCCGGTACCACGACAGGATGCAGGCATCGAACGCTACAACCTGCAGCAGGAACAGTAACACACCTGCCGCCTCGATAGGCTCCCCGCCGTCGATAATCGCACCACCGACCAGGAACAACAGGAAGAGTACCGACTCGATAAGGGCTATGGTACGCCCAACCCGCTTCGACCACTTCGCCAGGCGATACCGTTTATCCGCCGACATTTGCTGAATCCTCTATAAAATAACAGGAACACTGCTTGCGATGCAAACGGTGACCAGAGCTACTGTATAGCCCAGATGCGATGGATCAGTGGTTCTCCGATTACTCTACCTTCTCCACCCGCACCGCGGCCACCTTGAGCTCGGGTATCTTGGACACCGGGTCGAGTGCGGGGTTGGTCAGCAGGTTGGTCCTCGTCTCGGTGAAGTGGAAGCTCATCGTTATCACCCCGACCGGGGTGACATCGGTTACCCTGGTTCTGGCCTTGACCTCGCCCCGGCGCGAGAGCACCCGCACCCACTCGCCGTCCTCGACCCCTAGCCTGCCGGCATCCTCCGGGTTCATCTGCACCCGCTCCTCGCCATCGAGGAAGTTGAGCCCCTTCACCTTGCGGGTCATGGTACCGGTGTGGAACTGGTACGGGCTGCGCTCCATGGTGAGTATCAACGGGTAGTCATCGTCGGGCTGCTCCGCAGGTGGTCGATACTCCAGAGGTATAAACTTCCCCTTACCCCGGGTGAACATGCCAATATGCAGAATGGGGGTGCCGGGGTAGTCATCCAGCGGGCAGGGCCACTGCAGCCCGCCCTCTCTCTCCAGGCGCCCGTGGCTTATGCCGCCGTATGACGGGGCGACATCGGCGATCTCCTCCATTACCTGTGACGGGTGTTCGAAATCGAAGCCCTCGCCGCCGAGCCGTTTGGCGATCTCACACGTGATCCACCAGTCGGGCTGTGACCTGCCCCGGGG
>CAYUWM010000003.1:15545-17728 GCA_964448395.1 uncultured Dehalococcoidales bacterium
CCGCGCAGGGGGTTCACCCCGCTCGACGGCTTGCCGATGTTGCCGGTGAGCATCGCCAGGTTGGCGGTTGCGATCACGTTATCGGTGCCGTGGGAGTGCTGGGTTATCCCCATGCCGTACAGGATACTCGCCGGGCCGTTCCGGGCGTAGACGCGAGCCGCCTCGGCTATCTTGTCGGCGGTGACACCGGTTATCTGCGAAACCGTATCCAGATCGAAAGCCCCGAGCGACTTCTCGAACTCGTCGAAGTTCTCGCACCTCTTCTCGATGAAAGCGGTATCGGCCAGCCCTTCGTCCATTATAACCCGCATCATCCCCATCAGCAGGGCGACGTCGCTACCCGGTCGGTGGCGCAGCCAGACGGTGGCGAAGCGGCACAGGTCTATCGAGCGGGGGTTGGCCACGATGAGTTTGGCGCCCTTTCTCACCGCCTGCTTTACGTCGGCCCCGATAACCGGATGGTCATCGGTGGTGTTGGTGCCTATGGCCAGGATACACCCGGCATCGGCGATCTCGGCTATGGAGTTGGTCATCGACCCGCTCCCGAAGCTTTGGACCAGACCGGCCACAGTGGGGGCGTGTCAGAGGCGGGCGCAGTGATCCACGTTGTTGGTGCCCATCACCACGCGGGCGAACTTCTGGATGAGGTAGTTCTCCTCGTTGGTGCACTTGGCGGAGGCGATGGCGGCGAACTGTTCGCCCTTATACTTGGACAGCCTGTCGGCGACCAGATCGAGCGCCTCGTCCCACTCTGCTTCGACGAACTTACCGTCTTTCTTTATCAGCGGCACTGTCAGCCGATCTTTATGGTTCACGAACTCGGGGATGCCGAATCTTCCCTTCACGCACAGCCGGCCCCGGTTAGCCGGATTGCCCTCCTCAGCGCGCACGCTGACCACCGCATCGCCGATGGTGCCCAGCATGATACCGCAGCCCACACCGCAATAGGGACAGACAGAGATGACCTCCTCCAGCGGCGGCAGCCGGTCCTTGGCGGCAAGCGCCCCCACCGGACAGCTGGCCACGCACTGGCCGCAGGACTCACAGTTGGTGTTAAGCAGCGATTCGGCGTAAGGCGGCACCTGCACCCGGTAGCAGAAGCTGATCGCGCCGACGTTCTGCACATCGAGGCACGTCCGCACGCAGCGAACACAGGCGATGCACTTGTTGGCATCGATCTCGATGAAGGGGTGCGACTTATCGACGCGATAGAGCTGCTCCGTTCGCCGGTCGGGGGTGTCCGGCACCCCGTATTCGGCGGCCAGCCGGCGCAGGTCACAGTAGTCCACCGCCTTGCAGCCGCAGGACAGGCAGCGCTGCGCCTCCGCCCTCGCCATCTCCTCAGTGTAGCCCAACTCCATCTCCTCGAAATTGTCCCGCCTCTCCATCGGCCTGAGCCTCGGCATCTCCCGCCTCGGCTGGTGCTCCACGTCGGCGAACTCGGCCCTGTCGATCTCATCGAGCCTGCCCTTGCTCCAGTTGAACGGTTGAACCTCGCCTTCTAGCGATACACCCCTCAAATAGCGGTCGATGGATACTGCCGCCTTTCTCCCCTGCGCCATGGCATCCACCGCCCGCGCCGGGCCGGTTACCGCATCGCCACCGGCGAACACCCCTTTCATGCCGGTCTGCAGGGTAACAGCGTCAGCCACGATCACATTCCCCCTGGCCACTTCGATGCTACCCCGATCGGACGCTGCTTTCTCCGCTTCCACAAACGATATGTCAGGGGTCTGACCGATGGCGGCGATAACGGTATCGACCGGCAGGGTGAACTCGGAACCCGGTATCGGCTCCGGCCGGCGCCGCCCGCTATCGTCGGGCTCGCCCAGTGCCATCTCGATGCAGGCAAGGCCGCTCACCTTGCCGTCCTTGCCGATTATCCCCGCCGGGGCCGCCAGGAAGTGAAGCCTGACATCTTCCTCCTCCGCCTCCTCGATCTCCCAATCGCTGGCGGGCATCTCCGCCCGCGAGCGGCGGTAAACGATAGTGACCTCCTCAGCACCCAGTCGCAGGGCGGTGCGCGCCGCGTCGATGGCGGTGTTGCCCCCGCCGATCACCGCCACCTTCTTGCCTATTTTCGTCGGCTGCCCCATAGCCGCAGCACGCAGAAAATCGGTGCCGGGAAGCACGCCTTCAAGCTCTTCCCCGTCAACATTTATCTTCTGGCTCCTCTGGGCCCC
>CAYUWM010000003.1:17828-19304 GCA_964448395.1 uncultured Dehalococcoidales bacterium
CCGTTGGCGCGGCAAGCCTCCAGGATGGTACAACCGTCAGGAACCAAGACATCCTTGCCATTGATAGTGATCCCGACCTCGGTCAGCTCAGCAGTACTCACCTCAGCATACCTCCTTATCCCCTTTATCCCTGCAACGCTACTTCAAAGGGAGCTAACTGTCCTAGGCGCTCTTAAGGTACTTGTCAATGGCCGCTGCCGCCCGTTTACCGGCCCCCATAGCGCTGATCACAGTAGCAGCGCCAGTGACCAAGTCACCGCCGGCCCACACGGCATCCTTGCTGGTCTTCCCTGTCTCCTCATCGGCAACCACCGTGCCCCTCTTGGTTACCTCCAGATCAGGGGTAGTGGTGGGAACCAGCGGATTAGGGGTGGTGCCCAGCGCGACGACGACGGTGTCGACATCCAGGGTGAACTCGCTGCCCTCCTTGGTGACCGGGCGCCGCCGGCCGCTCTCATCGGGCTCTCCAAGCTCCATCTCGTAGCACTCAGCGGCTACCACCCAGCCTTTGTCGTTGCCGATGAACCGTTTGGGGTTGGTGAGGAATTTAAATATAACCCCCTCCTCCATGGCATTCTCCACCTCCTCCCGCCTCGCCGGCAGCTCCGCCTCGGAGCGGCGGTAGACGATGTATACCTCTTCCGCCTTCAGCCTGAGGGCGCACCGGGCAGAGTCCATGGCCACATTGCCACCGCCGATCACCATCACCCGACGTCCCACCTTGATGGGCGTATCGTATTCAGGGAAGAGATAGGCCTTCATCAGGTTGGTCCGGGTCAGGAACTCGTTTGCCGAATAGATACCGTTGAGGTTCTCCCCGGGGATGTTGAGGAACATCGGCAGCCCCGCCCCGGTGCCCATGAAGACAGCGTCATAGCCGTCCTGCATGATCTCATCGATGGTCGCCATCTTGCCCACCACCGAGTCCAGCCTGATATCCACCCCCAGCGATCTGACGAAGTCCACCTCTGCCTGGACGATCTTCTTGGGCAGCCGGAACTCGGGGATACCGTACATCAGCACCCCCCCGGCGACATGCAGCGCCTCGAACAGGGTAACCTGATGGCCCATCTTGGCCAGATCGGCGGCGGCGGTGAGCCCCGCCGGCCCGGCGCCGATGACAGCCACCTTTTTGCCGGTTGAAGGGGCAAGTTGCGGCTTCTCCATCTTTTGCCGAGCCATGTCCCAGTCGGCCACATAGCGTTCCAGGCGCCCGATGGCTATCGGTGCCCCCTTCTTGCCCAGCGTGCAGACAGCCTCGCATTGCGTCTCTTGGGGACACACCCGCCCGCAGATGGCGGGCAGGCTGTTCTTTCCTTTGAGTACCTTGACCGCTTCGGGCATATCCCCTTCCCGTATCGCCTTGATGAATTCGGGGATGTCCACATCGACGGGGCAGCCTTCCACGCACGGCCTCTTCTTGCACTCGATGCAGCGGCTGGCTTCCGCCAGCGCCTGCTCCTCGTTATAGCCCAG
>CAYUWM010000003.1:19404-54511 GCA_964448395.1 uncultured Dehalococcoidales bacterium
GAACTGTCCCGCCTGCGCCTTGCGGGCGACTGCCGGTGCCTCGATCTTGAACAGGTGATTATCCGGCACCAGGTCCTCTCTGTACGTTATCTTATACATCTTTCCTCCAAATGATTTTATGCAAGCAGTGGATCTATTCCGAGGCTTTCGACAGGTTGATGGAACGTGCGGCAAAAATCTAGGCTTTGCATGGCCGAAGGGATGTTCGTGATTTTTCTAACAATCTATGATAACACAGGGCACTGCGCAATTCAACCCTGATTGCCTGTGACCGGGGCCTCCTCGGTCCCGCTGTCAACCCCCGGTGAAGCCCCCTGCCCCCCGGTTGAAACCAGCCTGCTCAGCGAGATACGCTGTGTCCACAGCATCCCCAGCCCGAGGAATATCACCGGCAGCAGAATAGCGGCATGCAACACGATGGCATAGGCGGTAACCGCCTCTTCATACAGCAGTGCGTTGCCTATATAGACAGCGGGCAGGAAGAGCAGCAGCACCTCCTTGGCAGCGACGTCGAAGGGGCCTATCCCGCCGGGGGTTATTATTATGAGTGCCCACGCCAGGCTGGCGACAGAGCACACCAGCAACATCATTATGAACGACTGGTGAAGCTCGAAGGATACGGAGATTATGTAGAACATGCTGCCCTCACAGAGCCAGACTAAGAGAGACGAGACGAATACGATAACGAGCATCTTGGGATTATGCAACACGTGGAGGCCGCTGAGCGCCGAATCCAGCCAGCCGTCCGCCTTATCCTGCCACTTATGGGGAATCAGCCTGAAGAACGGCCGGGCCGCCCTTCGCGTCAGGTTCTCATAGAAGGTCATGGCGAGGAAAGCAGCTAACGCGCCGACGAAGACGATGGGCATCACCCAGGCGATGGTCTTGGTCCAGCCCTCCAGGGGAATAAAGAAGGAGGCTAGCATGAGGAAAAAGAGCAGGGCCAGCCCGTCGAAGACCCGCTCGACGGCGACGGTGACGCCGCCGGCCAGCTTGCTGATGCCCTCCCTCTCCCCCAGAAGGTATGCCCGTGCTATAACGCCGAGCCGCCCCGGTACCACGTTGTTGACCATGAACCCGATGATTATCAGCGGGAACAGCCGCAGCGACGAGAAGCGCCCCAGGGGCCGAAGCAGGTACTTCCAGCGAAATGCACGGAACCACACCCCCAAGAAGTAGACCAGCAGCGCCGGGATCAGGTAGACGTAGTTGGCGTCGGCCAGCGCCCGCCCCATCCCCACGATGGCAATCGTCCTCTTAAATACCGGCTCATCGACGGCATGGCCCTGCACGGCAGCGGAGTCAGTGGTAATGCTATCGTTAACGCGATCGATGGAGACTATAGTCATGGTCTCCGCAGTATCGCCGGAGCCGATGACAAAGGTGTCCCCGATATTGAAGCCGAGGGAATCGTTAACGGTGACCTGAGTATCCCCGGCGGTTACCGGTTGCGCCAGAAATGTCTCGGTGACATCTGCCCGGGAGAAAAAATAGGCCAGCAAAGCGGCACTGATTATTATCCCGATCCACAGACGGTAATTCTTCAGCAACTACGTGCTCTCCCTTGAAGGGCAATTATAACGCAACCACGCTTGAGGCGCAATTAAGGGGCATCTTTCAGGAAGTAAATGACACCCTCGGTTCCCGAACCCCAATAGGAAATTATGCCGTTTTCATCACCCCACCAGGGATTGCCGCTTCTCCGGTTGAAGAAGTAGTGCCACCAGGCCTTGAGATTATCGCTGAAGGGGTCAGTCTTGTACTGCTCGGTGAACCACAGCATATGGCGAAACTCCTGCCCCTCACCGTACTTGCCGAGGTACGGCTGAGCCGATTCGACGTGCTTCTTCTTGATCAGCAGCACGTCCCCTGCTGGCTCCTTAGTCAGATTGGAACAATCTATGCGCTCGAGCCTGGGGTAATTCCTGTTGTACCACGCCCAGGACCAGAAGAAGGAGAACGCCCCCTCGGAGCTGTCCTCAGAGATCTGAATTTCCTTGCCCAGCCCCGTCCTCTCGGCGAACTCCTCGATCTGAGCAACGATATCCCGCGTATCGAAGGAGATATGGGCGTAGTACAGCATCTCCGGCCGGTCGTCGTTCTTGTGGTAGTTAGCCTGCCAGGATACGCGGAGGGTGTAGGAGAACAGAAGGACGAGTATAAGCAGCATCGCCGCGTGCGCCGGCCTCAGCTTCCCCCCTCGCAGGGCTGCCTTGCGCCGCGCCTTCTGTGCCGCCTTGCGCGACGCCTTCTTGGATGACGCTTCGGCGGATTCTTCGATGCCGGCCACGGAGGGCACCACCCGCGCCACCCACGGCCTGGCCCATTGCCAGTCGAGGGCCTGCAATATCCGCCCGATGAACATCCCGCCGAGAAGAATGGCCGGAATGACCACGTTCAGCGAGATCTGAGGCATCTTCTCTCCATAGGAAGAATATGCTATCAGGTCCACCACCATCCAGCAGGCCAGGAACCTGACGAAAATGTTCCCTCCTCTAGAGAACAGCTTCTCCTTCAGCGCGTAGTAGATTATTGCGATAGCGGCGAACAGCAGGGGCAGAAACTCGTAGATAGGCATCAGCATGATGTAGTAGAACCAGGGCTGCGTTATCCTCTTGGCCTGACCGATCCAGTAATCGAAGGTACCCCATATGCCGCTGGAGAAACCGGCGGGATTGGTGAAAAAGGTGGTGTACAGCAGGGTGAAGATGCCGTAGAAGATAAGGGCGGAGGCCAGCCAGCGCCGCCAGTTCCATCGCAGCCCTATAGCCGCAGATATGCCGGAGAAGCTCAGCAGGACGGCTATGGCCGCCGGGTCCTTCAGCAGCCTCGCGTTCTCTCTGATACCCGGATCATCCAGGTGCACCCCGGGTATCAGCCCCACGCCCGCCGAGTACAGCGGCAGAGCGAGGGTAGCGATCAGTATGAAATAATCGGCGTAGGGGGACAGCCCCTTAAGATTGAAACCGCTCTTGACCCTCCTATACAATTCCGGGGCCGATTTGATGAACAGGAAGCCGGCGAAAATCACCACCGCGAAGAAGGTCACCTCTTTGGTGCAGAAGCTGAGGCTCATCGCGGCGGCGCCGATGTACAGGTACCTCGCCTTGCTCTCCTCGATATACCGCCAGATGCAGACCACCAGCAGCATCATCCAGAAGACGACGTAGATATCGGTCCTGGCGTAGCGGCTGAAGTACAGCAGCATGGGAGAGACAGTGAACAGGGTGGCCACGCACAGGGCGCCCACCTTTCCGAGCTGGCGTCTCAGGAAAAACGGCAGGGCTACCAACGCGGTTCCGAAGAACACGGCGGGTATGCGCGTGGTGAGATCGCTGTCACCGAAGATCCAGAAGGTCAGCGCGCCCACGTATCCCTGGAACGGGCCGTGGGTGATGAAATTGTGGGAATAGGCGTGATTGTGGTAGATATCCCAGGCACCACCCCACCAGATGTTCTCGAACTCGTCGAAGCTGATGACGCGGTCTCCCAGGGCCCACAGCCGCAGCCACAGAGCGATGACTATGAGCACGCCGTAGAGCACGATCTCCCAGTCTATCCGAGCACGCAGGCGATCGATCATCGATGAAGTGTCTCTATCGTCCTTTCCCATAATTACTCCCTCACCTTATAGATAATTACCCCTTCATTCTGGAAAGCGACATCCATGAAGCTGGAGAATTTATTCTGAAGGAACGCGGCAAATTCATCCGCGGACTTATCCCCCTTGTATGAGCTTATCTCCCGATGCCCCACGTAGACATAGGTGACATCGAAATCCGCGATCACCTGTTTTACCTCTGCCACGTCCTCGCTCTCATATATCGTTCTAGCAGCGCCCTCCCGGTAATCTATCTCCTGCTGGGTCATATCAACATTCCACGGCACCTGTCCCCAGCGCCCCACCAGGGTAGGCAGGCCGGTATAGGCCGAAATGCGGAAGAAGCTGCCGTAGTAGTGACTGCCAGCCGCGGCCTCCACGATCACCGGCGCGCCCTCCACCTCACTGTTGAGCCACCTTATCGCCTCGTACTCTTCGGGGTGATCACGTAGCAGGTGTACTATACCATCCAGCGTCGGCTCCATATCCCAACTGTTGCTTGTGGTGCTGAAGCTTGCGGTTGTATAGAATGTTGTAATCACCGGGTAGATACTCGCGCCGGCTATTAACACAATGCACACCAGCCACCACACCGCTATGAACGATTTCCTGGCAACTGCCGAAGAGGTGACGGAATACAATTGACGATATATTTCTCGAATGAACTCAGCTATCGCATTGCCGCCTTTAGCCAATGTAAATCTTTTTACAGTCGCAAGCCTGAATTTTACCCACACCCAACGACAGCAGCTATTGTAGAAGCTACCGACTGCGTTAAAATCGATTATTCGGGAGGTGGATTCTACAAAATCGTCTGCGTTTTGTCCCCATTTGCCATAGGTGCTTATCGCCGGCTGACCCTCTGAAGAAATTGATTTACGTTTCGAAATAACCTTGCTCTCTTTACCCTTGAATGGTCCCCGCAACAGGCCTGTGGTGGATTTAGTGGTACGGGCCACCACGGAAGCCGCCCCCGAAAGCGGTGAGCCTTTATACCACTCACGCGGCTTGCGCAATGGGACCCCGATGTATTTGACAACGTAATCTGCGGCCAATGCTACCTGCTGCCCGCTGATTAACCGCCATCGCCTGACCAGCCAGCACAGGCTGAATGCAGAGCCGACGGTCATGAATACCCACGCCTGATAGTAAATCTTGTATATCGTCGTATTGCGCTCGTACGCCCACACCCCGCGGTCATTTATGTTGTACAGCTCGCAGCCGATGAAAAGCATATAGGCAATGAACAGGATTATCAGAGTGAACAGGTGGGCCTTCTGGCCCTCCGATTCTGACTCGGACTCGGCGATACCGTGCCACTTCTTGATGGCGGTGAGTATGATGAGCGAGACCAGAACAAACAGGGGTAGCATGCGCGCGAACTTCCAGAAAAAGTAGATCCAGGTAGCATAATCCAGTTTATGAAGCTTCTCTATATATCCCCAGTCTACGGTCGGGCCCCAGACTATAAGCGGCAGCAGCGGTATGCAGATGGCGAGGAGTATCGCCCAACCGGGGATTCTCCCGCCGCGCAGGGTGTTCCACGCCTGAGCCAGGATATAGGACACGGTTATGAACAGGAACGGACCCCAGAAGATGAAGAAGTGGAAATAGCGGGTATCCATCCCGCCGTAGGCCTGGAGGATGAACCCCCCTCCTGACACATCGGCAAGGTGTCCCGAGGTGGAGAACATGATCTGGAAAGCGGACCAATAAATAATGATGGTAACGATAGCGAGCGCCAACCATACAATACCCGCATTAAACAGCGTGCTGAAACTGAAACTCCGCCGCCGCATGTATTCCCCGACCACCATGACCACTGCGAACAGCAGGGCATAGGTGAAGAAATCCCAGCTGTTGATGAACATGAGCGCACCCAAACATATGGCGCAGACTATGATCTTGAGCCAGTTTCTCATCAGCCACGCGACACCCAGCTTGATTGGCGAGATCAGGAACTCCAGGCAGATCGCCAGGTTGAGCAAGGCGAAAGGCAGCGTCATAAGATGGCCGTGCAGATCGCCCAAACTGAAGCTGAAGAAGGGAAATTCGTTTATGGTGTAATCCAGATACTGACCGGCGGCATTCTTGATGATAATCACCCTGGCGGCATGCCACCACCACCACCCCTGGTCGGGATACCAGTGATTGCTCTGGTATGGCGGGTAATCCAGCTCGTTGATACCGACCCAGTGCCAGAAACCCTCGGAGCCGACCCCGTTGGAATACAGCACCTCCAGGAAGCCCTCCAGGTTGCCCAGCACCACCAGGAACAGGGCCGCCACCATGCCGAAGCCGAGCGCCGCCCTGGTGCTTCCCTTCAGCAGCTTAACCAGGTTATAAACGATGCCGAACGCGCCGGTGCAGGTCAGCGCAAAAACAAGAGCCAATGACAGGTTATACGAAACGCTGGACACGATGCCGGTGAGCTTGGTCAGAGTGGCCATAATCAGATGGCCGAAGTAGTAGTAATTGAGCGGGAATCCGCTCAACCAGTGGTCGTGAGGGGGGAAGTACTTGCTCCTCATAATTGCGTTCAAATAGCCGAAGTCGCCGAACTTCTCGCTGTAGAGTATCGCCGGGTTGTAGGCGCGAACCACGCACCAAGAGATGAACGAGACGAGGAAGACCAGCTCGGTGGCGATTATGACTGTCTTATGCTCCCGAATGAAATCCATGACCTCCTGACGGCGGCGCCAGAAGAGGAACAATGAGCCGGCAGCGAGGAGAACGACGATAAGGATGATGGCCCACCTGCTGTTGGGCAGGATATGAATGGAGGCGGCGATCCAGATGATGAAGGAGATTACAACGATGGAGAGCGCCTTGCCGAAGGCGTATCCCCTGTCGGGCAGGCGCTTGAACATGGCCAGCGTGTAGGGCAGGAAGATCAGCCCCAGCAGCTGTATCGTTATGTACCAGATAAATGCATCTAACAAGCGGACAGCTCCTCAACGAAAGACTGGGCGTTGAACGGGGCGATATCGTCCACCGACTCGCCGGTACCGACGAAGCGGATGGGTATCTTCAGTTCATCGCAGATCGCCAGCACAATCCCTCCCCTGGCGGTGCCGTCGAGCTTGGTCAGGAAGATCCCGCTGACATCCACCGCCTCGGCGAAACGCTTTGCCTGCACCAGCCCGTTCTGCCCGGTGGTGGCGTCGAGGACCAGGAGCACCTCGTGGGGCGCCCCGGGGTCGCTCCTCGATGCCACCCGCTTGATCTTCTTCAGTTCCTCCATCAGGTTGTACTTGGTGTGGACCCTGCCCGCGGTATCGATGATCACCGCATCGGCGTTGCGGGCCCTTGCCGCTTCCAGGCTGTCGAATACCACCGCACCGGGGTCGGCCCCCGGCTGGTGAGCGATAACATCGGCGCCAACGCGCTCCCCCAGTATCTTGATCTGATCGATGGCCGCTGCCCTGAAGGTATCCGCAGCGGCGATTATCACATTTTTACCCTGCGCCTTCATCGAGGCGGCGAGCTTGGCGATCGAAAGGGTCTTACCGGTCCCGTTCACCCCCACCACCAGTATCACACGCGGGCCCGGCGATTCAGCATCGATAGATTGTGGGGGTTCAGCGACCTTGAGCATCTCTGCCATCTCCTCTTTAAGTATGGCCAATACACGGTCGCCGCCTGCGAGCTTATCCCTCCCCGCACGAGCCTTCACCCTATCGATGAGCTTTGTAGCAGTGGCCATACCCACATCGGCCGAGATCAGCAGCTCCTCCAGCTCGTCCCACAGCGGCTCGGCCACTGCAGCGCGGTCGAAGAGACTCACCACCCTGCTGAACCAGCCCTCCCTGCTCTTGCGTACCCCTTTTCCCAGTCCCGACACTGCTTTAACGTTCATACAAGTTTAGCTATAATAACACGGCTTTTTAGCGACGGTCAATAAGCGCCGCCGTATCAAACGTGTCGCTCACCTTATCCCAGCTATCAACATCGTTCAACGACCCGTCAGCTCTTTGTATGCCTCCGACAGCCTTGCGGTAACCACTCCCGGTTTTCCTCGGCCTATCGGTTTTTTGTCCACCTCAACTATCGGCAGTATCTCGATAACCGAGTTGGTGATAAAAGCCTCATTCGCATCGAGTAAATCAGCGACCGCTACATCGCATTCCGAGGTTTCGATCCCCAGGCCCGACGCCAACTCCAGCACGACGTCCCGGGTGATGCCCGGCAGTATCCCGCTATCAACCGAGGGGGTGAGCAGCCGTCCCGCGGCCACGATGAAGATGTTGCTGGTGCTACACTCGGCCACCAGCCCGCGCTCGTTCAGCATAACGGCCTCATCGGCACCGGCAGCAGCCGCCTTAGAGCGTGCCAGCAGGCTTTCCATATAGCCGATCGACTTCACCCCCGATAGGGGCGACCGGCTGTTCCGCCTGCCGCCCACTATGACGGCACGGATGCCGTTCTCGTAGGCATGTGACGGTGGCAGAACCAACTCCTCGGCGACGATCATGGTAGTGAGCGAGCCCGACGTGGGCAGCGACAAGCTGCGCTCCCCCTCCCCCGCGGTCACCGTCAGCCGGATGCGGGCGTCAGTGAGCTCGTTAGCCGAAATGGTGTCGTACACCGCGCGCTCGAGCTCCGCCGTATCGAGCGCCGCGCCGATGCCCAACACCATCGCCGAGCGCGCCAGACGCGACAGATGACGGTCTAGGCAGAAGACCCGGCCGCCGTAGGAGCGCATGGTCTCGAAGAGGCCATACCCGTACAGCAACCCGCGGTCGAAGGCCGATACGCGGGCCTCACTTCGCTCCACCAGCTCACCATTTATGTAAACTAGCGTCACCGTGCTCTACCCTTCCCCAATCCACAGCGCTTCGCTGAAGCCCAAGAAACGCCTCAGTATATCGTGCCCCGCGGCGGTGAGGATCGACTCCGGGTGGAACTGGACGCCCTCCACCGCGAACCGCTGGTGCCTCACCCCCATCACCTCCCCCTCGTCGGTGGTGGCGGTTACCTCCAAGCATTCGGGCACCGATTCCCGCTCCACGATCAGCGAGTGGTAGCGCGCTGCCTCGAAGGGGCTATCGATACCCTCATAAATGGTTCGCCCGTCGTGGTGGATTATCGATGTCTTGCCGTGCGTGGGCGTCCCCCGGCCGATTATCGCCCCGTACACACTGGCGATGCACTGATGGCCCAAACACACGCCGAGGATCGGCAGCCGCCCGCCGAAGTGCCGCACCACGTCGTTAGAGATGCCGGCGTCCGGCGGCGCCCCCGGCCCCGGCGAGATCACGATGTGGGAAGGCGCCAGCGACTCAATCTCGGCCAGCGACACGGCATCGTGGCGGTACACCACCGGTTCCCACCCCAGCTCGCCGATGTACTGCGCCAGGTTGTACACGAACGAGTCGTAGTTATCGATTATCAGTATCATCTCGCGTCGGTCACCAGCTGGAGCGCCAGAGCCTCGAACAGCGCCCTGGCCTTGTCCAGCGTCTCCTGGTACTCGGCCTCGGGGTCAGAATCCCACACGATCCCGCCGCCGACCTGGAAGTATGCCTTCCCGCCCTTGATTATGAAGGTGCGGATCACGATATTGCAGTCCATCCCGCCGTCGAAGCCCAGGTAGCCGATGGAGCCGGTGTAAACGCTCCTCCGCGTCGGCTCCAGCTCATCGATTATCTCCATCGCCCGCACCTTGGGCGCGCCGGTTATCGAGCCGCCGGGGAAGGCGGCCTTCAGCAGGTCGATTCGATCCTTGTCCTCGCGCAGTTGCCCCTCGACAGTCGAGGTCAGCTGGAACACGGTGGCATATTTCTCCAGCGTCCACAGCTCCCGCACCTTCACCGTGCCGTAGCGGCACACCCGGCCCAGGTCGTTGCGCTCCAAGTCAACGATCATCACGTTCTCGGCGCGGTCCTTGACGCTATCCAGCAGCTCAGCGGCCAGGGCATCGTCCTCCGCGGCGTTCGACCCGCGGGGGCGGGTGCCCTTCATCGGGCGGGTATCCACCGCATCACCACGCACCCTGAGGAACCGCTCCGGCGAGGCGCCGACGATGGTCACCCCGCCGAAGTTGAGGTAAGAGGCGAACGGCGCCGGGTTGATGCCTCGCAGCCGGCGGTACAGCTCGTACGGTGGTATGGGCAGCTCCACCTCGAACCGTTGAGAGAGATTCACCTGGAATATGTCTCCGGCGGCGATGTACTCCCTGACCCGCGCCACCGCCTCCACATACCCCTCGTGGGTGAAGCCGCCGCGCATACCGGCAACGGGTATCGAATCGTCAGGCAATGCTGACGCGGTACGGGGCGACCGCGCCAGCATTTCTTTCATCTCACCGATGCGAGCGTTAGCCTTCTGCATGCGGCGCGGCTCGTCCGTATCGGGGAAGCCGGTGCTGGCGACATACGCCCTGCCCTCCCGGTGATCGAAACCCACCACCGCGTCGTAGAACGCCAGGTAGCACTCCGGCAGCTGCAGGTCGTCGACGGCGGTGGAGGGCAGGCCCTCGATGAAGTGGCACAGGTCGTAGCTCAGGTATCCCACCGCGCCGCCGGTGAACGGCAGCGGCGACGGCGAGGCCTGCACCGCATATCTGTCCAGCACCTGCCCCAGCACATCGAAGGGGTTGCCCACCGCTCTCTCCCGCTTGTCCCTGTAGTGCAGCGTGACCTGGCTGCCTCGGCTGGTAATCACCAGGAAGGGGTCGCCGCCGATGAACGAGTAGCGCCCCAGGTTTTCATGGTCCATGCCGCTGTCGAGGAAGAAGCTGAACGGGCGCTCCTCGAGCAGCTCGAAGGCCTCCGGCGCCGTCAGCGCGGTAGAGACCTCCTCTATCAGGGGGTATTGCTGATCACTATTGCCAATATTCACTGCGAAACCTCCCCCTTTTCTAAAGGGGGACCGAGGGGGATTCGAGACGCTCCAGCACCCTCTCCACCACCCCATCGAGATTCTGACGCACCTCCAGATTGGAGAACCTCATCACCGTCAGGGCGTTCCCCCTGAGATAATCATCCCTTTGCCTGTCAGATTCCAGCATCTCCCCGGAATAGTGCTGCGCCCCGTCCACCTCGATAACCATCCCGGCCCTGGGACAATAGAAATCCACTATATAATTGCCGATAATCTTTTGCCTGTAGAATTGATGCCCTTTAAGCTGCTTCCTTCTCAGCCTCGACCACAGGGTCCTCTCCGTATCGGTCATGTTGCTCCTCAACTCCCTGGAGCGGAGCAGGAGGTTCTTATTATAGGGTAGCATAATCCCCCTGAATCCCCCTTTTCGAAAGGGGGACTGTTATTTTAAAGCCTCATCAGTCAGCGAACAGGTCCCTGGCCTCCTCCTCCGCCATCCTCTTCGCCTCCAGCGCGTCGCGGAAGCCCAGCTCCTTGTAGGACTCGTTCGTGCCGTAGTCCCTGGTGCGCACCACCACCGGCATCGGCACCGCGTGGCCGAATATCAGCGCCTGCTGCCGCGAGTCCAGCTTGGCCAGCACCCCCTTCAGTTCTCCCTTGCCGGAGACGCCGGTCAGCACGCTCTCGATGTCCCGCTCGTTGTCCAGCAGGCAGGTGATCTTGGTGCCCATCTGGCTCATCACCTCCTCGTCAATGCCGGAGGGCCGCTGGTCGATGACCATCAGCGAGACGTTGTACTTACGCATCTCCCGCGCGATGGTGCCGAATATGGTCTGCCCCGCCAGCTCGCGGCTGAGGAACTTGTGCGCCTCCTCGATGGTGATCACCAGCGGGCGGGGTTTGGCGCCATCCTCCGCCGTCGCCCGCTCCATGCGCTCGCGGTACTTCTCGTGGATGCGCCGGGTGAGCAGGTTGGCCACCAGCATGTAGGCCGCGAGGTCGGTGTAGCGGCCGAACTCGAGGACCACGTGGATGCCGCGGTCGAGGTAGCCCAGTATGCTCTGGATGGCGTTGTCGCGGGCGTGGGGCACCAGGAACTTGAGCCGCCTCAGGCTGTCGAGGCGGCGGTACAGCGCCGCCATGGTAGCCTCGTGCTCACCGAGCTCGTCGGCCAGGGCGTTCAGCCCCTCCCTGCCGTCGATGGCCAGGAAGCCCTGCAGCCATGCCCTGTCCCCGAACCTGCGGGCTAGGCGGTAGGTGGCCTGCACCGCGGCTTCGGTGAGGCCCAGCGTCTCGCGCAGCATGGCGATATCCTCAGGCTCTATCTCGTCGTAGCCGATCTCGACTATCGAGTCTACGGAGACCTTGCGCCGCCTGGCGCTCTCCGCGTCGAGGGCGAACACCGCCACGCTGGAGGGGAACAATTGCTTCAGCGATTTCACCGTCCCGCCCCCCTCGCTGGTGCCCTGCCAGCCATACTCGCTGTGCATATCGAAAATCAGGTTGACCGCCGCGTTCTCCTGAATGATGCCGATGAGCACCAGCCGCGCCAGGAAGGTCTTGCCCGTGCCGCTCTTGCCGAACACCCCGTTGGAGCGCTTCACCAGCTCCGCCGGGTCGAGGCGCACCTTGGTCTCCATGTCCAGCGGGGTGCCGATGTAGAACTGCCGCTCCTCCACCTGCCCGAACACCTGAGAGACATCCTCCTCGCCAGCGTCGTGCACCGCCGAGAAGTGTGCCGGCACCGTCTTCACCGGCTGCGGCCCTTCCAGCAGGCTCTCGGCGTCGCCGCCGATGGTCATCAGCGGCAGCACGTGCAGCCGTCCGAAGGTGCTGGTACCGGCGATGACCTCGGCGATGAAAGGGTCGGTCACGTCCGGGGGCGAGGCCATCATCCGCGGGTCGCTGGCGTCCAGCGACACGTCGGTGATCATGCCGAAGAAGCGCCGCTTCCGGCCGCCGATGGTAACGTAGCGGCCGACAGCGATGTCCTCCACCGACACCTCTCCGTCGAGCCTGACATCCACGCCGCCGGTCAGCGACCCGGCAACCACCATGCCCAGCTTTCGCTCCTGCATCAGACCTTCAGCCTCCTCAGTATCGAGTTCAGCCGGTGGGTGTCATCCGACAGCAGCACCGCCAGCTCCTTGCCCGCGCTGACCAGGAACTCGCGTGGCTCCCGGTTTGCCGCGGCGGCGCCGCGCAGCGATGCGGCGATGAGCTCATCGGAGCGCTCGCCGGCGTTTACCAGCAGGCCCAGGTAGTCCAGCGATCGGGTGAACTCGGCGGTCTGCTCCGGCTCGCAGATGTACACGAAGCTGTGTATCCTGGCCGGGCGCGGCGGCAGGTACTGCCTGATGTTCCCGCCGTCCTTGTGCCCCACCACCACAGCACGAAAATCGGTGCGCAGCAGCTTCTCAAGCTGCGGGTTGGCGCTGAAGACGTCGCCCTCCGCCTCCTCGCCACCACCGCGGGCGATGGGGCGGCGCCCCGGCTCGATGCTGGTGGTAGCGGCGTCGGCGACCGCGGCATAGATATCGATATCTCCCTCTGACACCCGCACCAGCCCGCCGAAGGGCGGGGGGCTGTGCAGCTCATAGCACTGCGCGGTGAACCCCCCGGTCGCAGCCTCGATTATCTCCCCTATCTTAATCGTCAAATTAGCTATCTCCTGCTTACTGATGAACCATGCTATAGCTCAGCCCGACAACCCCCACCAGCGTCACCCCCAGAAAGACAAGCTTCATCGCCGTCGCCGGCTCCTTGAAATGCAGCACCCCGACCAGCGCGACCAATGCCAGCCCTACTCCACACCATATGGCATAGGTGACACTGAGTTCCATCGTCTTCAAGGCATAAGTAAATCCGGTGAACGATAGGCCGTAGAACAAGAACACCAGCACGCTGGGTATCCAGTTAGTGAAGCCCTGCGACATCTTCATGCACGTCGTGCCGCACACCTCCATCACGATCGCCAGCAACAGTAGAAACCAGCCCATTTACTTACTCCTTATCCCGCGTAGAACCATGCGTACTATCCCCGACACCACATCGGCCTGCGGCACCTTCTTCTGATAGTGGATGTAGTCCTCGCCGAACTTCTCCATGTTGTCACGATCCTCGCGCCAGATGTCGATGTACACCAGCGGCATCGCCGCCGCGCCGCAGACGGCCACCACCCAGTACTGCGATATCAGCATCAGGGCGAACACCATCACCCCCCAGCCGACGTAAATGGGGTGGCGCACTATGGCGTACGGGCCGCTATCGACCACGGTGGTGGTCTTGACCCAGCTATCGCCCTGGGCCACGCCGCCCCGCTTACGCAGCACCCGCATGGGGGTAAGACACAGCAGCAATCCGAAAACCCATACCGCCCAGCCGAGATACATCAGCCAGTCGATACCGTGGATGTTATAGTTCTGGATGCACAGCACCACCGCCGCGACGGTCAGCGCGCCGGCAGTCAACGATGTCACGTAGTCCTTCCAGGTCAGCTCATCGCTCCGCTGTCTCACCATGTCGCCTCCCTATTTGATATCCTTGGACAGCCGTATGAACTCGAAATACTCGCCGCCGATGGTGGTTCCCCGCGGCTCGCCCGCCTCCGCCATACCGAAGCGCTTGTAGAAGCGGATGGCGTCCTGGTTGTACGTCTCTGCGTCCAGCTCCAGCCTGGTCGCCCCGGCCCTCGCCGCTGCCTCCTGCGTGTGGGACATGATCTCCGCACCCAGCCCCCGATTCCTGAAATCCTCGTAGAAGGCCAGGCAGGCGATGTAGTACGTGCCGTCCTCCATCTGGCCCAGCTCATCGCCAGCCCATTGCAGGTGCCGCGCCTGCCTCAGGAACCTGGCCCTCATGTACCTCAAAATCAGCATCGAGGTCTTGAACTGCTGGCCCTTGCTCTGCTTCCAGTCGTAGGTCACGATCATACCGGCGTTCCTGCCATCGACCTTCATGAAACTGGTGTGCTCGAAGCTGAGGATATTACCCGTGTAGCGGAACAGGTTGCGGTTCACCCTTTCGTGGACGCCACCGTAGAGCGCGGGCACGAACTTGGTAGCGGATATGACGAACAGCCGGTTGAAGTCCTCCGCCTCCTCCGCCGTTACCCCTGCCGGCACTATGGAACGTTCGGCTATCATTTCGACTCCTCCTCCTGCTTCCCTCTACCCCCCTCCCGGATGGCGTCCATCATGTTCTGGATGCCGTGCTCGAACACCAGGTTCCGGTCCCAGCTCTGCCCGTCGTAGGCCACGCTGTAGACGTTCAGGATGTAATCCAGCTCTGCGATGATCCGGTCCAGCTCTTCGATATCCACCGGCGATTCCTCCAGCAGCTTGATGTGGTCCTTGGCCACGTGCCGGTCGATATGATTCAGCGCCTCATCGTGCCATGCCCTGAGTTTGTCCAGCGGCAGGTTCTCGATGGCCCGTATGTGCCCCTCCACTATCTCCACCGTTATCGTGGGGGTCGAATCGGCGATGATCTCCGCCTCTATGTCCTCCCCACCGTGCTTGGTTATCTCCAAATCCTGCACCTGAAATATATCCAGGTCCTTCTTCACGAAATCGAGGAAATCGGGGAAGTTGAAATGCTCCTCGCTTCTCTCGCAGATATTGTACAGCCGCAGCACTGTCTGCAGCAGGTGTGCCCTCATCGTCAGACGGAAGAAGGTGTGCGCTATGTTCATCTCCTGATGATAGTTTTCCACCAGCTTCCACAGCCGCTTCCACGTCTGGAAGTGCCAGCTGGCGTTGTCTATCTGCCCCCGCAGCGCCTTGTGGTAGCTTATGAACTCCTCCTCCGCGGCCATGTGCACCCGATTGGTAACTTTGTTCTCCTTGTTTTTGCTCATCTTCTTTCACTCCTGTTTCTTTCCGCTTATCACCAGACCCGCCACGCCGGCTCTCGCCGTGCAGCCCTTGAGCTTCGTACCCTGCAGCAGTCCTTCGACCTCCCTGACCGTATACGCCGCGTTTATCGACGACATCAGGCCAGCCCGTATCTCCCTGGGCTTGGTGGCCAGCCACATCATCCATTTCATCAGCGGGTTCATATCGCGGCGCAGGTCGGTGATGCACAGCCGGCCGCCGGGCTTGAGTACGCGGTGCACCTCATCCAACACCCTCTCTGGTTGCTCCCACTCGTGCAGCGCACCGTTGGAGAACACCGCATCGAACCTTCCGTCCTCGAACGGCATCTGCATCGCGTTGCCCTCCACGTACTTCACCCTGTCCGTTAACCCGTACTCCCCCGCGTTGCGCTCGGCCACCCTGATCATCTCCGGGCTGATATCCAGCCCCTCCAGCATGGTGCCCTGCGTCATCTTGAGCCACTCCAAGCCTAAATAGCCGGGGCCGGAACTGACCTCCAGCGCCAGACCGGTATCGATGCCCGCCTTGAGTATCTCCGACGTCTCCATCCAGCCCCTGTCCCGCAGGCGGCGGGCCATGGCGTCATACATCCGCACATCGAACTCGCCCTGTATCCCCTCATCCGTCTCAGCTATTCGTGGTTTGGTCATTCGCTGCCCTTCCTAACACAAAAACGTATCGAGTCCATTACATACTGCAAACCACCTTCAAAAGATACCTCCTTAGCCCAAGTAGAGGAATTATAGGTATGTAAATATTGATTGAGTATATCGTGAAGCGTGTCAATAATTTTCACAATATCTTTTATGTCCACAGGGTATTCGTGGAAAACATCGATTTCTTTCTGCACATATTCTCTATCGATGTGTGCTAGCGCCTTATCTCGCCATTTCCTTATGTTATCCTTCGGCAAATCATCAATTTGATGCCTGTGTTTTTGGATTTCCGTAAGGGTTATCTCTCTGTATTTGTTAACGGCTATCTCGTCTCCACCCACACGCTTGAAAAAGATCTTGTAAGAGAGTATATCAAGATTCTGTTCTACGAAATTTAAAAACTTACATACGCTCATGCTATTACTAGGATTATCTAGCATCCGGTTCAGGCGCATGACCGTCTCAAGTAAATGCGCTCGCATAGTAAGACTAAAGAATACTGGCGCTTGATTGAGTTCACGGATGTAGTCTTTCCTCAAATTCTGTAAGTATTTCCATATTTCAAAATGCCAATCTGCATTATTAAGCTCACCTCTGAGTCTATCATGATATCTTTCGAAAGTTCTTTCTTGTTCTGTGGGTACATAAGCTGATGTAGTCATCTTTACCTCACACCCACCGTGTCCGCTTGCTCATGCTCTTGCCGGAGCTCCTGAGCTCTACCTTCTCATCGGCCAGCGCCCGCTCCATCAGCAGGCGGAAGCCCTCGCGGTCGGCGCCGGTGACCACCGCCTTCTCGTGCGCCTCCATCAGCGCCACCGGGTAGCCGTGCCCGCGGCGGCACTGGTCGAGCACCAGCGCATGCACCATGCCAACGAGGTTCTCGTCGGCGGCGACCCATTGCGGCAGCTCCACCCTGGCGACCTCCTCATCCAGCCGGACATAGCAGAAGTATACCTGGTGCCCTCCATAGTGTTTCTGCATGAATCTAGAGCCGTTTAAGAAGATTGCAGACCTCCACCCCGGCTCGAGAAGCGACTCGAAGATATCGCTGTCGATTATGCCAGCGACAGCGTCGCACTCGCGCTGACAGCCGCCGCGTTCGCAGTCTGCGATTTCGTGGGGGCAGAGCCACAGTCTTAAAGCATTCACGACTTCGGCGCTGCGCGGGTAGCTGATGTAGCTGGCGAGGGCGAAGCCTCCGCCACCGGCGCGGCGCTCCAGCCGGTCGAGCGTCTGTAAATATTGTCGATCGAGCAGCTCCTCCTTAATATAGCCCTCGTAGTCCCGCGGCGACAGCCCCCACAGTATCAGCGAGCCGTCAACCAGTGCGAGGGTCGGATTGTCGGTGGGGAGTCCGGACGACAGCTCCTCCAGCGCCTGCAGCTCGGCGATGCTGCGCTTGACCCCCAGCAGCGCCCCCTCTACCAGCTCCCGCCTCCCGTTGCGGGGGTCGGTGAGCGTCAGCTCGTCGCCGAAGTACAGCGACGCCTCGCTGTCCAGCCGGGCGTCGGGGCTGTCCCCGTAGCGCAGCACGACCCTGCCGATGTTGATCAGGTAGCACCTCGCCGAGCTGTGGCGGTCCACGTCGATGTGCGAGCCGTCGGTGGCGGCGACGGTGAAGCAAGGAGGGCATTCGGGGACGGGATAGCTGACGGCGAGACCGCCGGCCAGCCCGGCCACCGGCCACGCGACCCGGTCGGCGCTGGCCTCTATCTTACGGCCGAGGGAATCGATCTCGACAGCGTGAAACAGGTTTACGGCGTGCTCAAGGCGTTCCAACCTGCCCTTGCCTTCCGTCTTGAGCCTGTGCGCCAGCCCGGCGATCTGGACGGCCACCTGGCTGAGGTCTAGAGACATGCCGGCCTCCGCTTTACCATGGCCTACCCACGGAACTCAGGGGGTGATTGCCAGAACGTTTCCCAGTCCTCCATCCCGATGCTGAGACTGGACAGGACCTTGTTGGATACCGGGTAAGAGATGCCTGACTCGATCTCTATCTTCTTGATGTGGCGGCAGAGCATGAAGGCCACCATCTTGGCGTGCTCGTAGCTCATCCGCACCCGGGCCACCGTCTCCGGTACCTTCCCCGGGCCGGGCTCGGGGTGGCTCTTGTTGAGGTTGATCACCACCCCGTAGGGCCCCCCGCCGATCATGAACTGGTCCGAATAAACGTCGGGGATATCTTTCTCTTCGGTCATTTCACCCTCCTGTCTCCGCCGTACATCGGGAGTATATCACAGCCACTACTGGCGGGCAATCCGCAGTCCCTTGAAGGCGGGGGTTCGGTATTGTACAATGGGCCCCAGACGACGACGGCGAAGGAGACGAGCATGAGCGTAGGACTGGTGCACGACCCCATATACCAGGAGCACGATACCGGGCCGCACGTGGAGAGCCCATCCAGGCTCAAGCGTACCGAGGAGCACCTGCGGGAGACCGGAATGCTGGAGAGGCTGGTTGACATCAAGCCGCGCGCCGCCGCAGTTGAGGAGCTGGCAACGATACACTCGCCGGGGTATATCACCTACGTCGAGAACTTCGCCCAGCGGGACGGCGGCTGGCTCGACCCCGATACCGTCGTCTCTTCAGCCTCTTACAACGTGGCGCTGTACGCCGCCGGCGGCCTGCTGGAAGCGGTGGATGCGGTGATGGACGGGAGGGTGAACAGCGCCTTCGCCGCGGTGAGACCGCCGGGGCACCACGCCATACGCTGGGAGGCGATGGGCTTCTGCATCTTTAACAACATCGCCGTGGCCGCCATGCACGCCACCGACACCCATAAGCTGGAGCGCGTCCTCATCGCTGACTTCGATGTCCACCACGGCAACGGCACTCAGGACGCCTTCTACCAGAACCCCCACGTGATGTACTTCTCCACCCACCAGTACCCCTTCTACCCCGGCACCGGCCGCGTCGAGGAGACGGGCGAAGAGGCGGGGGTAGGAGCCACGGTGAACGTCCCCATGCCCGCCTACTGCGGTGACGATGAATATCTGCGGGTGTTCGATGAGGTGCTGGTGCCGGCGGCGAGGCGCTTCAACCCCCAGCTCATCCTGGTTTCAGCTGGATACGACGCCCACTGGGCCGACTCGATCTCGATGATGCAGGTGAGCACCACCGGTTTCGCCGGGATGGTGCGGGTGCTTAAGGGGCTGGCCGACGAGCTTTGCGACGGGAAGATGGTGTTCACCTTGGAGGGGGGCTACAACCTGGATGCGCTGGCCTCATCGATAAGGGCAACGCTGGACGTGCTGCTGGGCGCTTCTGATATCGCCGACCCCATGGGACCACCCCCCGGATCGAGGGGGGCGCCGGACATCGGCAGGCTGCTGGAGACGGTAAAGGAAACCCACCAGCTGAATTAAGGCCCCGGTATAATCTGCTCCGGCGAGCAGCTGCCCGGGCAGCGGTCGCAGTCCTTGTCACAGGGCTCGACGTGTATAGTAACTTTGGCGTTGGATAGCCTCGACTTGATATCATCCTCCAGGCGGTCACATATCTGATGCGCCTTCTCCACGCTGGTGTCAGCGGGCATCACCACATGTAGCTCGATGAGGCGGTCGCTCCCCGCCTTCCTCGTCCGCAGCTCATGGTAACCGGCAATCTCCCCCATATGTTCTTTAATACAGGAATCTATGATGCGCTCTTCATCCTCGGGGAGTTTTACATCGATGAGCTGAGGGAACGACTTTTTAAGCACGCTGTACGCTGTTCTCAGGATGAGCAGCGCCATACCGATGGCGATTACGGGGTCGAGGACGTTAAGGCCGGTCAGGCGCACCACCACCAGTCCTATCAGCACCCCCGACATGGTATATATATCAGTGGTTATGTTGCGGGCATACGCCTCCAGAGCCACCGAGTCCGTCTCCCTGGCAACGCGGACCAGGTACCGGGAAAGAAGGATATCCACCACTATGCAGGCTGCCATCACCCCTATGCCCGCGGTCACATACCCCACAGCCGCGTCCGATATGATCCTGGTTATCGACTGGTAAAGGACGAATGCGGCGGCGGCGAAGATCAGCGCACCCTGCACCACCCCGCTGATGTTCTCCGCTTTGCCGTGGCCAAACGGGTGTTCCCTGTCGGGTGGCTTAGCCGCGAACCGTAGGCTGAAGAAGGTGACCAGCGATGCGAAAAGGTCGAGCAGACTGTCTATCGCTTGGGCGATGATGCTGATGCTGCCGCCGAGGACGCCGACCGCCACCTTGAGCATAATTAGAAGGATGTTCGAAGCGACAGCGATACCGGAGGCACGGGTCTTGGTCTGGGTCTGAGACATCTCTTAGCCCCTGACGGGCACGCGTCTGGGAAACACACGGCGGAACAGCCTGCCGAACGTGCCCTCCTCCCAAACGACTAGCAGCTGGCTGGCGATGCAGATCGAGCTGTAGGTGCCGGTGATCACCCCGATCAGCAGCACCAGCACGAAGTTCTGTAGCGTCGCCCCTCCCAGCAGGAGCAGGGCCATCAGGACGAGCAGCGTGGTCAGGCTGGTGTTGAGGGAGCGGCCCAGGGTCTCCATGATACTGTTATTCACCGTGGTCTTCATCGGTGTGCCCGGGCTCTTCAGCGTGTTCTCGCGGATGCGGTCGAAAACTACGATGGTGTCGTTAACGCTGTAGCCGATGACGGTGAGCACGCCTGTGATGAACATGGCATCTATCTGGATATGGAACAGCGCGCCGAGGATGGAGAAGACGCCGAGTACAACCAGCACGTCGTGCAACAGCGCTATGATGGCGCACACGCCGAAGCGGAACGGCTTGAGCAGCCGGCGAAAGGCCCACGTCACGTACAGCAGGATACCGATGGCGGCTACTAACACGGCGATGGCGGCATCTCCGGCTATCTCTCTGGCCACGCTGCCCGATATGGCATAAGGGTCGGTGATATCAGGCTCCTCACCGAACCGCCGGCTCAAAGCCTGCCTTATCTGGACAACGTCTGCGTCCGACAGCAACGTGGTGGTGACCATGAAGTCCCCCTGCCCGGTTCCCTGCACGATAGCGTCATCATAACCCAGGTTGGCCAGTTCATCGCGAAGTTCCCCCTGATCCACCTCGCGTTCGAACCTGACGGTAACCTGCTCCCCACCGGTAAACTCGATCCCCAGGTCGAGCCCGACGGCCAGCAGGGAGATTATGCCCACGAGGATGATAACCCCCGAGACCAGGAAGTACCACTTTCTCTTACCGATAAAATCGATCATTCGGCTTCTCTCACTTCTTGAACAGCGAATCCTGCTTCGCCAGCGGCGTGAACACGATGGTTCGCAGGAAACTCTTGGTTACCACTATCGCGGTGAACATGCTCACCGTCACCCCGATGCCCAGCGTCAGGGCGAAGCCCATCACCAGCGGAGCGGCCACGATCCTGCTCCCGAACCAGAACAGGATGATACAGGTGATGAGCGTCGAGACGTTGCTGTCGCGGATGGCGGGCCAGGCGCGTTTGAATCCCGCCTCGATGGCGGCCCCCACCGTCTTGCCGGCCCTCATCTCCTCTTTCATCCGCTCGAAGATGAGCACATTGGCGTCCACCGCCATCCCTAAAGAGAGGATGAAGGCCGCTATATGCGCCAGGGTGAGGGTCACCGGCACCAGCTTGAAGATCATGAGCATAATGGCACCGTAAATCAGCAGGGCGATGCACGCCAGTGCCCCGGGCAGGCGGTAGTAAGCGATCATGAACAGCAGCACCATAATCAGGCCGATTATCCCGGCGATGAGGCTCTTCTGCAGCGAATCGGCGCCGAGGGTGGCATCCACGCTCTGGATCACTGCCGGCTCCCCGGGATAGAACTCATCCCCATCCCAGTGTCCCAGTGGCAGGGGCAGCGCTCCCCCGTTCAGCTGGCTTGCCAGTAGCCTCCCTTCATCGATGCTCAAGCCCTCTATGATACCCTTGGCACTGATCTCGGCCTGGACCGCAGGCGCAGATATCAGGTCGTTGTCCAGGAAGATGCCCAGCTGCTGCCCCTGATTGTTGTTCGCCGTCTGCGGGGCGAGACGCCTGGTTATCTGTGAGAAGAGCCGGGCTCCGGTCTCATCCCATTCAAAGGCCACCACCGGTTGGCCGGTCTGCTGCTGCACATTCACATAGCTGTTGGGCAGCAGGTACTTTCCGGTGAGGGCCACCTCCCCCTCATCTATTATCCCCGTTGCCGGGATCCATGCGCCCACCGGCTCGCCAAGCTGGTGGTCGTAAAACAGAGCAGAGTCGAGGAACAGCGTACCGGCTGTCTCATTGATAGCCGTTACCTTCTTCGTCTCCCGGTTCGGCTCGATACCTTCGGCCTGTCCCAGGGCACCGATCACGCAGGCATCGCCGACTTCGAAGCCGCTGGCATCGGTGACGGTAATATTGGTATCCCCAGAGGCTGCCTCCGACACCAGGCCGGCATAAACGTAGTCTGGATAATCGCCCTTCTGCTCGCGGAACTCCAGCTCAGCCACCGCGCCCACCAGTGCCTTGGCCTCTTCGGCGCTGACCCCCGGTATCTGTACCGAGATGCGGTCGTCACCGATGGTCTGAATGCTGGGCTCGCTGACGCCGTAGCGGTTGAGGCGCTTCTCGATAATCTGGCGAGCCACCACGATGGCATCGCCCTCGGTACCGGGTTGAATCTCAGTGAAGTCCGCCTCATAAACCAGGTGGGTGCCCCCCTGCAGGTCCAGTCCCAGAGACATCCCCTGACGATCGCCTATCTCGTGGATCGCCAGCACCGCCACCGAGAAAATGAGCAGTATGCCGATGACCGCCAGCGTTATAGTGTGTCTTCTTCCCATATCAGTCTACTACTATGCCAATCTACATGCTGTGTCGCACAAAATCAAGAGCCTCTTCCCTGGTGGCGACCTCTCCCGCCGCCTGCGCCTCGCGCACCGCCTCCAGCAGTTCGCCGATGCGGGGGCCGGGTGTCATGTCAAAGGTGTCGATCAGATCATGGCCGCTGATCAGCTGCGGCGGAGAGATGACGCTCTCCTCCCTGAAGCGCTCCTCAAGAACAAATGTCATAACCTCGGCATGTTCGCGCCAGCTCTCAAGCTCCATCATGGGACCGCGCGCTGCCAGATGGTCGGCGAGATTAAGGAAGATGGTATCGACGCCCGCCTCGCCGGTATCCCTGAAATAGCGGTAGATGGCACGCGGTGTCGGCAGCTCTCTATCGCGAGCCAGTTGCCCCGGGCGCAGGTGGTGCTCGATCATCATGGATACCACTTCCTTCTCCCTAGAGCTGAACCTCAGCCGCTCCAGTATGACCGCAGCCAGCTTCGCCCCCTGCTGTGAATGCCCGAAGAAGCGCATTCGTCCGTTATCCTCTATTGTCCTAGTTTGAGGCTTGGCGATATCGTGGAGCAGGGCGACGAGCTTGAGCAGTATTTTTCGGCTGTGACCACCGGCTACCTCCGACTCGAAATGTGCTTCAAGCGCAGGCCACCACGGCGCTACGGCAAGCATTTCATCGCCGCAGTAATCCGGTTTCCCGATGCGCAGCAGGAACTCTACGGTGGCCACGGTCTCTATGGAATGCTCGAACACGTCCCAGTAGTGCTCCTTGGGTTGCTCTGAACCCTTGGCCGGCGCGAGCTCAGGAAAGACTGCCGTAAGCAGGCCGAGTTCATCGAGCAGGCGCAGCCACCGGGCCGAATCTGGAACGGCAAGCAGTCGGCAGAGTTCGTCGCGCACCCGCTCTCCGGCAACCTTCTGTATCAGCTGGCAGTTCCGCCGGATCTGTGCCCTGGTTTCCTCATCGAGGGAGAAACCGCATTCCGCGGCCAGTCGGGGGGCACGCAGCAGGCGGGCCGGGTCCCGGCGGAAAGCCTCCTCGCTGATGGCTCTCACCACGCCTTCCCCCAGGTCACGTCGACCGCCGAAGGGATCGATAACGGGGGCGTCGGGGTTATCCATCTCACCCAGGCTTATCGCCATAGCGTCTACAGTGAAATCACGCAGCGCCAGGTCGTCGGCTATGCCGCCGCGCATAGTAGCGATATCGAGATGTATCGCCCCTGCCCTGGCCAGCACCACCCTGGCTATCTGGTGCTCCTCATCCAGCGGCACGAACTTGCCCCGCAAAGCATCGGCGATGCGGGGGGCTAAATCCATAGCATCCGCCCCGACGGCGATATCGACATCCCCGCTGTCACGCTGCATGAGCGTGTCGCGAACAAAGCCACCAACGATATAGCCCTCGACGGCATCCCGATCGAGGACCTCTCGCACACTGGTTAAGATATCCAACATCCCTTTTCTTATCCTTAAGCGCTTCGTTCCCATCTAGGCAACACCCCAACCGACCCGCTTCCCTATTTCACTCGCCTATATCTCAGGTGTCTCCGCATCCGGCGCGACCTTTTCCAGATTGTCAACGCTGTCCAGGTGATCGATATAGAGCACGCCGTTCAGGTGGTCGATCTCGTGCTCCAGCGCCTCCGCCATAAGCCCCTCTCCCTTTATGCGGAACTCTTTACCATTGCGATCGAGCGCCTTAACGGTGACCTTCTCCGGGCGCTTTATATCTCCCCGGTAACCGGGAACGCTGAGACACCCCTCGGTAACATCAATCTCTCCAGAACGCTTCACAATCTCCGGGTTCACCAGAACTACCGTCTCTTCGCCCGGGAGCTCTATCACCGCTACCCTCAGCGAGACCCCTACCTGAGGTGCCGCCAGCCCAACGCCACTGGTCGCGTACATCGTCTCTACCATGTCGTCGACAAGCTTCAATATCGACCGGTCGACCTTTTTAACCCGCTTCGCTTTCAGGCGCAGGACGGGATCCGGATAGACACTCAACTGGAGGACTGCCATCGATTCACCACAGGTACTCGCCATATTATAGCGGAGGCAAACTGGGCTGTCAAAGCACGCTCACCGGGTCTATATCCACCAGCCACCCCCGCGGCAACGCCACCCTGTCCAGCAAACCATGCAGGTCATCGCCGCGAAGGATGATCTGCCACCGATACCTTCCCCGCACCCGCGAGAAGAATGACGGGGCCGGCCCGATGATATCTATAGCCACCCCCCAGGAATCGCGTTCCTCTTTCAACAGGCGACTCATCCTGTGGGCCTCCCGCTGACAGAGCGTATTATTGGTGTTGATATATATCAGACGCGCCAGGCGGTTAAACGGGGGGTTGCCATACTCTCGGCGCAGTGACATCTCCTGCTTATAGAAGTGCCCGTAGTCGTAGTTTGCGACGCAATCGATGGCGTAATGCTCCGGGGTGTAGCTCTGCAAGATTACCCGCCCCGGCAGCGAGCTGCGCCCGGCCCTGCCAGCAACCTGGCTCAGTATCTGAAAGGTGCGCTCGCCGGCACGGAAATCGGGCAGATGCAGACTGACATCCGCGTTTATTATCCCCACCAGGGTAACCAGAGGCAGGTCCAGCCCCTTGGCGACCATCTGAGTGCCGATAAGGATGTCCGCCTTATGGGCGATAAACCTGTCCAGGATCTCCTCATGGGAATGCTTGCCTCCGGTGGCATCCCGGTCCCAGCGTAACAGTCTAGCCCGAGGGAAGGCGTTTTTGACCTCTTCCTCTACCTTCTGCGTGCCGACGCCGAGGAACTTGATCCGTTTGCTACCGCACCGAGGACAGATACGGGGAACCCTCACTCGGTAATTGCATTGGTGGCAGGTAAGCTTATCGCTCACCGAGTGGTAGGTCAGGGACACATCGCACCTCTTGCACCGCGGCACATACCCGCAGTCGCGGCACTGCACAAAGGTAGCGCTCCCCCGACGGTTGAGGAACAGGATCGCCTGCTCCTTCGCCGAAAGGGTCTGCCCTATCCCCTTCGCCAGCGACCGGCTGAAGATGCTGCGGTTGCCCGCCTTGAGCTCTTCCCGCAGGTCTACCAGCTCCACCGCCTTATCGCCGGTCCCGATCCGCTGTGGCAACTCCAGCAGGCGATACTCGCCGGCACGAGCCTTATGATATGTGTCGACATCCGGCGTGGCGCTGCCCAGAATCACCACCGAGCCGGTCAACCCTGCCAGCTTGACGGCAACATCGCGGGCGTGGTAGCGCGGCGTCTGCTCCTGCTGCTTGTAGGTCCACTCGTGCTCCTCATCGACGACAATAAGCCCCAGGTCCGGCTGGGGGGCGAAGATCGCGCTGCGGGAGCCGATCACCACATCGAAGGCCCCCTCCCGTATCCTGCGCCACTCGTCGAACTGCTCCCCCATGGACAGCCTGCTGTGGAGCACCGCAACCCTGCCGGGGAAGCGGGAGGCAAAGCGGTCTATGGTCTGCGGGGTGAGGGCGATCTCCGGCACCAGCACGATGGCGCGTTTGCCGATGGATATGGCCTCTTCCAGCGCCCGCAGGTATATTTCCGTCTTACCGCTGCCCGCCACACCGTGAAGCAGGAATACCTTAGCCTCGGGGGGCTTTCCCGGATAGCGCTGGGAAAGGGAATGTCTCAGCATTATGGCCGCCTTAATCTCGCGCCATGCGGCCTCCTGCCTCAGTGTAAGCTCAGGAGCCGGTGCAGGGGTAAAGGTGCGATGTTCCAGCGGGTCGCGGTATATCTGGACCTTATCGACCGACACAAGTCCCTTCCTCTCCAGCGCCGCAACCACCGACGAAGTATTACCCAGCCGCTTCCTGGCTTCGGAAACGGTGATGGGCCCAGCCTCCAGCATTTTCAGCAGTCGTGCCTGCTTGGGAGCCCCCCTCGCCTTGAGCAGACGCGCCAGCTCCTCAGTGGCTTCAACTGTGAGGCGAATATAGGGCACTGTCTTCGGTTTAACCCTACCCCGTTCCAACTGCTGGGTCTTCCGGATCAGCTTCCTGCGCACCAACTGATCTATCACCGCCTTCGCCTCTTTCCGGCCCAAAGCCTTCTCCACCTCTTTTATCTCCAACCTGCCCTTTTCACCGACCAGATCGAGCAACGCACGCTGTGGCGGGTTAAGCTTGGATACGGAGCTGTCGGGAGGATAGGGTATCAAATCGATAAACGTCAGCATACGGCGGGAGAAGCCGGGGGGCAGCATCATGGCAATCGCCTCGAACAGCGGCGCGAGGTAATACCCGCTGACCCAACGGGCCAGTTTCACCTGATGGGGATATAGTATCGGGTCAGGAGCGATAAGCTCGGCGATTTGCCTGGTATCATCGACTGAAGGCTGTTCCGTGGTTTCGCATACAACGCCTTGCAAAATCCTGGGGCCGAAGGGCACCCAGACGGTGTGTCCCACCGACAGGTGCATATTGCCGGGCACATCGTAGCAGAAGGTCCGCCGTCCCGCCATCGGGGAATTGACCGCAACCTCAGCGTAGCTCATCCCCTCTTTGCCCTAGCTCCAGCTGCTGCAAGGTGTCGATAGCGCGAATTACTTGCCGGCGCCCTCTTCCTTTTCCCTCCGCTCCTTGAGGCGCGCCTTCTTTGCAGTCAGCCCCCGCAGGTAGTACAGCTTGGCGCGGCGTACCTTGCCATGCCTCAACACCTCCACTTTCTCTATAGAGGGCGACTGGAAGAAAAAGGTCCTTTCCACACCAACACCGTAGGAGATGCGCCTTACCGTGAAGCTGGCATTAACGCCTCCCTTTCGCACCCTGATCACCACCCCCTGAAACATCTGGGTACGTACCCGCTCCCCTTCCACCACCTTGATGCTTACCTTAACCGTGTCGCCGGGGCATAGCGCCGGGATATTGGGGTTCGGCACGACGGGAATCAGCGCTTCCATTTATTCTTCCTCTCTTTCCATCCAGGCCATCAGCTTTCTATCTTTATCGCTCAGGGCTACCCGCTGTATCAGATCGGGGCGCCGTTCCGCAGTACGCCTCAGCGACTGCCCCCTGCGCCACCTCTCGATCTCGGCGTGGTTACCCGATAGCAGTATATCAGGCACCTCCCACCCGCGGAACGACTGAGGCCGGGTGTACTGGGGGTACTCCAGCAGGCCGGTGGAATGGGAGTCATCCCCCACCGACTCTTCCGAACCCAGAGCCCCGGGCAACTGCCGCACCACCGCATCCACAACCACCATGGCAGCGAATTCGCCCCCGCTCAGCACATAATCCCCGATGCTGATCTCATCCGTAACCAGGTGCTCCCTCACCCGCTCATCCACCCCCTCATAGTGCCCGCAGATGAGGATTAGTTCCTCCTTGCCTGCAAGCTCTTCGGCGATCCTTTGGTTGAACAACCTGCCCTGCGGGGTCAGCAGTATCACCGGCATCTCAGCCACCCCCTTCACTGCCTCCACCGCCTCGAAAAGGGGCTCGGGCTTGAGCACCATCCCCGGCCCACCGCCGTAGGGAGAATCATCAACTATGTGATGTTTATCCCGGGTATAATCCCTTATATTGTAAATATCTATGTCGACCAGTCCCTGTTCGACGGCCCGTTTTATGATGCTGTCACCGAAAGGACCGGCGAACATGTCGGGGAAAAGGGTCAATATATGAATCTTCATCTCTCGCCTTCACCCCGATGACCACACTAGCCTCATTCACCCGCACCGCACTCACCCGCTTCACCCCTGAGGGTCTCGATAGCGTGAGGCAGAGCCGGTAAAATCACCTCAATACACTCCCTAACCGCCTTGGGGCTGCCGGGCAGGTTGATTATCAGGCTCCTGCCCCTGATGCCGCAGACCGCACGGCTCAGCATCGCCGTCGGCGTGACCTTGAGGCTCTCGGCCCGCATCGCCTCGACGAAACCCGGCACCAATCGGTCCACCACGGCGAGCGTCGCCTCAGGTGTAACGTCCCGCGGGGTAAGCCCGGTGCCGCCGGTGGTGAGTATGAGATCGATCCCCTCCTTATCGACCCACTCGATGAGCCTGCTGGAGATGACCTCCCCCTCGTCGGGGACAACATCATATTTTACCAGATTGGCATCGAGCGAGGCAAGCGTCTCCTTTATCACCCTGCCGCTCTGGTCCTCCCGCTCGCCCCGCGAGCCTTTATCGCTGACGGTCAGTATGCCTAACGTGAACATACATTATTTCTCTTACTGCCACGGCTGGCTGGTAACCTCACCCAGATTATCGTGATTGTGTCCCGTTAAGTGCACCCACACCTCCTCGAATTCTGGAATGCTCAGCTGCACCGGCCACTCATACCAATCACAAACATTCAGAGCGGCATCGAAGTATTCCTCGTACACCATCTCCCCGTCAACCATTATGTGGATGTCATACACCTTCCCTTCCCAACCGCCGTTCTCCTGGAGGTGCAGGCTCACATAGAGTATTCCCTCAACTACATCGTAGCGGCTCTCCGCATAGGTAACAATCTGTTTATGGCCAGCCGCTGCCGTGGGTGTAGCGGTTCGTCTTGCCGGCGTCTGGGTAGGCTCAGTGGTCCTCGTCGGCTCACCGGTCAAAGTGGGTGTGGCTGCCCGGACAGGCGGCCTCGGAGTCGGCGTCGCTTCGATATCCTCACCCATCGGTGAAACCGCCACCGCATAGTCGATCTCGACATGCACCGGCAGGGCGGTGTTGTAATCCCCCTGATAGGTGAGCAGGTCACTGGCCCAGTTCTGGCCCTCGAAATTGCTCACGTCCTTGCCCGAAGCATAGTTTTCAAGCGCCCACTCTCCGCCGGGGCTGTCCGAGTCCACCACCCGGTAGATGTCGTGCGACACGTACCTGGCATCGTTGTGCACCGAGGCGGCGTGGGGATAAGCGTGAGCCGCCGGCACCCTGCCCGCGCCGCCAGCCTCGGCGTTGCCCCAACACGGGTCGCTGACCCCGATCAGACGCTCGGCGGAGTTGACGCCGGCGCAGGTAACGTAGTGGCCGCCGATGCGCACCCAGGCACCATCCGCACCCAGCTGCCAGAAGCCCAGCAGCAGCACCACGTCCTGACACCGCTCTATCTCCGCCTCTATCCACTGGAAATCCGGGCTCGGCTCTAGGTGGGCGTAGAACTGGTTCTGGAAACCCTTGTCGATAATATATTGGTTAATAGCGTTATGCATGTCCTCCACGTTGGTGCCGAGGTGTACGACACCTGTGCGCTGCCCGTCGGTGTCCATGCGAGAAGCTAAGTCGCGAACGAAGGGGTCAACGTTCTGGGTATCATGGTCATCCCACAGGGCGGCACCTACCGGGCTGTACGACTCCACCAGTTTATAGTGGTCACTCACTGTTGGCGGCGGGACAGGGCTGGGCTCGAACTTGGAGTCGAACCACCACAGGGAGTTGGCCATGGCCACCGGCCCGCAGTAGCTCCACGTGGGCGCCGCGGCGGTCGCCGACCAAGCGTCCTGCTTCTGGTCGAAGTCCGGCATCCCGCTGGGGGCATAATCGCTGAAATCGCCGGGCTTCCAGTACCAGCCCTCTCCTGTTGGCGATGTGGTTAGGGTTGGCGTGGGTGTAGCCAGATGGTTAGCATCTTCATCACTATGAATAGCCAGCGGTATTGCGACAGCCGCCGCCACTATTGCCGCAACAAAAAGGATTATGGCGAAAATACCTATTAGGGGAATCGCGCCCCTCAAACCCCGCCGGTGATGGTAACTGCTACGGAATGCGTTCCACACTGCCATCTTCCCCTCCTTCTCCTGCCAAAAGCCTGCAGGCAGGTTTGTTTCAGCTACCAGAATAGAGCGACCGAATAATATCACAGAACAAACCTTTTGTAAATGATTTAACCCAATTTCACAAAACTGCCCCTAAGGGTATTGACAAATGGTGGGAAAATGTGGTAGATTTTGGATTAAATTGGGAAATAGGTACGAAATTGGTGATTAAGTTAGCATTTTTCAATATCAGGGTCGGGGGGCAAAACGGGGCAGCAAAACTTTAGAGGATTAAATTAAACATGTTTCTCGGCGAGTATGAGTACAAAGTGGATGCCAAGGGCAGGGTGCCCCTCCCTCCCAAGTTCCGCAAGCAGTTTGCGGATGGGATTGTGCTCAATCTGGGCCCCGACGGGCAGATCGACGGTTACACGCAAGAAGGCTGGGACGCCAATGCAGAGCAACTCGATTTCGGCCCTTTAAAGAAAAATAAGCAGCGTGAATTGACGCGGGCTTTATTCAGCTCCGCCTTCGACCTCGAACTGGACAGCCAGGGGAGGATAATGCTGCCGCCAGCCTTGCGGCAGGGTGCCGGCATCGAGGATAGCCTGGTGATAATCGGCGCCAACAAATGCATCGAGATCTGGAGCAGCGAGAGCTGGAACGAGGCCAAAGTAGAGGCGCGGGAGAACCTGTGGCAGCACCTCGAGAGTATGGAGCCAGAAAGATGATTCACAAACCTGTTCTCCTGAAGGAGTCCATCGAGGCACTCCAGGTAAAACCCGACCGGCGGTATCTGGATTGTACCGTCGGTGAGGGAGGCCATGCCGCCGCCGTGCTTGAGCACGGCGTCAGTGTTTTAGGGATTGATATCGACCCCAGAGCCATTGAGGCAGCACGAGCCAACCTCTCACGCTACGGCGATAAGGCTATATTAATCAACGATAATTTTGTCAACCTTGAGGATATTTGTCACAGGACAGGGTTCTCCCCCGTCAGCGGGATACTGTTCGACCTGGGCCTGTCATCGGCGCAACTCGATGACAGGCAACGGGGTTTCAGTTTCCAGCAGGAAGCCCCCCTTGATATGCGCTTCGACCCGACACAGCAGCTGACTGCGGATACCATCGTAAACACATACCCGGAAAAGGAGATAGCCAGAATCATCAAGCAGTACGGCGAGGAGCGCAAAGGCGGTGCAATTGCCAGATCAATCGTGGCTAACCGCCCATTCAGCACTACGCTTCAGCTAGCTGCTGCTATATCAAGAGCCGCAGGCAGAAGGGGGAAAATACACCCCGCCACTAAAACGTTCCAGGCCCTGCGCATAGCGGTGAACCAGGAACTCGAACGACTCAAGATGGCCTTGAGGCAGGCTATCAACATCCTGGAATCAGGGGGACGGCTGGTAGTTATCAGCTTCCACTCACTGGAGGACCGTCTGGTTAAGGAATTCTTCAGGATGGAATCGCAGGACTGCCTGTGCCCGGTCCAAACGCCGGTGTGCGTGTGCGGGCATCATGCCAGCCTTAAATTAATCGTCAAAAAGGTGATCACACCTTCGCCGGACGAGATCGCGGACAATCCGCGCAGCCGCAGCGCCAAAATGCGGGTGGCTGAGCGTATTTAACAAGTAAATAAATAAAGAGGGGTGTTGGGCAGTGTCCTGTCTGATGGCAGGACTAACAAAAAAGATTCGTCGAGCCCAAGGCTATAGGCAGCGACACTGCCCATACTAGTACAAGGGGGTGGAAGAATGTAATGAATCTAATAAAAAGGTTAACTGCCAAAATCACTCAAGAAGGAGGAGGTAAATGGCAAAGAGCGAAATAATTTCTTGCATTGATGTGGGTACGACCAAGATCTGCAGCATCATGGCCCAACCGGGCCATGGGGGTGACCTTCAGGTGCTGGGTGTTGGACTTACCCCATCACGGGGGTTGCACAAAGGGCTTGTGGTCAACATCAATGAGGCCAAATCGTCGATAAAGTCCTCTGTGCGCCGGGCGGAGCAGGCCAGCGGAATCAAGATGGAGTCGGTGTATGTGGGTGTAACCGGAAGACACGTTTCCTCCCTCAATAAACGGGGCGTGGTTTCCATTTCCCGCAATGACCGGCTGGTCCGTTCGGACGACCTGAAAAGGGTACTCCAGTCGGCCCGCACATTCACCGTCCCCAACGACCGAAAGCTGCTGCATGTTATCCCCAGGGGCTACGCCATCGACGGTCAGACCGGGGTTAAGGATCCGGTAGGGATGCACGGCTTCAGACTGGATGTGGAGACACACGTCATCACCGCCGCAGTGGCCTCGGTCCAGAACCTGGTCAAGTGTGTCCGGGGAGCCAACTTGGAGATCGAGGATCTGGTACTGGAGCCCCTGGCCAGCGCCGAGGCGGTCCTCAGGCATGATGAAAGGGATGCCGGGGTGGTGCTCGCCGACATCGGTGGCGGTACCACCGACATCGCCATCTTCAAGAATGGCAGCATCTGGCACACCGCCATCCTGCCGGTAGCCGGCTATCAGATCACCCGGGACATCGCCATCGGCCTGGGGATGCCCTTCGACGCCGCCGAGCAGATGAAACGGAAGTTCGGCAGCGTGATGCCCATCTACGACAGTGCCGAGGAGGAAGAGGCCAACCTTAATACTAATGGTTACGGCGTCTCTTACCAGGACCTCAGCAATATCGTGCGGGCACGGGTGGAGGAGATCTTGAAGCTGATAGCCCTGGAGCTGCCGACCGACTATGAAAGGGAGGTGCCCGCTGGCCTGGTGCTCACCGGGGGCTGCGCCAACCTGAGGGGAATAGCGTCACTGGGTCAGGATGTCCTGGGGTTGCCGGTTAGAGTCGGGACGCCAGAGGGAGTATACGGAATCGCCGATGTCCTCCCCGACCCGGCCTACGCCACCGGCGTGGGGCTGTTGCTCTGGGGTAATAAAAAGCACGACGGCGAAAAAACATGGCAGTCCGGCAGCGTCGGGGAATCACTCAGGCGCCTCGCTATCCGAATGAGGAAACTGGTTATTCATTAATGAAAGGAGGATATCATGGCAAAACCAGGATTTGTTCCTAATCCGGCAAAGATAAAGGTACTAGGACTCGGCGGCGGCGGCTGCAATGCTGTCAGCCGCATGGTCCAAGCGGAGATCCAGGGGGTGGAATTCATTGGGATCAATACCGACGCCCAGGCCCTGCTCGGCACCGATATCCCCACCCGAATTCAGGTTGGGGAAAAGCTGACCAGGGGGCTCGGTGTGGGGGGTGACCACATGCTGGGGCTTAAGGCCGCAGAGCAGAGCCGAGATGAAATCCGCAGTTGCGTGGTGGACTCGGATATGGTGTTCATCACCGCCGGCATGGGAGGCGGCACCGGCACCGGAGTCTCCTCAGTCGTTGCCGAGCTCGCTAAGGAGTCTGGAGCGCTCACCATTGCGGTGGTCACCAAACCGTTCAGCTTCGAGGGGACGCACCGTTCAATGGTGGCCCAGGACGGCATCGACCGTCTGATCGACAAGGTGGATACCCTGATCACCATCCCCAACGACCGCCTGCTCGATCTCTGCGACCAGAGGACGGCAGTGGACAGCGCCTTCAAGATGGCGGACGACGTGCTCAGGCACGCGGTCCAGGCCATCGCCGAGGTCATCACCGTTCCCGGCATGGTCAATCTCGACTTCGCCGACGTCAGGGCGGTGATGAAGGATGCCGGCCAGGCGTGGATGTCCATCGGCCACGGCAGCGGCCAGAAACGCGCCGTAGATGCGGCGCAGGAAGCGCTGGCCAGCCCGCTGCTGGATGTCTCCATAGACGGGGCATGCGGCGTTCTGTTCAACGTTACCGGCGGAGAGACCCTCACCCTGTTCGAGGTCAACGAGGCGGCTCAGGTCATCGGCAAGGCGGTGGATCCCGAGGCCAACATCATCTTCGGCGTGACCTTCGACCCCACGATGGACAATGAGATTAAGCTCACCCTTATCGCCACCGGCTTCAATGCCACCGGCGGCAAGGCGATCCGCAAGGACGAGGAACTGCGCCGCCTGGTCGAGGGTGCCGACAGCGAGCAGGAACTGGACATACCGACCTTCCTGCGACGCCCGATCCCGAAACGGCATACCGTCGAGGCACCCGCAGCCCAGCCGAAAACCATGCGTTTCCGCATGCCCGCCCGATAAGCTACCCGGATAACCGGGTCATTGTAGGGCCATAGGTCGCTAGCGACTTATGGCCCTCTTGTCTTCAGATTCCCTCATTTTTGGTATTGACAAACACTATATGTTGTGGTAGTATTACGCTTGCTGCCCAATATAATGTGGTTTTGCACAGTTTTTGCACATGAAATGCCCTTACTGTAACAAAGGAGACTCAAGAGTCATCGATTCCCGCGATGTCAGCGACGCCATACGGAGGCGGCGTGAGTGCCTAGAGTGCGGTGCCCGCTTCACTACCTATGAGCGCCTGCAGACGGCAGCCCTGCTGGTGGTCAAAAAGGACGGCCGCCGCGAGGAGTTCAGCCGGGACAAGATGGCATCCGGCATCAGGAAGGCCTGCGCCAAGCGACCGGTATCGCAGGAGACCATCGAGCAGATGGTGGACGATATCGAGGACCGGCTCCGCAAGTCGGGAAAAGGGGAGGTTATGGCCTC
>CAYUWM010000004.1:0-14227 GCA_964448395.1 uncultured Dehalococcoidales bacterium
TCGGGGTGAGAGGATTCGAACCTCCGACCTCTTGCACCCCATGCAAGCGCGCTAAGCCGGACTGCGCCACACCCCGTTTAACCAGCGGCCACATTATATCAACTTAAGGCCGACGTTGCAAGACAGCTAACGAAATGCTAAAATCAACTTGAAAGCACTTATACTTACATGCCGACCTACGAGTACGAATGTGGTAAATGCCACTGCCGCTTCGATAAGAGGCAGGGTTTCGATGAAAAGCCGATAACCGCCTGTCCCCGGTGTGATGGCGAGGCGCGCCGAGTGTTCCACGCCGTGCCCATCCTGTTTAAGGGCAGCGGCTTCTACAGCACGGACCACGGCCGGGGGTCGGCCGGCACCAGGGGCAGGGAAAAAGACGAGCGGGCCGAGAAAGAGCCGGCCAAGAAGGCTGCCGAGAGCACCACTGCCAAGGAAGCAGCCAAGAAGGACGGCAACGGCAGCCATCCCGGCGAAACCAAGGAGCAGCCCCAGAGCAGCACCGCCGATAAGAAGTAGCGGCACGATAAGTTGAAGGCATTACTGCAAAGGGTGAGCAAAGCCTCGGTGAGCATCGACGGTGAGGTGGTAGGGAGCATCGGGCCGGGGCTGGTGGTGCTGCTGGGCGTGTCCCGGGGGGACACCGAGCGGGACGCCCGCTACCTCGCCGAGAAGATAGTCAACCTCCGCATTTTCCCCGACAGCGAAAGCAAGTTCAACCTCTCCGCCATGGACATCGGGGGCGAGGTGCTGGCGGTGAGCCAGTTCACCCTGCTCGCCGATACTAAAAAAGGTCGCCGCCCCAGCTTCACCGATGCGGCGGGGCCGGAAGAGGCACAAGCCCTGTTCGAGCGGTTCCTGTCGTTCCTGCGCTCCAGCGGTCTCAAGGTGGAGTGCGGCCGCTTCCAGGAGCACATGATGGTGCAGATCCACAACGACGGGCCGGTCACCGTCATGCTCGACAGCCGGGAGAAATACCCGCAGACTGGAGGAGCGCTATGAGCGACTTGGCAGTGGGTTTCGCGATAGGCATTGCAGCCGGCTTGGCCATAGGCATCACCGCCACCAGGAAAGAGAAACCGTGGTCGGAGCTAAACGATCGAGAGAAGAAATTGCGGATCGGCCTCCTGGCCGCAGGGGTAGTCCTCTTCATCGCCGGTTTAGCGGTGTTCTTCGTAGTAGACTAGCCGCGCTGGTTATCTTTTGCCCTCCAGCTCCAGGCTCATATCCAATGCCCTGGCCGAGATGGTGATGGCCCCCACCGATATCAGATCGACGCCGGCCTCGGCAACCTCGCGCACGGTCTCCAGTCTGATGCCGCCGGACGCCTCCAGCAGGGCGCGACCCCTGGCGAACTGAACCACCTCCTTCATCTCGGCGACCGTCATGTTATCCAGCATGATGATATCGGCACCGGCCTCCAGCGCCTCCCTGGCCTCATCGATGCTGGTCACCTCAACCTCCACATTCAGGGTGGAGCGCTGCGATGCCTGCTCCACCGCCTGTCTCAATCCGACGCCGAAGGAGCTGAGCGCCGCCAGGTGGTTGTCCTTTATCAGTATGCCGTCGCCGAGGTGCGCCCGGTGGCTCTTGCCCCCGCCGACGCGCACCGCGTACTTCTCCAGCAGCCTCATCCCCGGCGTTGTCTTCCGCGTATCGGTGATCTGGGTCTCCAGACCCTTAACCGCCTCCACGTAGCGCGCCGTCTCGGTAGCGATGCCGCTGAGGTGGCACAGGAAGTTGAGCGCCGTGCGCTCCGCCTTGACTATGCTCGCTACCCTGCCCTCCATCCGCGCTACGATGTCGCCCTTTTTCACCCTTGCCCCGTCCTGCTTCAGCACCTCCACCTGCAGCTCAGGATCGACATGGCGGAACACCGCCTCCATCACCGCCACCCCCGCCAGCACGCCGTCCGCCTTAACCAGGATGTGCGCCCTGGCCTCCAGCCCCGCAGGGATGATCGTGTCGGTGGTGACATCGCCGGACGCCACGTCCTGCGCCAGCGCCCTCTCTACGACGTCTTCCACCATATCCCACTGGTTGACCAGAGGTTCATCCATAAAATACTCTCGATTTCTGATTTATCGTTATGGCGAATCTCACTATACGAGTGATTTGAACAATCGTCAAGCTGCGGAGGAGAATTCAACCTGTCTTCCTGAAGACGATGTGCCTGAGCCACGCATCCAAGGGCTCGGGGAAGTCGGAGCGGTAGTGGGCGCCGCGGCTCTCCTCGCGGGCCAGCGCCGCCTCCGCCATCAGCCGCCCCACCAGCACCATGTTGCCCAGCTCGTAGGTTGAACGGTCGGTCGGCCCCTTCAATACCGCCTGCCACGACGCCAGGGTCGATGCCGCCCGCTCCAGATGGTCACCGGAGCGCACGATGCCCACGCTGTCCCACATCAGATTCTGGAGCGCCGCCCGGCTGAGATGCGGGGCCCTGCCCTTCGCCTTGCGCTGGCCCAGGGTGAGGCACTCCTTGTCGCTGGAATAAGGAACCACGTTCCCTTCCCGCACCCGTTCGACAATGCGCTTGGCGAAGACCACCACCTCCAGCAGCGAGTTGGATGCCAGCCGGTTGGCGCCGTGCACCCCGGTGGACGCCGCCTCGCCGGAGGCGAACAGCCCGGCGATGTTGGTCTCACCCCATTCACTGGTCTTCACCCCACCCATCATGTAGTGGGCGGCGGGAGACACCGGCACGTATGACCTGGTTATGTCAAGGCCGTTGACATAGCAGAAGCGAAATATATGGGGGAACCGGGCGGTCACCTTTCGCGGGTTCAGGTGGGTCACATCCAGGAAGACGCGGTCGCTGCCCGTCTTCCTCATCTCGGCCACGATGCCGCGCGCCACCACGTCGCGGGGGGCCAGCTCCCCCTTCGGGTCGTAGTCGAACATGAAACGCTTCCCGTCGGCGTTGCGCAGGATTCCCCCTTCACCCCTCACCGCCTCGGAGATGAGGAACGGGGTCACACCGGGAAGGCGCAGCGCGGTGGGATGGAACTGGAAGAACTCCATATCGGTGATCTCCGCCCCGGCGTTGTAGGCCAGGGCGATGCCGTCGCCGGTAGCGATATCGGGGTTGGTGGTGAAGTTATACAGTTGCCCCCCTCCCCCGGTCGCCAGTATCACCGCCTTGGAGCGGAACTCCTCCGTCGCACCGGTACGGATATCGAGGGACTTAACCCCCCTGGCCACGCCGTCCTCGACGATGATCTCGGTAACCAGACTGTACTCCAGGATGACGATCTCCACCAGCCGCGCCAGTCGGCTCAGCGTGGTCTCGATATGCTCCCCGGTGGCATCCCCGCCGGAGTGCAGGATGCGGGGCACGCTGTGTGCCGCCTCCCTGGTGAGTGCCACCTCACCGTCCATGGTATCGAAGTGGACCCCGAAATTGATCAAATCGGCTATGCGGTCTGGCCCTTCATCTACCAGGATGCGCACCGCATCCTCGTCGCACAGGCCGGCCCCGGCGGCGATGGTGTCCTGATAGTGGAGCTCGGGCGAGTCGCCGACACCGATGGCGGCGGCGATGCCCCCCTGCGCGTGCTTGGTGTTGCAGTCGTTGATGCCGGCCTTGGTCAGCACCAGCACGCTCCCCTGCCCCCGCGCCAGCAGCGCGGTGTACAGCCCGGCGATGCCACTGCCCACGATGATGTAGTCGTACCGCTTCATGGCTGCCCCTATGTTACCTCCAGCATGCGGTCGAGGGCAAGCTTGGCCTTCGCCCGGATATCCTCGGGCACGGTTACAGCGTTGCGCCGCTGCTCCATGGTGCGGACGACGCTCTCCAGCGTTGTCTTCTTCATATCGTGGCACACCATGCCCGCGCTGATGGGGTAGAATGCCTTGCCCGGGTTGGCCTTGCGCAGCGGGTGGAGATGTCCCACCTCGGTGCCGATAAGGAAGGCCTTAGCCTCGCTCTCCGCGGCGTAGCGGATCATCTGCGAGGTGCTGAGCGCCGCGTCCGCCTTCTCGATCACCTCCGGAGAGCACTCGGGATGCACCAGCACCACCCCGTCGGGGTGCTGCTCCCTGGCCAGATCGATGTGCCGCGGGATCAGCCGCTGGTGCGGCGGGCAGAAGCCGGGATAGAGTATCATCCGTTTGTCGGTCTTAGTCGAGATATAGTGCCCCAGATTCCAGTCGGGCACGAACAGTATCTCCGCCTGGGGCATCGCCTGCACCACCTGGAGGCCATTGGCCGAGGTGCAGCAGGCATCGCTCAACGCCTTGACCGCCGCCGAGGAGTTCACGTAGCTGACCACCGCCGCATCCGGATACCTCTCCTTCCATTCCAGCAGGGCTTCCGCGGTGATCATGTCCGCCATGGGACAGCCGGCCTCCTTCTCCGTCAGCAGCACCGTCCGCTGCGAATTGAGAATATACGCGCACTCCGCCATAAAGTGCACGCCGGCGAAGACGATGACATCGGCATCCACCTCGGTGCACCGCCGTGCCAGCTCCAGCGAGTCGCCGGTGATGTCGGCGACGTCCTGCACCTCCGGCCGCTGGTAGTTGTGGGCCACCAGCACCGCGTTAAGCGACTTCTTGAGCTCGTCAATCCTCTTTCGAGCGGCATCCGTATCGATTGTGCTATCCATCATCTTTAGCCGTCTTACCGTCAGACTCATCCCGACCACCCCTCACATAGGCATCGGCACAGTGCTCGCAGCAGAAAACCAGCTCCCGGCCGTCCTGCTCCATCCTGACCGGCCTATCGACTATGGTTCTCCCGCAGGCTTCGCATCTCATAGCTTTGCCCTTCCTTTTAACCCACATTTTCCTCCCCTGAGTATAAAATATCAAGCCGAGAAGAATCACAGCGCAAACTGAGGCAAAAGTGGTATTGATCACAGCCACCCCACAAAGCTGAAGAGATACGCCATCGCGATGGACAGCAGCATTATCGATATCAGGTACAACGCGACGGTTGCCTTACCCATTGACTTCCCTATTACCAGCACCGTTGACAGGTTTGTCGCCGGGCCCAGCAACAGGAAAACCAGCCCGGCAGCGGGGTTCATCCCGCTGACGACGAGTGCGGCCACGAAGGGCACCGAAGCCGTAGAGCAGATATATATCGGCGTAGCCACCGCCGCCATTATAACCAGGGCCGACAGTCCCCCGCCGAGATATTCCCCGATGTAACTCTCAGGCACCAGGGCGGCGATTATCGCCGCCGCCGCTAGGCCGATGAGAATCCAGTGGCCGACATCTTCCCCCATATCTATGAAGCCGTAGCGAAAGGTGGTCTTGACACGCTCCTTCAACCCGTATCCCTCGTGAGCCGCCGTCTCACCAACTGCGCAGCTCGTTTCACCGTTCCCCGGATCACAACCGCAGGCAGCCGTCCCCCGAAATGCTTCTCGCGGCCCCTCCCTCAGCAACAGGAGCGACAGCAGTCCAGTAATGATAGCGACGACGAAAGCGGCGATAATATACGCCGCGGTGAACCTCCCGCCCAGCATGCCCAGTGTGAGCAGAATCGCGGTGACGGTAGTCGCCGGTGTAGCGATGAGGAAGGCCAGCGTCGCCGCCCGCGACGCCCCCTGCTGGTACAGCGCCATCCCGGTGGGGATAACGCCGCAGGAGCAAAGCGGCAGGGGGATACCTATCAGCGTAGCGATTAGGATCGACCGCACGTTGCCCCTGCCGACATAGCGCAGGATGACCTCCGATGGGACAAACGCCTTCAGCAGTCCGGCGAACAGAAATCCCAGCAGCAGCCACGGTGCGGCCTCCACCAGAAACTGCCAGAACTGCTCAAATATATCGACGACCCACATCATCAAACCACCGGTATTCCCTGCAGCGACCACGGGCCGGTGTGCGTAATCTCGATATTGACCAGCTGGCCCGTACGGTCGGCGCTATCATCGAAGAAGACCAGCTTGTCCGTCCGCGTGCGCCCCCACCATCTCCCCTTCTTCCTGCCTTCGACCAGCACCTCGACCGTCCGCCCCATGAGCTTACCATTTATCTCAGTAGCGATGCCTTCCTGGAGCTCTTCGACCGTCTTCCTGCGGCGAACCTTCTCCGCATCGGGGACGTCATCGACAAGCCTGCGGTCAGCGATAGTGCCCGTCCGCGGCGAGTAGCAGGCGACGTGAACCGTGTCGAACCTCAGCCCCCGTAACAGCTCGTAGGTCTTGCCGAACTGCTCCCCGCTCTCGCCGGGGAAGCCGACGATGACGTCGGTGCTCAGCGCTACGTGCGGGACAGCCCGGCGTACCCTCTCGACGAGCCTGATATACTGCCCGGCGGTGTAGCCCCGTCTCATCGCCTCCAGGACGCCATCGTCACCCGCCTGCACCGGGAGGCTCACATGCTCACAGACCTTGTCCAGCCGCGCCATCGCCGCTATAAGCTCATCGCTCATGTCCTTGGGATGGGAGGTAAGGAAGCGAATCCGGTCCAAGCCCTCGATCGGGTTCAGCCCCTGTAGAAGCCCGGTGAGCGAGGCATTTGTTTCCAGGTCGTGGCCATAGGAATCGACGTTCTGCCCCAGCAGGATGACCTCACTGGTGCCGCTCTGTGCCAGCCCTTCCACCTCACCGACGACCTCGTCCATCGGGCGGCTGCGCTCCCTCCCCCTGCGATAGGGCACGATGCAGTAGGAGCAGAAGTTATCGCAGCCTTGAATTATGTTAACAAAAACGCTGATATCCGGCCTGGCCGCCACCAGCCCCGGGTCAACCCCACCCAATGCCAGCCCGCGATCTTCCAAGAAGCTAGCCAGCGCTGAGAGATCCTGCGGCTTGAAGAAGAGATCGACCTGGGGGAACCGCTTTTGCAGGCCATCGATGTCCGAGTCCACCATGCAGCCGGTGAGGGCCAGCACCCTTCCCCCTTCCCGCGACCTGAGGGATTCCAGCTTATGGACCACCTTGTCCTCAGCGCTCTGCCGCACCACGCAGCTGTTCAACAGGACGACATCCGCCCCGTCGGGACGAGGCGCAGAGTTATAGCCCATCTGCTCCAGATAGGCGGCGATGTGCTCCGAATCGGCCTTGTTCATCTGACAGCCGATGGTCCAGATATGATAGCGGGGCATCAACGGCTCCTATAAACAAGATAACCCCTTACTCAGGGGCTGTCAAAACTTGGAGGCTTATATGGCGGAGGGAGAGGGATTCGAACCCTCGACCCCAATTACTCAGGGTAACCGCTTAGCAGGCGGCCGCACTAGACCACTATGCGATCCCTCCCTCCGCCAATATAGCATAAGAATAGCCTTTTTTCAACGATGTTGCCTCGACCCCTTCCCTATGCTATACTAAGCTGTGCTTTATTACGCACTATATAATCGCTAAAAAGGGGGAGCATGGAAGAGGAAAGGACAGAAACAGAGGAGGTATCCATCAAGTCTCTGCTGGCAGCGGGCGCTCACTTCGGTCATCAGACCAGCCGCTGGAACCCGCGGATGAAGAAGTACATCTTCACCGCCAGAAACGGGATCCACATTATCGACCTGGAGCAAACCTCTGCCTTGTTGAATAAAGCCTACGAGTATGTCCGCGACCTTGTCGCCAAGGGCGAAAACATCATCTTCGTCGGCACCAAGAAGCAGGCCAAGGAAGCAGTGGAGGAGGAGGCCAGGCGCTGCGGTATGCCCTATGTGAACCAGCGCTGGCTGGGGGGGATGCTCACCAACTTCAACACCATCCAGTCCAGGATCGACTATCTGGTACGGCTGGAGGACCGCAAGATGAGGGGCGAGTTCGCATTCCTGCCCAAGAAGGAGGCCATGAAACTGGGGAAGGAAATCGAGCGCCTCAACCGGCAAATGGGCGGCTTCAAAGAGATGATCAAGTTCCCCGGGGCGGTCTTCATCATCGACCCGGCGAAGGAGAGGATAGCGGTCACCGAGTCGAGGCACACCGGGGTGCCCATCGTCGCCATGGTGGATACCAACTGCAACCCCAATGAGATAGACTACCCGATACCCTCCAACGATGATGCTGTAAGGACGGTTAGACTGATATGCGCCCGCATGGCGGAAGCGGTAATCGAAGGCAGAGAAGCCCATGAACTGTCGGAGATGGTATCCCAGGAAGCGGAGACCCCCGAATTCCTCGAATCGCTATCTTTCAGCCCGGAAGGTGAGGAATAACATGATAACCACCGACATGATAAAGGATTTGCGGGAGAAGACGGGGGCCGGTATCATGGACTGCAAACGGGCCCTGAAGCAGACGGACGGCGACCTTGAGGGTGCTGCCCAGATTCTGTTCCAGCAGGGTTACCAGAAGGCGGAGAAGAAGGCCCAGCGTGAAGCCAGGGAGGGACTGGTGGAGGCTTATGTCCACACCGGCGGACGCATCGGTGCGCTGGTGGAGGTGAACTGCGAAAGCGACTTCGTAGCCCGTACCGATGATTTCAAATCCCTGGCCCACAACATCGCGATGCAGGTAGCAGCCACTGACCCGCGGTATATATACGTCGAAGACATGCCTCCGGAAGGGGACCGTGACAACGGGTTGGACCCCGGCGAGGTTTGCCTGCTCTCGCAGCCGTTCATCAAAGACCCGCAGAAGACCATCCAGGACGTTATCACCGAGACGGTGGCCAGGGTCGGTGAGAATATCAAGGTGCGGAGATTTGCCCGCTTCGAGCTGGGCAAAGATTGAACCATGGGAACGGCCCGGTACAAGCGCATTCTGTTGAAGATCAGCGGGGAGGCCCTAACCGGTGACTCGGAGTATGGCATCGACCTCGCCACCCTGAGGAATTTCGGCCGTCAGATAAGGCAGGTAATGGACACCGGGGTGGAACTGGCCATAGTGGTCGGTGGAGGAAATGTGTGGCGCGGGTCGACAGCGGAGGCGATGGGCATGGAACGCGCCACCGCCGACTACGCCGGGATGCTGGCAACAGTAATCAACGCCCTTGCCTTGCAGGACGCCCTGGAGAAGGAGGGGGTGGACACCCGCACCCAGAGCGCCCTCACCATCCAATCGGTGGCTGAGTCTCATATCCGGCGCCGCGCCATGCGCCACCTGGAGAAGGGCAGAGCGGTCATCTTCGCCGGCGGCACCGGCAACCCCTACATGACCACCGATACCGCGGCGGCGCTCAGGGCCATCGAGATCGGGGCCGATGTGCTGCTCATGGGCAAGCATAAAGTCGATGGTGTCTACGACGCCGACCCCCAAAAGAAACCTGATGCTAAAAGATTCAAGAATATCAGTTTTTCCGATGCCCTGAAGCTCCACCTGAAGGTTATGGATGCCACCGCCCTGTCCCTCTGCCGGGAGTATAATCTGCCCATAGTGGTATTCGATCTCAGTGCCCCGCAGAGCATCGTTAAAGCGGCCGAGGGAGAGGTGGTCGGCACCACAGTCACCAGTTAGAGGCTAGCGATGATAGAAGACGTGTTGTCAGACGCAAGCTCCCGTATGGGGAAGACCATTGAGGCTCTCAAGAAGGACCTCGCCACCGTACGCACCGGTAGGGCGACCCCGGCGCTGGTGGATAATATCAAGGTGGAGTACTACGGCACACCCACGCCGCTGAAGCAGATAGCCACCATCTCCGCACCGGAGGCCCGGCTCCTCGTTATCCAGCCGTGGGATAACAGCACCATCGGCGAGATCAAGAAGGCCATCCAGAAATCGGAACTGGGGCTTAACCCCTCCAGCGACGGCAGCCTCATACGCCTATCGATACCCCTGCTGTCGGAGGAACGCAGGAAAGAGCTGGTCAAGGTGGTCCACAAGAAGACCGAAGACGGCCGGGTGGCGCTGCGCAACGTCAGGCGGGACGCGCTGGAGATGCTGCGCGAGCTCGAGCGGGAGAAAGAGATATCCCAGGACGAGCAGAAGCGGGCCCAGGAACGCCTCCAGGAGATCACCGACGAATTCATCGCCGAGGCGGGCAAGGCGGCGGAGGCCAAAGAGACCGAGCTGCTGGAGGTTTAGGTCAGGCCCGGGGAATCCGGTTACGGATACGGCAGTGGCGCAACCTGAAATCAAGCACATCCCGCAACACGTCGCCATCATCATGGATGGCAACGGCCGCTGGGCTGAAGAGCGGGGCCTGCCACGGCTCTCCGGACACCGCGCCGGCACGGAAAACATCCGCCACGTAATAAGGTGCTTCTCAGACCGTGGGGTGAAATACGTCACGCTGTACGCCTTCTCCACCGAGAACTGGAGCCGCCCCCGGCTCGAGGTTGAAGGCCTCATGCGTATCCTGGAAGAGTCCATCGACCGCGAGACCCAGAACCTGCACCAGGAAGGGGTCAGGCTCATCCATCTCGGCAGCGGCGAAGGCCTCTCCGATACCCTCAGGCAGAAGGTCCAATATGCGCTCGACCTCACCAGGGACAACAGCCGGGTTACCCTGTGTCTGGCATATAACTACGGCGGCCGCGCCGAGATAGCCGAAGCGGTGAAGCGCATCCTGCAGAACGGCGTCCGACCCGATGATGTCGACGAAGAGTTGATATCCCGCCACCTTTATACCGCGGGGCTGCCCGACCCCGACCTCATCATCCGCACCGGCGGCGAGATGCGCCTCAGCAACTTCCTCATCTGGCAGGCGGCCTACAGCGAGTACTACTCCACCCCCGCCCTGTGGCCCGACTTCGGCACCGAGGAGGTGGAACGAGCCCTTAGCGCCTACAGCGAGCGGGAACGGCGCTTCGGGGGATTGAAAAGGGGAAACTGAAAGCCGGAGAGAAGATAGCATGCTGAAGAGATGGATTAGCGCACTGGTCCTTCTGGCAATCGTGTTTGTGGTCACCTGGTTCGGCGACCCCGCCTTTTCCATACTCATCGCACTGGTCGCTGCCCTGGCAGCGGTGGAGTTCTACGGCATGAGGGGACTGACTAGGGAACACCCTCTCACCATTCTGGGACTTATCGGGGTGCTCGCCTTCATCGTGGTGGCCCACATCGAATGCAGTTACGCCAAGCCCACCGTAACCGCAGCAGTGGCCCTGCCGCTGATCTGGCTCCTCATCCGACCGCCGGCCCGGGACACCGCATTCAAATGGGCGTGGACCCTCACCGGCATCATCTACATCGGCTGGATGCTGAGCCACTTCATCCCCCTCCGCGAACTGGCCGGTGGCCGGGACTGGGTGCTGCTGGCCCTGTTCACCAACATAGCCACCGACACCGCCGCCTTCTTCGTTGGCAGGGCGTGGGGACGCCACCACCTCGCCCCCCACATCAGCGCGGGCAAGACCTGGGAGGGCTCGGTGGCGGGCTTCATCGCCGCCGTAGCGGCAGCGGTGCTCATGGTTTCCGTCCTGCCCGCCCTCGACGCCATCCCCTACTGGCAAGCGGTGATCCTTGGCGCCCTCATCGGCGTATTCGCCCAGGTTGGCGACCTCACAGAGTCGATGTTCAAGCGCAGCGCCGGCCTGAAGGATTCAGGTAAGCTTATCCCCGGCCACGGCGGCATCCTCGACCGCCTCGACAGCATCCTGTTCACCGGGGTCGTCACCTACTACTACGTGATATTCATGGTGGCCTAGAACGGCACGGCCAGCCCCCACCGATGCAGGCTGCTTTGAACATGCGCTGCCTGCTATGATACAATGGGCTGTAGTTCGATTAACTTCACTTGACGATTGGATATGGGCAAGGATATAAAACGGCTGGCCATACTGGGCTCTACCGGCTCCATCGGTCGGCAGACGCTGGACGTGGTGCGCTCCTTTCCCGAGCGATTCAACGTAATCGGACTCGGCGGGGGCAGGAACACGGCGCTGCTGGCACAGCAGGCCGAGGAGTTCCAACCTAAGTTTATCTCGACGGCGGACGGCGGGGGGCTGCCCGGCGTCGCCGCCGAGCCGCTGTCCCCCGCGGAGCTGGCGTCGCACCCCGATGTCGACCTGGCAGTCATCGCCATCTCGGGCAAGGCCGGCCTCGAGCCCACCCTGGCGGCCATCAGGACGCGTAAAGCTGTCGCCCTGGCTACCAAAGAGGCGCTGGTGATGGCCGGGGGCATAATCATGGCACAGGCAGGGGAGTACGGTGTCCGCATCATGCCCATCGACAGCGAGCCCAGCGCGGTATGGCAGTGCCTCCGCGGCGAGGAGCAGCCCATCGCCCGCATCATCCTCACCGCCTCCGGCGGCCCGTTCCGCCACCTCACGCCTGAGGAGCTGAAGGCGGTGACGCCGCAGCAGGCGCTGGAGCACCCCACCTGGAAGATGGGGCCCAAGATCACCATCGACTCCGCCACCCTGATGAACAAGGGGTTCGAGGCCATCGAGATGAGCTGGCTGTTCGGCGTGCCGCTGGAGGACATAGAGATCGTTATCCACCCCCAGAGCATCGTCCACTCCATGGTGGAGTTCGCCGACGGCTCGGTCAAGGCGCAACTGAGCATCCCCGACATGCGCTTCCCCATCCAGTACGCCCTGTTCTACCCCCAGCGCGTGCCGAATAACCTGCTGCCCCATCTCGATTTCCTGAACATCTCCGACGCCTCGGCCACAAGCGCCCTGACATTCGAGCCTCCCGACAGGGGTAAATTCCCCTGCTTGCGGCTTGCGCTGGAGGCGGGGCGCCGGGGGGGCACCTGCCCCGCGGTGCTCTCCGCCGCCGACGAGGTGGCGGTGGAGCTGTTCCTCGACGGGCGCATCGGCTTCGCCGACATACCCCGGCTGGTGGCGGATGCCCTGGAGCAGCACCGCAGCATCGCCGACCCTTCGCTCGATGACATCATCGCCGCCGACGAGTGGGCGCGGGGGAGGGCGGTGACATGACTATACTAATATCGATTGTCGCCTTCCTGGTGATCATCATCCTGCTCATCCTGGTCCACGAGTTCGGCCACTACATCACCGCCAAGGTGTCCGATGTCAAGGTGGAGGAGTTCGGCCTGGGGCTGCCGCCGCGCATCTGGGGCTTCCAGAAGGGAGAGACGATATACTCCATCAACTGGATACCCCTCGGCGGCTTCTGTAAAATGGCGGGGGAGGAGGACCCCGACGTACCGCGCAGCCTGGCCAGCAAGAACATCAAGACCAGGCTCATCGTGCTCAGCGCCGGCTCGGTTTTCATGCTGCTGTTCCCCCTGTTCCTGCTGCCGGCGGCCTACATGACGCCCATGGAGCGGGTAGCCGAGGACGGCGGGGTGTGGATCAGCGCCATCGATGAGGGCTCGCCGGCGGAAACGGCGGACATCGCCATCGGTGACATCATACTCACCATCGACGGGGAAGGGGTTAAAGACTTCGACGATATGCACCGTATCGTGGATCCCAAGCGCGGTTCTGACGTCACGATGGAGCTCCAGCGGGGCGATGCGGTAATCGTAGAGACGGTATACGCACGGACGGAGGAGGAAACGCCTGAGGGAAGAGGAACGACAGGCGTCGAGATGAGCTATATTATGGAGTCCAAGGCCTATCCCCCGTGGGAGGCCGTACCCAAGGGGCTCAGCGAGTACGGCGAGATCATGGTGGCGATGAAGGACGCCTGGGGCATGCTGTTCAGCGGCGAGGTGGCGTTCAAGGACGCCTTCGCCGGCCCCATCGGCATCGCCCAGATGACCGGCGAGATAGCCGGCCTGGGCATCGACCCCCTTATCCGGCTGGCGGTGATAATCAGCGTGACGCTGGGCATAGTCAACCTACTGCCGGTGCCCGGTCTTGACGGCGGCCGGCTGGTGTTCGTCATCATCGAGGGCATCCGCCGCGGCAAGCGCATCTCGCCCAAGAAGGAGGGGATGATCCACCTCATCGGCTTCCTGTCCCTGCTGGCATTCGTCATCTGGGTCAGCCAGAACGATATCGCGCGCCTGCTGAGCGGGGGGAGCTTCCTGCCGTGATCAAGCGCAGAATGTCAAAGCCCATCGACATCGGCGGGGTGACCGTCGGCGGCGGGGCGCCGGTGGTGGTACAGTCGATGACCAAGACCGACACCCGCGACGCCATGGCCACCGTGGAGCAGATACGCCGCCTGGAGCGATGCGGCTGCCAGCTGGTGCGGGTGGCCGTGCCCGACGGCGAGGCCGCCGCCGCCATCGCCACCATCAAGCCGCTTACTGCGATCCCTCTCATCGCCGACATCCACTTCGACTACCGCCTCGGCATCCTCGCCATCGAGAGCGGGGCCGACGGCCTGCGGCTGAACCCGGGCAACATCCGCGATACCACCGAGATAACGGCGGTGGTGCTGGCAGCCAAGGAGAGAGGCATATCGATAAGGATCGGGGTCAACGCCGGCAGCCTGCCGTCCAACGAGGACGAGGGCCTGCC
>CAYUWM010000004.1:14327-20498 GCA_964448395.1 uncultured Dehalococcoidales bacterium
GAGGGCATCGGCGACACCATCCGCGTGTCGCTCACCGGCGACCCCTGCGACGAGGTGGCCGCCGGTTACGAGATACTCAAAGCGCTCAACCTCAGCCGCCGCGGGCCCACGCTGGTGAGCTGCCCCACCTGCGGCCGCACCGAGGTGGATATAATGGGCCTGGCCGTCGAGGTGGAGGAGCGGCTGTCCAAGATAGACAAATCGATAACCGTGGCGGTCATGGGCTGCGTGGTCAACGGCCCCGGCGAGGCGCGCATGGCCGACGTGGGCATCGCCTGCGGCAACGGCCGCGGCGTCATCTTCCGCAAGGGGGAGCAGGTGCGCACCGTGGAGGAGGCCGACTTCCTGACGGCGTTGATGGAAGAGGTGGAGAGGCTATGAGTGAGGAAGAAGAGCCTCTAACCAGAGATGATGTCCTCAAGATGATTGAGGAACACGGCGGGCCAAACGGATTAGACCTTTCAGGGGCAATCTTCGTGCCAGGTATTGATCTTTCTAACATGAATCTTGCTGGTATCATCCTAGAAAAAGCTGACCTTAAAGGAGCTAATTTACAGCATTCAGATTTACAAGACAGAGTGAATTTACAAGATGCAAACCTCTCATGTGCTAATCTCGAAGGGACTTCTCTCCTTTACGCCAACCTAAACGGAGCCGACCTAGGTAAAACAAAGTTAAAAGGTGCTAGCTTGAGTTACGCCAAAATGAAGAAGGCGAACCTATGGGCTGCCGACCTTACTTATACAGAGCTAACAGATGCTGATTTGGAAAGTGCCAAATTGCGTGGGGCTACTCTAATTAATACATACATATCACGTGCAAATCTCTCGAATGCTTCGCTTTATGGCGCAGACCTTTCACAAGCTGTTGGGCTGTCTGGGATCAATTGGGGTAAGAACTATATTGTAGGTGAAGAGGCTGAAGGATACCCAGCAACTGCCACAGAAGTATATCGCTCTCTCAAAAAATGTTATACCGATGCAGGAATATATGACATTGCAGGCAATTTCTATTTTCGTGAAATGACAATGAAGAGAAAATTGATGAAATGGTGGCCTAACCCACTACCACGTGCATGGGTAAAACTTTTGTCTATTCTTTGTGGCTACGGCGAAAAGCCACTAAGGGTAATAGCATGGGCAGCAGCAGTTGTGCTGGGTTTAGGAAGTATCTACATAGCGGGCGCGCAATCACCGCTAATGGCATATTATTTCAGCGCGGTCTCCTTCACCGCTCTCGGCTATGGGGCATGGATTAACTCTTCTTCTATAGAAACCTGGGTAAAGGCATTAGGAGCATTAGAAGCGTTTTTAGGGGTTTTCATGATGGCCCTGTTCTTGGTAACATTCACCAGAAGGATGACAAGGTAAAAAATGGACTTGCAATTGTGCACCTTTATTTTCTCCGGCGTCACCGTTGTCATCCTACTTCTAACCGCATTTTTAGCATGGCGACATGTCCAAGCGGCTAAAAGAAGCACCAATGCACAGCTTGTAGTGGGGCTATATGAGAAATTGCGTAGCAAGGAAACACTAGAAACTCTCCGCTTGATTTATAATACAAATCCAGACAAAATCAAAGAATTGCCAAATGATGAAATCGACCAAATAGAGCGGGTTCTCGACTGGCTGGACATGATAGGCCATCTAATTAAACGAGGGGTCATTGATGAGTATTTAGCAGTAGAAGCATTTGCTGGTCCACCTATCCTAAAATGCTGGCATCAATTAGAGCAATTCATAAAAGAAATACGCAAGGATAGAGGTGGCCGTTATGGTAAAGGTGTACAACACTTCGCAAAATGCGCTGTAAAATACCAAATAGAACATGCACCTAGAGACGAATGGATACCGTTTTACTTCGGAACTCCGCCAGAAGCGCCCAAAATAGACTTAATAGAGAAAGAGCTTAAAAATCCTGAACTGCTCTCTAAAGTAGAATTGCGTAAAGCAAAACTAATAAGAACTCTAAGAAGCATTTGGCGAACTTCTTTATGTGATGAAGCAAACCAGCCTGAATTCAAACGCTTGAAAAAGGGGGCGAGTGCACAAATGGAAGAACCAAAGCAACAACCATTGGGGGATAAAGAAGTAGAAGACGCACGCAAGTTCGCCATTGATCGTCTTGCGTACGAAAACCGCGTTTTTTGGACTAGGGTTTCAGCTCTGCTTGTCTTCAACTCTATTCTTGTAGCTGCATTCGCAGCATTTTATTCTAGTAGCATGAATACGGAGAGCGCTAATAATCCTTTTTTCACAACGCTGATAGTTTGTGGCATAATAGCACAAGCGATATGGCCAATCATTGCTTATAATTCAGCTAAACCACACAGATACTGGATGAACCTTACAGAGGCTATAGATAAACGTCAGGAAAAAGAAAAAAACGCCGAATGTAATACTCTCGAAAATAGAGTAAGTAGCCTTTGGGGATGTTATTTGAAATACTTCCGAGACAGTAATACGCCCAAAATGCTCTATCAACGAATACTGCAAGATGCTCCTGTAGGTTCAATTACGATAGGAATACTTTTCTTTGTGTTCTTAGCACTTTGGATGGCAGCAGCCCTTACTATTGAAATTAAACTCTGGCCATCCATAGCTACTTGTGCCGTTTTGCTTTATGCTAGTTTATATATATTTAAATACAGAAGCCTTAACACAAAAGATATATCATGAGACTATCGAATCTTTTCGGTAAGACGCTGCGGCAGGCGCCGGCGGAGGCGGAGAACATCTCCCACCAGCTCCTGCTGCGGGCGGGCATGATACAGCAACTGGCCTCCGGCGTGTACTCCTACCTGCCGCTGTGCCTGCGGGCGATAAATAAGATAGAAGCGATAATACGCGAGGAGCTTGACGGCGCCGGCGCACAGGAATTGCAGATGCCGGTGCTCCAGCCGCTGGAGATGTGGCTGGAGACGGAGCGGGACGCGGCCTTCGGCGACGGGCTGTTCAGGCTCAAGGACAGGCGCGACCGGGCGCTGGTGCTGGGCCCCACCCACGAAGAGGTCATAACCGACCTGGTGAAGCACAATGTGCAGAGCTACCGCGACCTGCCGCTGATGCTGTACCAGATACAGACCAAGTTCCGCGACGAGCCGCGGCCCCGCGGCGGGCTGATGCGCGTCCGCGAGTTCGGGATGAAGGACCTCTACAGCTTCGACGCCGACGAGGAGGGGCTGGACCAAGCGTACCAGACGATGACCGAGGCCTACAAGCGTATATATGAGCGCTGCGGGCTCAAGGCGGTGGTGGTGGAGGCCGACAGCGGCGCCATCGGCGGCAAGGAGTCCCACGAATTCATGGTGCTCGCCGAGAGCGGCGAGGACATTATACTCACCTGCACCCACTGCGACTACGCCGCCAATCAGGAAAAGGCCACCAGCAGCAAGCCCAAGCACCGCGGCGGAGAGCCGCAGCCGATGGAGGAGGTGTCCACGCCGGGCGTGAGAACGATTGCAGACGTAGCCGGCTTCCTCGACATACCCCAGAGCCAGACGCTGAAGGCGGTGTTCTACAACGCCGACGGGGAGGTGGTGTTCGTCGCCATCAGGGGCGATATAGAGGTCAACGAGATCAAGCTCAAGAACGCCCTCGGCTGCCGCGACCTGCGGCTGGCCACCGAGGAGGAGGTGGCGGCGGCGGGGCTGGTCGCCGGCTACGCCTCGCCTCTGGGTCTCAGCGGGGTGAAGCGGGTGGCCGACCCCTCCATAACGATGGGCACTAACTTCGTCGCCGGGGCCAACAGGGCCGACGCCCACGTTAAAAATGTGAACTACCCGCGGGACTTCGCCGTGGACCTGACCACCGATATCGCCACCGCCAGCGCCAGCGACGGCTGCCCCCGCTGCGGCAACGAGCTCACCGCCAGCCGCGGGATCGAGGTTGGTCACGTGTTCAAGCTGGGGACCTTCTTCAGCGAGCGCATGGGGGCCACTTTCATCAGCAAGGAGGGCGAGGTACATCCCATCATCATGGGCTGCTACGGGATAGGCATCGGCAGGCTGCTGGCCGCCGCCGTGGAGCAGCACCATGACGCGAAAGGCATCACCTGGCCGGTGCCCATCGCCCCGTACCAAGTGCACCTGTGCGCCCTCTCCATGGACAACGACAACGTAGTATCCACATCGGAAAGGGTGTACCTCGACCTGCAACGCGAGGGGCTGGAGGTGCTGTTCGACGATCGCCACGAGTCGGCGGGGGTCAAGCTCAACGATGCCGACCTGCTGGGCATGCCGCTGAGGGTGGTTATCAGCCCCAAGACACTGGACACCGGCAGCATGGAGGTGAAGCTGAGGCGGGAGGACGATGCGTCCCTGGTGCCCCTGGAGCGGGGGGGGGAGCAGCTCAAGCGCCTGCTGTTCCCCGCCAAATCGAGAAGCGTCAGGGGGGGCAAAAAGCATACATAGCCCGCAGGGGCTTGCCAAACCGCCGGACTTGTGCTATAGTGATATCGCTCGACCGAACTAGACCAGCATAACTTCAAGAATAACGGGCCGAACAAGTGGGTATCAGTTCCCACTTTTTTGTTGTTACAGGAGGGAGAGAGTTGGCAAAGACGAAGAGCGAATTCATGCTTGCCATAACTCAGCTCGCTGCCGAGAAGAATCTGACTCGGGATATCGTGCTGGGGGTGGTAGAGAGCGCCCTGGTATCCGCCTTCCGCAAGAACAGCTTCTCGAACGAGCAGAACATCTCGGTGAAGCTGAACCCCGCCAGCGGAGAGGTAACCGTCTTCGCCGAAAAAATGGTGGTGGAGCAGGTCACCGATCCCAGCACCGAGATATCCCTCAGCGATGCGCAGAAGATAAACAAATACGCCAAGATCGATGACCCGATCATGGTGGAGGATACCCCCATGAACGCCGGGCGCATAGCCGCCCAGACCGCCAAGCAGGTGGTGCTACAGCGCCTGCGCGAGGCCGAGCGGGAGCTGATCTTCGAGGAGTTTACCGACCGTGAGAACGAGCTCGTCACCGGCATCATCCAGCGGAAGGAGCCCAGCCAGATCATCCTCGACCTGGGCAAGACCGAGGGTGTGCTGCCCAACACTGAGCAGATGCGCACCGACCACTACCGTCCAGGCCAAAGGGTCAAGGCATACATCATTGAGGTGCGCCGCACCGGCAGGGGTCCCCAGGTGGTCGTATCGCGCACCCATCGCAACCTGCTGCGCCGCCTCCTCGAGCTGGAGGTCCCCGAGATACGCAGCGGCGCCATAGAGCTGAAGGCTATCGCCCGTGAAGCGGGCCACCGCAGCAAGATCGCGGTGGCGGCACGCCACGAAGGCATCGATGCCATCGGCTCCTGCGTCGGGCTGCGGGGGATAAGGATCCAGAACATAGTCAACGAACTGGGCGGCGAGAAGATCGACATAGTGGAGTGGCACGCTGATCCGGCCACCTTCATCGCCAACGCGCTGAGCCCCGCCCAGGTGGTTAGCGTCGATGTCAGCGGCGATGACCAGACGGCCACGGTGGTGGTGCCCGACCGGCAACTGTCGCTGGCCATAGGTAAGGAGGGCCAGAACGCCAGGCTGGCAGCCCGGCTTACCGGCTGGCGTATAGACATCAAGAGCGCCTCAACCGCCGAGGCGGAGGCGACAGCGATACTGGAGGAAACTGCCCCCGCCGAACAGCCTGTGCCTGCAGGGGAGATACCGGCAGAGGAGATCGCTGAGCCGGTAGCAGCAGAAGAGCCGGCGGCCGAGGCCCCAGCGGAAAAGGTGAAACTGCTGACCCCCGAGGAGCTGCTCCCCGAGCTGGAGGAGGAGGAGGAGGAGGAGGTAGCACTGGCAGAGGAGAAGCCGGCTGAGGCGCCGACCCCCGTCATCCGCTTCGCCGAGGACATTTTGACCGACAGGGCACCGAAGTCTTCAAAGAAGAGCAAGAAGGGAAAGAAGGGTAAAGAAAAGGTCAAGGTGAGGGATGAGGAAAAGGGGAAAGGCGTGGTTAAAGTGAAGAAGGCCCGCGCCGAAAAAGTCGAGTTTGATGAAGACGAGTTTGAGGATCTGGAAATACCTGCTGCAGTTGAAGACAGCGATTTGAATGCCCCAATAGAGGACGAGGATAAGGTTGAGCAGCCTTCAACTGTAATGGAAGAAACGAAGCCCGCCAAAGAGAAGAAGGCCAAGGTCAAGGTCAAGGCAAAGGTCAAGGCAAAGGTCAAG
>CAYUWM010000004.1:20598-44504 GCA_964448395.1 uncultured Dehalococcoidales bacterium
AAGGTCAAGGCAAAGGTCAAGGCAAAGGTCAAGACCGAGGCAGACGAGATGAAGCCGGCACCCAAGCCCAAGAAGGCCCACCGTGCGCCCAGAGCAGATGTTGACGAGGACGATCTCGAGGGATTTTAACGGGGAATGACTATCACGTCTGAGGCAAAACAGCAATCAACCAGGCACGTGCCACAGCGCACCTGTATCGGCTGCCGCGCGGTGAAACCCAAGCGTGAGCTGGTCAGGGTTGTGCGCACCGATACCGGAAGCGCAACCGTCGACGTCACGGGGAAGGCTCCCGGCCGGGGCGTTTATATATGCAAAGACAAAAGCTGCTGGGATAATGCCCTCAGTAAGGAAAATATCGACCGCGCCCTGCGGACGAAGGTCTCTCTGGAGGATCGGAGGGAACTGGCCCGATACGGGGATACGCTCGCCGGTTAGTAGGATTTAAATGGCTGGAACAAAGCACAATATCTCAAGACCCAGGTCCAGAAAACGCAAAACGGTGAGGGCAACGCCTTCTCCGAGGTCAGCCACTACGAAAGCGGTGGAGGAGAAGCTGCCGATCAAGATTCCCCCTTCAATTACGGTGAAGCAATTCGCCGATCTCATCGGCGCCAGCGCGGTGGATGTGATCAAGCAGCTGATGCGAAACGGCTTCATGGCCAATATCAACGAGGTAATCGACCACGATACCGCCAAGGCCATAGCCTCCGCCTTCGGCTGTGAGGTGCAGGACGAGAAAGGCCGGGGTGCAGCAGGCCAGAAGCCCAAGCAATACCAGCGTTTCCATGAAGACGACATCACCGTACAGAAACCCCGCCCACCCGTTGTCACCATCATGGGCCATGTGGACCACGGCAAGACCAAGCTCCTCGATGCCATACGTGAATCCAACGTGGCCGCAACGGAGGTGGGCGAGATCACCCAGCACATCGGCGCCTACCAGGTAGATATCCACGGGCAGAAGATCACCTTCCTCGATACACCGGGGCACGAGGCCTTCACCGCGATGAGGGCGCACGGCGCTCAGATAACGGACATAGCCATCCTGGTAGTCGCCGCCGACGACGGCGTGATGCCGCAGACCGTAGAGGCCATTTCCCACGCGCACGCCGCCGGTGTGCCCATCGTGGTCGCCATCAATAAGATCGATAAGCCCAATGCCAACCCGCAAAATGTCAAGCAACAGCTGGCCGACCACGGGGTTGTCATCGAGGAATGGGGCGGAGATGTTGTATGCGTCCCGGTATCGGCCAAGCAGCGGGAGGGGATCTCAGAACTGCTGGAGAACCTGCTGATAGTGGCCGAGCTGGAGGAGCTGAAATCCAACCCCGAGCGCCGCGCCATCGGCACAGTCATCGAAGCCAAACTGGACAAGACCAAAGGGCCGCTGGCCACGGTGCTAGTCCAGACCGGCACCCTGAAAGTCGGCGACCCCTTTACCATAGGTGACAGCTGGGGCAAGGTAAAGGCTATGTTCAACGATAAAGGCAAGCATATCAGGAAGGCAGAACCGGCGACACCGGTGGAAATCCTGGGGATCGAGGACGTGCCTCAAGCTGGCGATACCCTGACCGTAACCGCCTCCGAAAAGGAAGCGCGCACCACAGCTCAAGAACGCCAGAGGGAAAGAAGCATGGCGATAAGCGCCCCCAAGACCCACAGCCTCAGCACCCTTTCTTCTCAGATCCGCGAAGGAGGGATAAAAGAGTTAAGCGTGATCCTCAAGACCGATGTGCAGGGCAGCATCGAACCGATCAAAACCTCCCTGGAACAACTGAACACCGAAGAGGTGAAGATACACATACTGCACTCAGACAGCGGCAGCATCACCGAGAGCGACGTGCTGCTGGCCCTGGCATCCGACGGAATTATACTCGGGTTCAACACCGGGACCGAGACCGGTGCCGCCCAGCTCGCCGACAGCGAGGGTGTGGACATCCGCTTGTACGAGATTATCTACAATATCGTTGATGATGTAGAGAAGGCGATGAAGGGCATGCTGGAGCCCACCTACAGCGATGTGATCGAGGGCCACGCCGAGGTGCGTGCCGTTTTCCCCGCCCGCGGGCATAAGATAGCCGGAGTGTATGTCACCGACGGCAAGTTGAGCCGCGGAGCACTGATCAGGGTCATGCGCCGGGGGGAAATGATACACCAGTCCAGCGTGAATAGCCTGAGGCGGTTCAAGGACGACGTCAGGGAAGTGGACAGCGGATACGAGTGCGGGGTGGGGGTCGAGGGATTCAACGATTTCGATGTCGGTGACACCATCGAGTCCTACAGAAGGGAATTGAGCTAGCGATGACCCGGCGCACCGAGCGTCTCAATGAGCTCATCCGCGAGGAGCTGAGCGAGCTCCTCCGCCGCCACACCAAGGACCCTCGTCTCAGCTGCTTCCTGACGGTTACCCGGGTGGACACCTCCGCTGACCTGAGCAATGCCAAGGTGTTTGTCAGCATCATGGGCAGCGATGAGGAGAAGAGCGATGCCATGAAAGGGCTGAACTCTGCATCGGGTTTTCTCTACCGAGAGTTGCGGGAGCGCCTATCCCTGAGGCATACGCCCCAGCTGATATTCTGCGAGGATGACACTATCGAGCGCGGCGCCCAGGTCCTCCACCTGATAAAAGAGGTCACCGAGAGCTGACGAGCAGGCGTTGAGCGTTAACGGTTTCCTGAACATCAATAAGCCCTTGGGAAAAACCTCAGCGAATGTGGTTTCCATCGTGCGGCGGTGGAGCGGGCAGCGCCGCGTCGGGCACGCCGGCACCCTCGACCCGATGGCAACAGGGGTATTGCCGGTATGCCTGGGACAGGCGACCCGGTTGGCTTCCTTCATCACGGAGTCCCACAAGACCTACCTCGCCGAGATAGAACTTGGTGTTTCCACAGATACCTATGATACAGAGGGCGATATCACCCAAAGGGCAGACCCGTCCGGCATCACCAGAGAACAGGTGGAGGAACTGATCCCGTCCTTCAGCGGAACGATCCTACAGCAACCGCCGATGTACAGTGCCCTTAAATACCGGGGGGAACGCCTGTACCGCCTCGCCCGCGCCGGCATCGAGGTTGAACGTCCCCAAAGAGAGGTAGAGGTCTTTCGTATAGAGCTTATCGATTGGAGACCGCCCTGCTTCAGTATAGAGGTAAATTGCGGCAGGGGAACCTACATCCGCTCGCTGGCCCACGATATGGGCCAGGTGCTGGGCTGCGGCGCACACATCAAAGGCCTGATCCGCACCTCCTGCGGCCCGTTCGATATCGTTAGCAGCCTGACCTTTGACCGCGTTGAGGATTCGTTCCGAAACGGCGACTGGCAGGGCCTGCTGCTCCCCATGGATACCGCGCTGGAGCACCTGACCGCCGTTATCTTGAGCGAAGCGGATGAAAACTCGATCGGCAATGGCCGTCCGATAGCCCTCGGCAACGATGAAGGCGAAAACTACTGCCGCGCCTATTCCGCAGACGGCCGTTTACTCGCCGTGCTCCGTTTCCTCCCGGATAAAGGCCTGTGGCAACCCGAAAAGGTATTCTCCACACGGCAATGAGGGGTGCTCAATTGGGAAAAGGCTTGACACATGACTGTAATAGCGGTTATATTGCAACAGGATTGAAAGGAGGTGATACCGGTGCAGGCATACTGCTTCAAGTGTAGGGCAAAAGTAGAGATCAAGAACCCCCAAAAGGTCACGCTGAAGAACGGCAGGCCAGCAACCCGGGGTGTTTGTCCGAAGTGCGGGACGAAGGTATTCCGCATCGGTAAGTCCTAAACCGTGGTCGTCGCCGGTTTAACAGCGGAAATGGGAAATCGGTCGGTTCAACCCTGTAAGGGAAAACGCTCCAGCAAGGCTTGGGAATTGGTGACCAGTATATCATCAGCCTCTTTCTCCTCCAGGCCGGCCCCGCAGACAATCCGGCGAGCGAGAGAAGGCGTGAGGAGATCCGGTTCGGTGTGGGCATCCGAGTTTACCAGGAGTTTGGCCCCCGCGAGTCGTGCTATTCGAGCTACATGGCCGTTGGTGAGCGAGTGCCCCCTGCGGGCGCTCAGCTCCAGAAACACGCCAGAGGAAGCAGCCAGTTCGGCCTCCTCCAGGGTTATCAGCCCGGGGTGGGCCAGAACATCGACATCGGGGCACTCGACTGCCGCTCTATTCGTTCCCTGCTCCACAGGTTCGACAACGGTCTCACCATGAACCACCACCAGCCAGGCCCCCCGCTCTTTAGCCCGTTTGGCAGCATCAGCTATGGCAGCAGGAGGCAGGTGGGTCAGTTCGACCCCGGGGACGGCTAAAATCGGCCAGTGCGCTCGCGCTAAAGCGCAGTCGGAGGCGACCTCGTCGACCAAGCGATCAAGGTAACCGATGCCGACATGATCGGTAAGGGCGATCGACCGGTAACCGTGAGTCAGGGCACGACGGATGAGTTCTACAGGAGAAAGGCAGCCATCGCTGAGCGAAGTGTGCGTATGAAAATCGTAAACCATAAGTCACCTCCGATACAGAGAGTTATTATAAGATAGGAGACGGATTTGGGCAAGATAAATGTGGCCATAATCGGTGTGGGCAACTGTGCTTCCTCACTGGTACAGGGCGTAAACTACTACAGCGACGCTAAGGAGGATGAGCATATCCCCGGTCTGATGCACGTCAACCTGGGGGGGTACCACATACGCGATATTAATTTCGTCGCCGCCTTCGATATCGATAAGAATAAAGTGGGCAAGGACCTGGCTACGGCGATATATACCCCGCCGAACAACACCTTCGAATTCTGCAAGGTGCCGCGCACCGGTGTCAAGGTATCCCGGGGGATGACCCATGACGGCCTGGGCAAGTACCTCTCCCAGATTATCACCAAGGCCCCGGGGCCTACCGAGAACATCGTCGATATACTCCGCGAGACCGAGACCGATGTAGTGGTGAACTATCTCCCCGTCGGCAGCGAGGAGGCCACCAAGTGGTACATCGAGCAGGTGCTTACCGCCGGATGCGGATTTGTGAACTGCATACCCGTATTCATAGCCAGGGAGAAATACTGGCAGCACCGCTTTGCGGAGAAGGGCCTGCCGATTGTTGGAGACGATATCAAGAGCCAGGTCGGCGCCACTATCACCCACCGCGTGCTGACCAACCTCTTCCGCGAGCGCGGGGTGAAGCTGGAAAGAACCTACCAGTTGAATTTCGGCGGCAACACCGACTTCCTCAATATGCTGGAGCGGGAACGGCTGGAGTCCAAGAAGATATCCAAGACCAATGCCGTGACATCGCAGCTGGACTATAAAATAGACCCCAAAGATATCCATGTAGGGCCCAGCGACTACGTGCCCTGGCTCGGCGACCGCAAGTTCTGCCACATAAGAATGGAGGGCCGCACCTTTGGCGATGTCCCGCTGAACGTGGAGGTCAAGCTCGAGGTATGGGACAGCCCCAACTCCGCCGGCGTGGTGGTGGACGCCATCCGATGCTGCAAGCTGGCGATGGACCGAGGCATCAGCGGAACCCTTATCGGGCCGTCGGCATATTTCATGAAATCACCCCCGATTCAGTATACGGACGATGAAGCCAGAATCATGGCAGAGGAATTCATAGCAGGAGATGTCAAGTAACCCGGTCTGTGGATGCACCTTGCATGTGTATCTATGAAGAGCTAGTCAAGAGGTCATAGCGAAAGAATGAACCCCCCAGAAGCATTGGGCAGAGAAAACGGATACGGGGCGGCCGATATACACATCCACAGCACGGTCAGCGACGGAATGGCCAGTATATCCGATATCGTCGATTACGTGGCGCAGAAGGGTGAGCTGGATGTCATCGCCATCGCCGATCACGACGAAATCAGAGGCGCCTACGAGGCAAGAGAGCTGGCAGCCAAGCGCAACTACCCCTTCGAGATTGTTATCGGCATTGAGGTAAACACCCTGGAGGGGCACCTGCTGGCCCTGTATCTTGAGAGCCCGGTTCCCAGCCATCAGCCCGTCGTTGACAGCATCGCCGCGGTTCACGAGCAGGGTGGACTGTGTATCGCACCCCATCCCATGAGCATGCTCAGCGAGAGCCTGAGCCACAGGCACATACAGCGGGTATTCGACAGCGATGACCCACGAGTGTATTTCGACGGGATCGAGGCCATCAATGGCACCATCGTGGGGAGAATATCGAACAGAAGGGCGAAGAAGATCAACCAGCAATACAGGCTCGCCGAGACCGGCAGCAGCGATGCCCATTTCCTGATCTCAGTGGGCACCGCCGTCACACTGTTCCCGGGGCATACCGCCGAGGATTTGAGGCGCAGCATCCTCGAGGGCACAACCGTGGCGCGTAACGGCAAATCAGTAAGCTACTTCGATATCGGTCTCTGGCAGATAATCAAGCAGCAGCGCAAGAGCGGCGGGTTCTTTGTACGAGGCATGATTAAAAATCTTACCAGGAGAATCTCTAAGTGAAGCTGGCCCTGGTGTGCCCTTACGATTACGTATACCCCGGTGGCGTAGCCATGCATGTTGCCAATCTATACGAAGAGTTTAAGCGAATGGGGCACGATGTTCGCATCATTACCCCCTATTCCGGCCCCAGCTCGTTAATCGGCAGCAGGGACATTATCCCCATCGGGAAACCGGTGCCCATACCATCCGGCGGCTCCATCGCCAGGGTCACCATATCGCCGGTGCTGGCGCCCCCGGTGCGCATCATCCTCGAACGTGAACAGTTCGACATCATCCACATACATGAGCCGCTGTGCTCCACCCTGACCCTTACCATACTCAATCTATCGAAAGCTATAAATGTGGGTACCTTCCACGCCTGCCACCGCAAGCCGCGGGGATACCAGATAATCAGCCCCTTCGTTATGGGACTGTTCAAGAAGCTGCATGGCAGGATTGCCGTTTCTGAGCCGGCAAAGGAGTTCGTCAGCAAGTATTTCCCCGGCGACTACCAGGTAATCCCAAACGGGATAGACGTGGCGCGCTTCTCCATGCCTGCCTTGCCCCTAGAGGGGATCAGCGATGGGAAACTGAACATCCTTTTCGTCGGCCGCCCCGAAAAGCGCAAGGGTTTGAGATATCTTCTGGAAGCATATAAGCAGGTTAAAAGGGAAGTTCCGCAATCACGACTCATCGTGGTAGGTCCGGGCACGGAGAGATATGAAGCTACAGCGAGAAAGATGGAGCTAAGGGATGTGATCTTCACCGGCTATGTGGAAAACGAGCAACTCCCGGCCTATTACCACTCGGCCGACATCTTCTGCAGCCCGGCCACCGGCGGCGAGAGCTTCGGTATCATACTGCTGGAGGCGATGGCCGCTTCCAAGCCAGTCGTTGCCTCGGCGATCAGCGGCTACGCCAGCGTCATGAAAGATGGGGTAGAAGGCATAATGGTGCCCCCCAAGGCTAAGGATGCCCTGGCTGGCGCCCTGATCCAGCTGTTAAACAACCCCGGCCTGCGCCACGAGATGGGAGCCAGGGGAAGAAAAAAGGCTGAAGAATGCGATTGGCCGAACGTCGCCCAGAGGGTGAACCAGTACTACATGAGGTTAATCGAGCACAACAAACCGAATCCGCGGACCGATTCCGCTATCACATCCGGGAATATCGACTCGAAATCGCACACCGCTGTATAGGAGAAACACAAGAGAGCAATGTGGCGACCAGCTCAAGTAATTAGCGACCGCACCCACCGCCTGGCCGAGCCGGTGGGGCGGCTGGTGGGGAAAACAGGGGTGCACCCCAACACCCTCACCATATTCGGGTTCCTGCTTAATTTCGGCGTCGCCTGGCTGCTCTCCCAGGGCTACTTCCTTCCCGGCGGGCTGTTGATCCTGGCAGCAGGGGTCTTCGACCTGCTCGACGGGGCTGTCGCCCGGGTAACGGGCAAGGTCACCAAGTTCGGCGCCCTCCTCGACTCAACCCTGGACCGCTACTCGGAAGCGGTGATACTGTTCGGACTCCTGTGGTACTACACGTGGCAGCAGTGTATCTCCGAGGAAGCAATCCTCATCTTTACCACCATTATCGGCTCCCTGCTGGTCAGCTATGTACGGGCAAGGGCCGAGGGGCTTAAGCTGGATGCCGAGGTGGGAATCTTCAGGAGAACGTTGAGAATCACCACACTATCCCTGGGACTGCTGCTGAGCCCGATTAACCCCGATCTTGCCCTGCTGGGGACACTGTGGGTCCTGGCCGTAGGCACCAACTTGACAGCGGTGCACAGACTGGTATACGTCTGGTCAAAGGCGCGGAAAGAGCAGCCACCACCACCACCACCACCGGGAAGCGCAGAGTAAACCGCTACCGCATACGTTGCAGATACAGGAAGCCGAGGTAGCCTGCCATTATCCCCAATATCACCAGTAGTACTATTAACACGACGTAGGGAATGGCTAACCCAGAATCCTGCCCCGCAGGCCTTTCCGGGAAATCTGGATCGAGTCCCAGACTCACCCGCCACCGCTCGCCGAGGCCATCCGTATCGAAGCCGTATACCTGGAGTAAAGCCTCGTCGTCGATACTCCCGTTCTTGAACACCTGCAACAGCTCCACTATCTTATCGCCTCCGTAGCTATCAATGAGGAACTGGACCACGCTGTAGCTTTCGGCATATGATAGCTTGGCCTCATACTGGTCAGTGGGGAAGGAACTGGAGATGCTGCGTATCGAGAACAGGGTGTCCCTGGCGATCGCCTGGTCCAGCATCTGCTGCAGGTCGGACCTCAGTTCTCCCTCAGCGTCCATGGCCAGACCCTCGTCGAGCCAGGTGGGGAGGATACCGTAAGGACCGAAAACATCCTGATGCACCACCAGATGCCCCAGCTCATGGGCGATGGCCCGCTTGCCCCATTCCATGCTGCCCGGCGCGATGCCGATGACGATTGTGCTATAGGCCGGAAAGGCGACGCCCCCCGTCCACTCGTCGGGATAGACCAGAGCACCGTGCAGGTCCCAGGAATTGGCGTAGATATAGAAGGTGGCCGGCTGGTCCAGGGAAACACCGAAATCATCGGCCAGGTCGCCCAGGGCTCCGTCGGCAGCATCGACCAACTCCTGCACGAAGGAAACATCCCCCGCATACCAGAAAAAGGTGACTTGATCGTTGGCTATATGTTCCCAGTCATATCGCAGGTCATCGAACCGGACTGTATTCGACGAGGTCTGGACTACATTGTTATCCGCATCCTCGATGGACCACCAGTATTCCACCTCCGTGCCCGGAGGCAACCCGCCGGTCTCCAGCATATCCCACCTCCAGCTGGCCGCCACCGCTTCACCGGGGGTGAAATCGACATCCACCCGGCAGCTTTCCGGGACGAGTCCCCGACGGCTGACGCGATATTCCAGATCTATATCCACTATATCGCTACCCGCCTCCGCCTCAAGCGTGAAGGTAATGGCGGAGGGAAACTGCGCCTCGGCCCCGCTGGATATCACCGACACCCCCTCCTCGGCGAGGACGGCGCCCGAACCGAGAACCGACATGGCAAGCGATATCAGCAAAAAGGCACAAACTCGTTTCATTATCCCTTCCCCATAGCAAACTTGAGATAAGCGTGTATTAAATCATCCAGCTCCCCATCGAGCACGGCATCCGGGTCGCTGGTCTCGTATCCCGTCCGGTGATCCTTGACCATCTTATAGGGGTGGAGCACATAGCTCCTGATCTGATTGCCCCAGCCCGCAGCCACATGCTCACCCTTGAGCCGGGCCTGTTCCTCGGTCTGCTTCTCCAGCTGCAGTTCAACCAGACGGGCGAGGAGCACCTTCATCGCCAACTCCTTGTTCTGATACTGGGAGCGCTCGTTCTGGCAGGTGGCCACGGTGCCGGTGGGGATGTGGGTTACCCGCACCGCGCTGCTGGTCTTCTGAACGTTCTGCCCTCCATGGCCGCTGGCGCGGAAGACGTCCACCCGCAGTTCATCGGGGTCGAGCTTGATATCGACATCGCGATCCACATCCGGCATCACCTCCACCAGGGCGAAGGATGTGTGCCGCGAATGGGAGGCATCGAAGGGCGACAGCCGCACCAGGCGGTGCACGCCGCGCTCAGCCTTGAGGTAACCGTAGGCATAGAGGCCGCTTATCTCGATGAGGGCGCTCTTCACCCCCGCTTCCTCACCGGGGGAGGTATCGACCACTGTAGCCTGGTAGCCACGACGCTCCGCCCAGCGCAGATACATGCGGAGCAGCATCTCCGCCCAGTCCTGGGCCTCAGTGCCGCCGGCTCCGGCATGCACCGCGAGGAAGGCGCCGTTCCGCCCGTACTCGCCGGCGAGGAGCAACTCGAACTCCAGCTCATCGAACTTAGATGCCAGATCCTCGGCATCGGCGGCGATCTCCGCATTCATGGAGGATTCATCCTCGGAGATAGCCAGACCAGTGAGCCCCATAAGCTCACCGACCCTCTTCTCCATATGCCGCCAGCGGTCGACCTCCGATTTCAGCTCCCCCAGTCTCCGCATCATGCCCTGGATCCTCTCCTGATCCTGCCAGAAATCGGGCTGTGACGATTCCTTCTCTATCCGGGCTATCTCCCGTTCCTGCCCGGCGATGTCAAAGACGCACCATTACATGGGAAATGCGCCCCGCTAGCTCCTCAAGCCTTTTCTTTTGCTCCTGCATATTTACACCATACGACGCACTAATTCTCTTCCTCTAATGATGGCTTTCGCTCAGTAATAACAAGCTCCAGGTCCTCTTTCCCTGGGATTAGTTTGAATGAAGCCCAAGCTGGATCTGTATTTGCCGCGGTTACTAAAAGCTCACCCCTATACGCTCTAATCTTAAGAGCAATGCGGTAATCATGCCACCCGTCCTCAGAAGGAATCCTAATATATTGTCCTTTTGTTGTCCAACCGAACTCAAAGTACGCTGTAGAATCACGATTTATAGTTATCGCCTCAGGATTGCCTAGTCGTGACCAGCACAACGACATGTCTTTGATTCTAACAAAACTATCACTACTTATAGTAGCACGTGGCAAGTTCTCAATATCTTGTTCTATGGTATACAAATCTAGTACGGCGTCCTTATTAGCATTAAGATTTGAGAGAATGGCAACACAATTCTCAGCAGCACGCTTGCCCTTATTTTTTACCTCTATACGAAAGTGCGTTCCTTCAGGTCCATATATAGGACTCTGGCCTACTATATATAATTTAGGCCTATAAGACCTTTCAACCCACCACTCGCGAAAAACACCGCCTAATACAGCACCAAGCAGCGCCGCTAATATAGGCCCTACTACTTCCATATATTTTTACCCTGTTCCTCTACCAATTCACTACACCTTAATTTGAAGCCGACTAAACTACCACTGATGAGGGCAGCTTCCCGGCAGCGGCCAGGTGCGCCAGACGCGTCGGCTCGGGGAGGCGGTAGCCGCGGCAACACTCCAGCACCCTGCCAATCGCCGTATCCAGATCCACCTTGTGGCCGATAGAAACGTATACCGGCCTCACCCCCCTCTTGGTCCGCAGCGCCACCCCGACAACCTCGTCCCCATCGATGAGCGGGGCATGATCCCCGGGTTCCTCACCGAGCTCACCGTGCCGCCCGCACAGGATGGACTTGGCGCACCCGATGGTGGGCACGTCGAGGAACAGCCCCAGGTGGGAGGCCAGTCCCAGACGGCGGGGGTGGGCTATCCCCTGGGCATCGGCGATCACGACGTCGGGCACGGCGGTGATCCCCTCGAAGGCCGCCAGCAGCAGCGGCACCTCGCGGAAGGACAGCAAACCAGGCACGTAGGGAAAACCAGGGCGCATCGATACCACGCTCTGCTCCACCAGCGCCAGTTCAGGATAACTCAGCACCACCACCGCCACACGCACCATGCCAGCGGCGTCCTCACCCGATATGTCAGCACCGGCTATAAGACGGGGGTCGCTGACCTCGCCGCAGCGAGCAACCCCCGCGGCCAGATTCCGCTGGATCTCCTTGGCCTCGGCGACACTGACCTGCCAGTCATGCAGCCTGAAAGCTTTCATGCGATTCAATTATATCCGCCGCACCTGCCGCTGACAACCTAAACCATTGACACACGGCAGTTTATATCCCATAATAGCAAAGTTGAGGTAAAGATATGCTAAAAATCAGACTGGCCCGCGTGGGCCGAAAGAAGAAACCCAGCTACAGGGTGGTAGTCGCCGATTCCCGGGCGCCGCGAGACGGTGATTTCATCGAGATCATCGGCCAATACAATCCCCTGACCGACCCCGCCACCATAGCGATCGACGAGGAGAAGGTCCGCAAATGGATCGGGCAGGGAGCCCAACCGACGGAAAGGGTGGCCATACTGCTGAACAAGCTGGATATAATCGAGAAGCCAACCAAGAAGTACACCGAGAGGCTGGCGAGGAAGATAGCCGGGGAGACCGCGCCGAAGCCCGCGCGGAGGAAGGCTAAGGAGCCAACCAAGGCCACCAAAGCGAAGCCGGCGAAAGAGCCGGCGGCGGAAGCCGCCGCAGAGCCAGCAGCCGATGAAGTGAAGGCGGAGGCCTCGGCAGAGCCGGTTGCCGAAACCACAGAGGAGATTGTCGCGAAGCCTGCTGAGGCCGTCGAAGAGCCGGAGGCGGAGAAGGCCGAGGAAACCCCCGAGGAGCCCAAAGCAGAGGCGGTAACGGAGAAACCCGCGGCAGAGCCGGTTGCCGAAACCACAGAGGAGGTTGTCGAGAAGCCTGCTGAGGCCATCGAAGAGCCGGAGGCGGAGAAGGCCGATGAAACCCCCGAGGAGCCCAAAGCAGAGGCGGTAACGGAGGAGAGCAAAGACCACTGAACGACCCTTCCCCAAGAAGGGATCGATAACCCTGTAAAGGAGTAAAAATGAAGGAACTTGTCGAGTATATCGCCAAGTCTGTTGTGACCAAACCGGATGAGGTAGTGGTCACCGAGGAGAGAAGCGAGGGTGGGGTACTGCTCAAGCTTCAGGTTAACCAGGAAGACATGGGACGTGTAATAGGCAAGCAGGGGCGCGTGGTACAGGCGATGCGCACCCTGCTCCGGGTAATGGCCGTAAAAGAAGGCACCAGGGTAGAGCTCGTCGTAATCTAACCCTGGTTCGGCAGTGCCATGGATTTCATCGCGGTCGGTCGGATTCTTGCTCCATGGGGAGTGAAGGGAGAGGTAGAGGTGGAGGTGCTGACAGATTTCCCCGACCGTTTCGCATCTGGTGAGGAACTCTACGTCGAGGGACGAGCGGTAGCCATCGAGGGGTGCAAATGGCACCGCGGGAAGGCGATGCTGAAGTTGGCTACAATCGACAGCATTGAAGATTCGCAGCAGCTCCGCGGACGGCTCCTCGAGATACCCCAGTCCCAACTACATCCCCTTTCCCCAGATGAATATTACCAGTTTCAACTGCTGGGTCTTGAGGTCTGGACTACCGACGACCAGTTCTTAGGCCGAATCGCCCGCATCCTTCCCACTGGCAGTAACGATGTCTATGTGGTTCCGCTTAATGATGGGGAGGTGCTGATCCCCGCCATCGAGGATGTGGTCAAATCGGTTGACCTCGATGGTGGTCGCATGACCATCGAAGCCGTCAAAGGCTTGCTGTAGAACAAAGTGGGGTGACGCCACCGCGTCCCTCTTTAGGTATGAAGGAGTAACATGCAGTCGCAAATACCGGATGTTGTAATATACCGCCTGCCGTTCTATACCAGGGTCCTCACCATCCTTGATGATGAGGATATCGAGGTGGTGAGCTCCCAGGAGCTGGGTGAAAGACTCCAGATGACGCCGGCCCAGATTCGCAAGGACCTCAGCTACTTCGGCAAGTTCGGCAAACAGGGCAAGGGCTACAACGTCAAACAGCTTCTGAGGGAGCTACAACAGATCATGGGGCTGGATCATGAGTGGAACATGGTGCTGGTAGGCGTGGGAAGGATGGGGAACGCCATCCTGGACTACGGCAAGCTTGCGCTAAGGGGATTCAAGATCGTAGCTGCCTTCGATATCGACCCTAATCTGATAGGCAAAGAAATTGGCGGAGTAGTCATCCAGGATATCTCCGAGCTAGCTGCCACTATTAGAAGTCAGGATATCAAGATCGGTGTGGTTGCCGTGCCGCCATCACAGGTCCAGCAGGCTGTAGACCGGCTGGTGGAATGCGGTATAAAGGCTATCCTGAACTATGCCCCCGTTGCGCCACGGGTTCCGAAAGATGTACGCGTCCGCCGGGTGGACCCCATGCTCGCCCTGCAGACGGCCACCTACCACCTAAAGTCCCTGGGCTCCCCTTGAGCCCGGCTTCTTCCTCCTGCGCTCCGCCACCCTGAGCCGCACCAGGGAACGCCTGAGTGCAGCCTCCGCCAAGGTGAGGTCTATCTCCGAAGAGCACGCCTTTATGCTGTCCTCGGCACGGCTCCTCGCCGTCTCGGCGCGTTTGATATCGATCTCCTCGGCCCGCTCGGCAACGTCGGCGAGCACGATAACACGGTTGGCTATCACCTCGAGGAATCCGCCGCTGACGAACATCGCCACCTCTTCACCATCCTTGCGCACCAGCAGCTCGCCGGGCTGCAGCATAGTCATCAGGGGTGCATGGCTGGGCAGGATACCCAGTTGCCCCTCGATGCCAGGGGCGACCACGATGTCCACGTCATCGGAGTAGACAACTCGCTCCGCGGTCACGATCTCGAACTTAAGCTTGGCCAAGCCAACCCCTCCCTACTCCTCCATCTCCTTCGCCCGCTCCACCACTTCGTCGATGGTGCCCGCCATGTAGAACGCTTGCTCGGAGATATCGTCGTGCTTACCTTCGAGTATCTCCTTGAAGCCGCGTACCGTCTCCTTCACCGGCACGTACCGTCCCTCCCTGCCGGTGTACGCCTCGGCGACAAACATCGGCTGGGAGAGGAAACGCTGTATCTTTCGGGCGCGCCCCACGGTCTGCCTGTCCTCCTCGGACAGCTCCTCCATGCCGAGGATGGCGATGATATCCTGCAGGTCCTTGTAGCGCTGGAGCACCCGCTGCACCGCACGCGCCACGCTGTAATGCTCCTCGCCAACGATATTAGGGTCGAGGATGCGGGAGGTGGAGAACAGTGGATCGACAGCGGGGTACAGCCCCTGCTCCGATATGGAGCGCTCCAGGGCGACCACCGCATCCAGATGACCGAAGACGGTGGCGACGCCGGGGTCGGTATAATCGTCGGCGGGCACATAGATCGCCTGGAAGGAGGTGATGGAGCCCTTCTTGGTAGAGGTTATCCGCTCCTCCAGATCACCCATCTCGGTGGCCAGCGTCGGCTGGTAGCCCACGGCGGAGGGCATCCGCCCCAGCAGCGCCGAGACCTCCATGCCCGCCAGGGTGTAACGGTATATATTATCGATGAACAGCAGCACGTCCTGCCCCTCCTCATCGCGGAAGTACTCCGCCATGGTGAGACCGGTAAAGCTGATGCGCAGCCTGACGCCGGGGGGCTCGTTCATCTGCCCGAAGACCAGCACCGTCTTATCGATGACCCCCGATTCCCGCATCTCGTACCACAGGTCGTTGCCCTCCCTTGAGCGCTCGCCGACGCCGGCGAAGACGGAGAAGCCGCCGTGCTCCTTGGCGATGTTGCGGATCAGCTCCATGATGACCACCGTCTTGCCCACGCCGGCACCGCCGAACGCGCCCACCTTGCCCCCCTTGGTGAAGGGGGTGATAAGGTCCACCACCTTGAGCCCGGTCTCCAGCATCTGGGTGGATGATTCCTGCTCCTGGAACGACGGCGGGGTGCGGTGTATCGGCCAGCGCTCATCGGCCTTCACCTCCCCCAGATCATCCAGGGGCTCACCGAGGATATTGAACAGTCTCCCCAGCGTGGCGCGCCCCACCGGCACCTTGAGCGAATCGCCGGTATCCACCACCTCGGCCCCCCGCTGCAGGCCGTCGGTGGGCGACATGGCGAGGCAGCGCACCCAGTTGTTGCCCACATGCTGCTGAACCTCGAGCACGATCTTTCCCCCATCATGCGCGATCTCGACAGCATTGTTCAGCGCCGGCAGCTGCTCCGGGGGAAATTCGATATCGACGACGGTGCCGATTACCTGGACTACTCTACCTTTTGCCATATTCCAACCTCCGATGGCGGTATCACCCCAGAGCCATCGCTCCGCCGGTGATGTCCAGAAGCTCAGTGGTGATCATCTCCTGGCGCACCTTGTTATACGTCAAAGTCAGCTCCTCGATAAGCTCGGCGGCATTATCGGTGGCGCTGCGCATGGCCACCATCCGCGCCGATTGCTCGCTGGCTATCGCCTCCAGGATAACGTGATACAATCTCATCTCCACGAAACGCGGCAGGAGATGTTCCAGAACCATGTCCGGCGAGGGCTCATATATATACTCCACGTTCTGCGCCTGCCCCCCGGACACCATCTCCACCGGCAGCAGCCGCTCGATTACCGGCTCCTGGGTCATGGTGGTCATGAACCGGGTGTACGACAGATAAACCTCGTCTACAACGCTGTTGGTGTAATCCTCGGTTATTACACGGGCCATGGGCAGGACATCCGTTACCGGAGGGCGGTCGCCGAGCTGGGTGAAACGGGCGCTCACGTCCTGACCGGAGCGCAGCATGAAATCCAGCCCCTTGCGCCCCACAGCCACTACCGACACCGGCTGAGGCTGAGCAAGTATAAACCTGGCGGCACTGCGGTTGACATTGACCACCAGCCCGCCGCACAGGCCGCGGTCGGGGGTAATGTGGACAATGCCTATACGTTTCACCGGCCTGCTGACAAGCAGGGGGTGAACCTCATCCCCCGAGCGCTGCTGCACCGCCAGCCCCGCCAGCACCTCCCCAATCAGCTCCGCATAGGGGCGGGCGGCGATGGTTCTCTCCTGGGACCGCTTCATCTTGGACGCGGCCACCATCTCCATCGCCTTGGTGACCTTGGACGTGTTCTGTACACTCTTGATGCGGCGCTTTATCTCACGGATCGTTGCCAATTCTTCGCCTTCTTCATCCGCTATTAAGAAATACGATGTGCGACTGCCGGTTAACTACCCGTCCCTTCATCCGCTTCACACGCTTCAGGCGTCTCTTCCTTGGCGACTGCCAACAGTGTCGGTATGCTCTTCTTATACTCAGCGATCGCCTTCTTGAGCGCATCCTCGGTCTCGGCGCTGAGCTCCTTCTGCTCAGCGAGGCGTTTCCCGATATCGGGGTGATTCACCTCCATGAAGCGGTGAAAACCCTCCTCGAACTCCACCACCCCGTCCACCGGGACCTCATCGAGATACCCGTTAATTACAGCGTACAGGATGGACACCTCTTTCTGCAACGGCATGGGCACATACTGCAGCTGCTTCAGCACCTCGGTCATCCGCCGACCCCTCTCCAGCTGCGACCTGGTAGCCTTGTCCAACTCGGCAGCCCCGAACTGGGCAAAGGTAGACAATTCCCGATACTGGGCCAGGTCCAGCCTCAGCTTCCCCGCCACCTTTTTCATGGCCTTGGTCTGTGCTGAACCACCCACACGGGATACGCTGAGTCCGACATTGAGCGCGGGGCGCACACCGGCATTGAACAGGTCGGCCTCCAGGTATATCTGTCCGTCGGTGATGGAGATAACATTGGTAGGTATGTATGCCGATATATCGCCGGCCTGGGTCTCGATGATAGGCAGGGCAGTGAGCGAGCCGCCGCCGTGCTCCGGCGCCATCTTCGCCGCACGCTCCAGGAGGCGGCTGTGTAGATAGAACACATCTCCGGGATACGCCTCGCGACCCGGCGGCCGGCGCAGCAGCAGAGATATCTGACGGTAAGACCAGGCATGCTTGGAGAGGTCATCGTAGATTACCAGGGCATCCCGCCCCTGCTCCATGAACTCTTCGCCGATAGCGCAGCCGGCGTAGGGCGCCAGATACTGCAGCGCCGCCGAATCGGAGGCGCCGGCCAATACCACTATGGTATGCTCCATCGCTCCTTGGTTCTCGAGCGTGGCTACCACCTGCGCTACCTTGGATGCCTTCTGGCCGATGGCCACATAGATGCATGTGAGATCGCCGCCCTTCTGGCTGATGATGGTGTCGAGGGCGATGGCGGTCTTGCCGGTGGCACGGTCGCCGATGATCAGCTCCCGCTGCCCCCTGCCCAGCGGAATCATGCTGTCGATAGCCTTGATGCCGGTATGCACCGGCGTGTCCACCGACTTGCGCATGACCACGTTGGGTGCCACCCGCTCCACGGGGCGCGTTCTTTCATGTTTTATCGACCCTTTGCCGTCCAGGGGCTGGCCTGTGGGGTCTATCACCCGACCGACTAGGCCGTCGCCAACCGGCACCTCGGATATCCGGCCGGTAGAGCGCACCTCATCCCCTTCCTTCACCCCGACCCACTCGCCGAGGATCACCGCCCCTACGCTGTCCTCCTCCAGGTTCAGCGCGATGCCGATGATCCCGTTGGGGAACTCTAGAAGCCCGTTATACCTGGCACCGGAGAGCCCGTGAATGCGGGCTATGCCGTCCCCCACCTCAACCACGGTGCCCACATCCACCATGGTCACCGCAGTACCGAACTGCTCGATCTGCTGTTTTATGATTTCGGCGAAGTCACGGCCATCAGACATATTACTTACCTCTTTATCAAACTGCCCCTGAGGGCGTAAAATCGCGATTTGATGCTGCCATCGATGAGCTTGTCGCCCACCCGCGCGGTAAGCCCCCCGATGATGGAAGGCTCGACCTCCGTGGTGAGCACGATATCCTTGCCCATGATGTCACTGAGACGGTGAGCCAGTTTGCCTTCCTGTTTAGAGTCCAGGGGCACCGCGGTCGTCACCTCGGCGTGGGCGATACCCCGATGTTCATCCACCAGCCTGCCGTACTCCGTGACGGTCTCCGGCAACAACCCCAATCTGCCTCTGGATATCAACAGCAGGGCCATATTCATCACCACGGGGTTCAACTTGTCGAGAACCCGTCCCAGAACGCCGGCCTTATCATCTAAATGAATCCTCGGGCTCTCCAGGAAAGCGCACAAACCGGGGTCCCGCACCGCCCCGGCCAGCCGGCCGAGATCCTCCCGCCACACATCCAACTCCTCCCGCTCCAGCGCTATCTGGAACGCCGCCTGGGCGTGTCTTCTCGCTGCCGCCCCCGCCATCTCACATCCCCCGATCCTGAAGCCACAGCATCATCTCTCTCCACCCGGTGCCTGCTCCAGCACCTCCTCGATGAGCCGGCGGTGCTTCTCCTTGTCGAGGGTCTCGCTGACCACCTTCTCGGCAGCGGCGATGGCCAGGTCCACGAACTGGTTCCTGAGGTCCTCGATGGCTTCATCCCGCTCCCGCTCGATCTCGGCACGGGCCCTGTTGACGATGGTTTCCGCCTCCCGTTTTGCCTCCCCCCTCGCTTCCTCCTTGAGGCGTTCCCCCATCTGGGCCGCCTGGGCCAGTATGCCCTGGCCTTCCCTGCGAGCGGCCTCCATCTGCGTCCTGACCTGCTCATCGGTCCTGGCCAGCTGCTCCTTTACCTGCTCCGCCTGCTCCATGCTCTCCCTGATCCTCGCTGAGCGCTCATCGAGCATGCGTCGCACCGGCTTATACAGCAGCACGAACAGTATGCCGAACAGGATGCCGAAGTTTATAAGCTGAGCCAGCAGGATATGCCAATCAATACCGATACTCTCCATATCGACTCCCCAAGCCCCTACGTATAGCAGATCATGCGATGAAAATCAGCATGATCGAAACGATGAGGGCATAGATAGCGATGGCCTCGCAGAAGGCGATGGCCAAAATCATGTTGGTCATGATGGGGCCTCGGGCCTCGGGATTGCGTCCCAGTGCCTGCATTGCACCGTACCCCAGCATGCCGATCCCCAGACCGGGCCCCAGGGCACCGGCACCGATGGCGACCGCCGCAGCGATCAGTTTCATAGACTCTGCATCCATGGTCTATCCCCCCTTTTATATTGATTTATAATCAATGCTCATTGTGAGAGCTGACTGCCATCACCACAAAAACCAGGCTCAGGCCGCAGAAGATGAGGGCCTGAATAAATCCAAGGAACAGCTCCAGCCCGTAGAACGGTATTACCACCAGCCACGGGAGCAGGAAAATCAGCGAGAATATCAGTATCTCCCCGGCAGTCATATTGCCGAAAAGACGGAAGGAGAAACTTAACACCCGTATCAACTCGCTGATGAATTCGACGAAACCCACGAAGATGTCGATGAGACCGCTCAACAGCCCCCCCACGCCCTGTTTAATCCGGCCGCGTAACACGTTCTTCATACCGCCGAGAGAGCGGCCGACGTTCACGAACTTGCGGGTATAGCTGCGGAAGCCATGCGTCCTGAAGCCCCAGTACTCGACGAAAACGAAGGACACCAGCGCCAGCGCCAGCGGCACGTTGATATCGGTATTCGCACCGCGGAAGAAGGGCACAATTGCCATGTGTCCCTCCATTTCGTGTTCGAAACCGATGCTCATAAAGCCCGGCAGCATCGACAGCCAGGCATTGGCCAGCACGAAGATGAATATGGTTGCCAGCACGGGGAAAAACCTGCGTCCGTTCTCCTCACCCGCCACGCTGTCGATAAAGTTGGCCAGCCCTTCAACCAGCGCCTCCATCACATTCTGCAGCCCGCGCGGTATAAGCTCCATCCGGCGGGTGGCGAAAAAGCACAGCACCCCCAGCGCCACGATGGTGAACCATGCGGCGAGCATGGTATTGGTGATGGGGAAACTGCCCACGTGCCACAGCTGCTCGGGGGGCAGGTTCACATGGGGCTGGGCGGTTCCAAAGTAGAGACGGCCAACTGCGATGAGACCGCAGCAGGCAAGGGCGATAATCCCGATCCTGGGCCATTTGCCGATGCGGCTCCACAAGCGTTTTACCATCACTAATCCTGCCTATTCTTATCCCGCCCGATAGCGGAGAGCAATACCCGATAGGTTCCGTAGAAAGCCAGAAACAGCCCCAGACCCAAGCCCACCAGGACAAACAGGGGGCTTAACTGATATTTACCGTCGAGCCACACCCCCAGGTACACCCCACCGGCGATGCAACCGCCGATGTAGAACCCGATTCCTGTAAACTGAAGCGCTGAGGCCCAGCGATTCACCGTCACTACCCCGCGTCAGTATATCACACCCCCACCCTCCCACAAAACTGCACCCATTAAAAAACCCCCGCTTTACGGGGGTGAAAATCATACGGGTTCAATCCTTGCTACCAGTGAACAGCAACGAGAAATCGCCGTCGAACCCTTCAAGGAAATCGTGGATTGCCTGTACATCGCCCTCGCTCACCGGTATCATGTAGCGGAACTTCGCCTGCTGTTCGCCGACGGTATCGCCGTCAAGATCGGCAACCGATACTTCCTTAACCACCGCCGCCACTATATCCCGCCGCCGGCACTCGGAGCAGTATACGCTCAGAAACGCGGTATCGCCGTAATACCCGAGGACCCTGGCGTGATCCTCCACATAGAACCCCCCACACTTAAAACATCTGACGGTAGATATCAAACGTTTTAACAGTTCCTCGTCCATTCGCTACCTGCAACAGGCCGCTACGACTTTCCCAGGTCCTCCAGGTTCAGGGTATCGATGAAATCCTTGAAAGGGGCTAGCTTGCTCGCCTCTTCCTCGGTCAACTCAGCCTCCTCGCCCTCTTTCGGCAGCAGTATCCCCGCCTTGTCCAGCACCATCTCGTCGGCGTAGATCGGCACCTCCACCCTGACTGCCAGGGCGATGGCGTCGCTGGGACGTGAGTCTATCTCCAGCTCCTGCCCGTCTGACACCACCAGTATCTTGGCGAAAAAAGTGTCGCTGCGCAGGTCGTGGACCACGATGGCGTTCACCCGCGCCCCCAGAGCATCTATCATGGAACGCAGCAGGTCATGGGTCAGCGGCCGCGGCACTTCAACATCCTGCAGCTTGATGGCGATGGAGTCCGCCTCGGCGGGGCCGATCCATATCGGCAGGTAGCGCTCCCCGTCCTTCTCCTTGAGGATCACCACCCGCTGGTAGTTCATCAAGCTCATCCGGATGCTGTCTATCGTCATCTCGATCATGTTATCTCTCCCCGCCTCAACTAAGATATTCTAACCCACATACCCGTCAATCGTCAATATATTCAGCTATCGATTAACCTGCGGACCTCGTCCGCCCCCAGCTCGCGCACCTCCCCCTCGGCCAGCGCGCCCAGCCGCAGGTTTCCGATGCGCGTACGATGCAGCGATACCACGCTGTGCCCCAGCGCGGCGAACATGCGGCGCACCTGCCGCTTCCTCCCCTCGTGGATAATTACGCTGTAGCTGAACGGCGGGGCGTGCTCCACCTCGCGGACGGCCGCCTGATGAGTAACGCCGTCACCCAATTCGACCCCCTGCTCCAGCGAGCGTATTTCCTCCGCCGAGAGGCGGCTTTCGATGCGCGCCAGGTACTCCTTCTCCCGCTCGAAGCTCGGGTGGGTGACATGATAAGTGAAAGCGCCGTCGTTGGTCAGCAGCAGCAGGCCGGTGGTGTCCCGGTCCAGCCGCCCCACCGGGTGCAGCCGCACGCTGCCATACCTCTGCGGCAGCAGGTCCATGACCGTCTGCCTCCCCCGCTGGTCGCCCACGCTGGTGACCACGCCCGCTGGCTTGTTGAGCATTATGTAAATCAATCGCGACGGCGACAGCTCCACCGCCCGCCCGTCGAGGGTGACGGCGTCGCTATCCACATCGACCGGGTGCTTGAGGCTTTCGACCGTCTCGCCGTTGACCGCCACCAGCCCGCGCATGATGGCATCGGCCATCGCCCGGCGGGAGCCCAGCCCCGCCTGCGTCAGCGCCTTGAGCAGTGTCGTCGTGACCATCATCTATAGTATAATTGTTGCATCTGCCATAAGCCAGCAGCGCGCAAGGAGGACAGCATGGAACTGATGGAAGCGATACGCAGCCGCCGCAGCGTGCGCAAGTACACCCCGGACCCCGTATCCGACGCCGACGTGGAGGCGGTGCTCGACGCCGCCCGCTGGGCGCCATCGTGGGCCAACACCCAGTGCGTGCGGTGGATCGTGGTGCGCGATAGCGAGGCCCGCATGAAGCTGGCCGGCACCCTGTCCTCCACTAACCCGGCCAACGACGCCATCCGCACCGTGCCGGTGGTTTTCGTGGCCTGCGCCGAGACCGGCAGGGCCGGCTTCAAGAAGGGCGAGGAGGTGACCGACAAGGGCGACTGGTACATGTACGACGTGGCCTCCGCCGCCCACAGCCTGACCCTCGCCGCGCACGCCCTGGGGCTGGGCACCGTGCACGTGGGCCTGTTCGACGCGGTGAAGGCGGGCGAGATAGTGGGTGTCCCCGATAACGTGCGCGTGGTGGAGCTCATCCCCATGGGCCACCCCGCCGAGCAGCCCCACGGCCCCGGGCGCAAGGAGCCGGGCGAGATCGTTTATCGCGACAGGTACGGCCAGCGGTAGAGCGACGGCGATCCACAGCAGCAAGCCCGGTCGGCATCCCACGCCCTGTCTTTCCGTTTACTAGTTCAACATAATTAACTACTTTTATCTACTTTTGTATATATATCGCTTTCGTCTTGACAGGAGCGTGTATATGGAATACAGTATGGTTCGCCTAAAGTATCGCAATACTTAAAAGGGGGTTAATAAGATGGCTGACTCAAAATCCAAACCCGGTAAAGAAGAAACGAAGATAGACGTTCCCCAGATACTCACCAAGCCCCTGCCGCAGATCCTGGACGAGATGGATGCCAACATCCGCGCGGCCCTTGAGGCGGCGAAGCGGGCCGAGGCGGCAGCCAAAGCGGCCCGCGAGGCGGCGGACGCAGCCACCAAGGCCTCCAACCTGGCCGAGCAGCGCGCCGAGGAGGCGCGCAAGGCCGGCGAGAAGGCGGCGGCGGAAGCCACCAAGGCGGCCGCCGATGCCGCGGCCAGGGCCGAGAAGATCGCCAATGCCGCCATCAAGGC
>CAYUWM010000004.1:44604-47033 GCA_964448395.1 uncultured Dehalococcoidales bacterium
GAGTCGGCATCACTGGCCGCCGAGGAGGCGGCGCAGCGCGCGGAGGAATCAGCGCAGCGTGCGGAGGACATCGCGCGGGCGGCCCGCATCGCGGCAGAGGAGGCCACCGCCAGAGCGGAGGAACTCAGCCTGGAGGCCAAGGAGGCGGCAGCCGCCACCCGCGCCCTCGCCGAGGAAGCCGCCGCACGGGCAGAGGATGCAGCCCTTGCAGCCAGGAAGGGCGTCGATATCGCGACCGAGGCGGCCAAGGCCGCAGGCAAGGAGGCCGACAAGGGCGCCAAGGCAGCCGAGACGGCCACTGCAAAGCTGGCGTCGGAGATGTCGGCGGGCAACGCCCGCAAGGCGGATGACGCGGGCAGGGACGCCAAGAGGGCAGCAGCCGCGGCCTTCAGGGCGGCCGATAATCTGATCACCAAATCGGAGCTGGCATCCAAGGCCAGCGATGATGCCTATATCGCCGCCGCCGGGGTTACTGGCGCGGTGGCGGCACGGGTGGAGGACGCCGCCAGGGAGGCCAACGAGGCGGCCACCGCCGGCCTCAAGGTGGCCGCGGATACGCGCGCCAAGGCGGAGGCGGCAGACATCGCCGGCGACGAGGCACTGAAGGCGGCCATCAAGGCCCTCCACAAGCTGATAAGCGACGCCGAGGAGATGGCGCGGGCGGCAAAAGGGGCCGCCGACGCCTCGCTGGAGGCGATGAAGAAGGAGCTGATAGCCAAGGCCGACGAGCTGCTCAAGGCGGCGATGTCCCGCGTGGAGGAGTCCATGGCGGCGGCCAAGACCGCCGGCGAGCAGGCGGAGGAGAGCGCCAGGGCCGCCGTGGCGGCAGCCGATGAGGCCAGCGCCAGCCCCTCGATCGAGGCCTCGCGCAGGGCGGACGAGACCGGCAAGGAGGCCAAGCGCCTCGCGGCTGCCGCGTTCCGTGCCGCCGAGGAGCTCAGCCGCAAGTCGGATATAGACAACGTGGCCGCGGAAGAGGCCATCGAGATAGCATCGCGGGTATCGGGTGATGAGGCGCAGAGGGCCGGCCAGGCGGGCAAAGAGGCCAAGGAGAAGGCGGCAGCGGGCCTGCATGTGGCCGAGACCACCAGCCAGAAGGCTGAAGAGGCGGACCGCTCCGGCGACAAGGCCCTCGAGGCGGCGCTCATCGCGCTGGAGAACATGCTGCGCCGGGCGGAGGAGGCGGCTCGCGCGGCCCGCGAAGCGGCCGAGGCGGCGATGAGGGAGGCGGAGAGGATCGCGTCAGAGGCGTCGAAGAGAACCGCGGATGCCGACGCCCTGATGAAGGCCGCCGCCGACAAGATGCACCAGGCCGCCTTGGATGCCATGCATGAGATCGATGAGAAGATAGAGCTTACCACCAAGAGGATACTGTACCGCTTCATCACCTCGCCCATGTTCGCTTTCATCGTCTTCGTGGTGATCTTCACCTCCGTGTCCATAGCCGCGGCGCTGGTGTTCCTGTAGGCCGGACGCGCGCGGGCGCATGCACAAAAAACAGGCCCGGGGAGCTGCAAAGCACCCGGGCTTTTGTTATGACTCATCATAGTAAAATACTTGACAAATTATAATATATATGTTATCCTTGCAACAGTACAATATCCTTTTAAGAATGTTATTATTTGTGGAGACAAGATGAAGAACGCACCTGAGAATGAAACGCCAAGACAGCGCTTTGAAAGGCTGGCTACACTAAGGACTAATGAGGTTCTATACCGGCTTAAAGTATTAGGGAATTGCGCCAACAGACAGGCATACGAATACACAGAGAAAGATGTTGAGGCTATATTTTCTACAATAGAACGTAAAGTGAAGGAGACTAAATCTAAGTTCCATTTCCCGAAGGATGAGGAGTTCAAATTATAAGGAGGAATACATTGTCTATCCATGAAAGCAGTGTGAATTTTCAAAATTTGATCAGAGATTTAGCAGAGATGTACCCTTTTGAGGTAGCTGAAGTTGTCCTAGTGGAGCTTATCGCCAATTCACTTGATGCAAAACCTACGCGAATTGCAATAGATTTTGATTCACAAGAAAAAGTGCTCACTGTTGCAGACAATGGACAAGGAATGAACGCTGAAAGCTTCGAACAATACCACGACTTTGCAGCCGGTCTGAAAACACGTGGAGGTGGAATAGGTTTCGCAGGTGTTGGAGCAAAAGTGAGTTTCAATATTGCCTCGAAAGTTATCACAGAAACACGCAGTGAGTCTTTTGCAGGTGGCTCAGAGTGGTATTTACAGTCAAAGAACAAGCTTATATGGCATGATATTCAGCCCTGCCATCTAGAAGGCCAGGGCACTAGAGTAGAAATTCACTTCAGTCCTGATGCCACAATCACCTACTCAACTACGAATGATATATTAAATCTGCTAAAACGCCAATATCTACCCATTCTAGACACAAAGTTTCTTGAACTGTATAACCTT
>CAYUWM010000005.1:0-19007 GCA_964448395.1 uncultured Dehalococcoidales bacterium
TCTATTATCGACATGAACACCAGAGTTCCCCGTATATTGCTTATCCTCACCCGCTGATGTCCCTCTTTGCCTCTTCCCACAGGGCGTCCTGCTCCTCCAGCGACAGGTCAGCCAGCGATATGCCCCTCTGCTTGCAAAGCTCCTCCATATGGTAGAAGCGTTCATAAAAACGCTCGTTGGCTCCCCGTAATGCAGCTTCGAGGTCGATATCCAGCCTGCGGGCCACGTTGGCCAGGGTGAACAGGATATCGCCGAACTCCTCCACCTTCCGCCGGTGCTCAACCGCCGCCTCGAACTCCGCGACCTCCTCGGCCAGCTTGTGCACCACGTCCTTCACTTCCTCCCAGTCGAACCCGACACGGGCCACGCGGCGCTGCACCGCCTGAGCGTAAGAGAGGGCCGGCATATCCTTGGGCAGGCCCGACAGCAGTGAGCCTTTGCCCTCTTCCCGTTTGAGCGTCTCCCAGTGAGCGATCACCTGCTGCGCGTCCGTCGCCTGGGCATCGCCGAAGACGTGGGGGTGGCGATGGATCAATTTGGTGCTGATGCCACGGATGACATCTCTGATCTCGAAACCGCCGTCGTCCCTGGCTATCTGGGCATGCAGCACCACCTGCAGCAGCACGTCCCCCAGTTCCTCACAGAGGTCCTGCATGTCCCCCCTGTCGATAGCATCGAGAACCTCGTATGCCTCCTCGGTGAGATTGCCCTTGAGCGATGAATGGGTCTGCTCCCGGTCCCAGGGGCAGCCGCCGGGGCCGCGCAGCCTGGCGATGATCGCCACCAGCTCGTCGAATTCCCCCAGATTATCCGGTATGTCCGTATCGCTCATAACACATTCCCGATATTTACCACCTGCACGAATTATAAGTTCACGCCGATGGATTGACAAGCCACTGCCGGCTCATCTAGGATTGAGCCATGCCCGACCGCAAGCACTGGCGAATCATCGTTTACATTGCGATCGTCCTGTTTATACTCTGCATTCCTCTTTTATTGTTGACCAGCCACCTGACGTGGGCAGTCAACGACCTGCAGCTCTACGAGCAGAGCTTCGTTAAATACGATGTAAGCCGGGATACCGGCCTCAGTGGCGAGAAACTGCATGAGGTGGCGGTGGGCCTGATAAACTACTTCAATTCAGCAGAAGCCGATGAGGCACTGGATATATTCAGCGGACGCGAGATGCTACACCTGAGGGATGTCAGAAGCCTCATTGTCCTCAACTACCACCTTCAAGAAGCCATTTGCGGATATATCGCCCTGTTTATCATCGCCGGGTTCCTCTGGCTGCGCAGGCGGTTCCTGCTACCGTTTGCCCGGATGGTGCTCGGCGGCAGCATCCTCACCCTAGCCGTCATAATAGGTCTGGGGATCGCAGCGCTAATAGATTTCGACTGGCTATTCATCGCATTCCACCGCATGATATTCAGCAACGATTACTGGATACTCGAGGGATACCTGCCACGAATCTTCACCGTCGGGTTCTTCTCCGATACGGCGATGCTCATCGCCACAGCTACAGCGATAGAGAGCCTGTTACTGGGTGGCATCAGTGGATTGTTCGTGCTTAGAAAAATACGAGCCGGAGCCTAGCTGCCGCAGGTGGAGCATGTGCCGCCGGAGCAGGTGCCGCAGCCGCTGCCGGATATCGGCGTGGCACTGCCACCAGGTACCTTTGACACGGCGGCGAACGAGGAGAACTGCTTCTTGGCCGGGGTCTGACACTTGGGGCACTGCATATCTTCGCCCGACTCGCTAATCGGGCGGCGGCGCGAGAACTTATAATCGCACTTGGGACAGAGAAACTCGTAAATAGGCATTACATTTATATTTTATATTAAATGTCGATGAAATTCAAGATTATCGCGGCCTTGAAGCACCGAGTGTAACGACGTTGGCGTTGTACAGGACCGGGGCCGCCCTTTCACCCATCGCGGAACAGCACCCCCGCTACCTCCTCCAGTCGGTCCAGTCCCTTTATCTCATAGGGGAACAGCGGCAGCATCCGCCGATTGCCGTCATACCTCTCCGCTATCTCCGAGAGGTAGCCCCGCTGCATATCCGCCTTGCGGCGTAAGAACTCCGAATCGGGCTGATCCACAACCTGATTGACTATGATATTATCAACCGCCAGTCCGTAATCCTTAAACTCGCTAAAGATGGCGTCCAGCTGCCGCACCGCCAGCGCCTCGGCTATGGTCACCAGATTGAACTCGACCTCATTCTGAAGGAACTCGATATCCCTGTTCGACAGTTCTTCCCATCCCCGGATCACCGATTGAACCGACCGTCTCCCTTTTCCGGTGGACTTCAGCGTAGCGTAGATGCGGGGAGCGGGCTTGAGGTGCTCGCTGACGATCGAGGGCATCCGCAGCAGCCCCATCGTTTGGCCAGCGGGTGCAGTATCCCATACCACCTTGTCGTATTCTCCCGATGCTTTCAGTTCCCTGATGTAATCCACCATGAACTCGTCCCTGATGCCGGGGAGCATGCTGGCGACGAAATCGACGAACTCCTCGTAGCCTATCTCCACAAACGATGAGAATACCTCGTAGACCTCGGCTCCGAATTTCTTATCCCACATGTCCTTGACCTCATCGATACCGATCTCGTCCATATACAAGCCTTCTAGAACTTTGACAGGCTTCGCTTCGAGGTCTATCTCGAAGATGTCGTGCAGTGAAGGGGTAGGATCGGTGGATATTATAATGGTCTTCCTCCCCCGCAAGGCATGGTGCAGGGCGGTGGCGGCAGCACAGGTAGTCTTGCCCACACCACCCTTACCGCAGAACATCACCACGTCCTTCACCGAATACCCCTCTCCAGGTAAACCATCAGTATCGCCACATCGGAAGGGGTAACGCCGTCGATGCGGGATGCCTGCCCCAAGGTCGCCGGGCGCATCTTTTTCAGCTTCTGGCACGCCTCGTAGCGCAGGCTGACGACAGCGTCGTAATCGAAGCCCGGCGGGAACTCCCGGGATTCCAGCCTCGCCATACGCGCTACCTCGTTGCTCTGCTTCCTGATATAGCCGGCATACTTGGCCTCCGTCTCCACCTGAACTGCAGCGTCGCCGCTCAGATCAAAGGTATTCCACCCCAGATCGACCAGCGTTCGGTAGTTCACCTCCGGCCGGCGCAGAAACTCGACGGCGCGCACGCTCCGGTTTGAATGATTGATATAGCTGCTCTCCAGACGTTCAAGCTCTGCGGCGACCGCCCTTCTCTTCTCCTCCACCGCATGGTAGCGCTCACTCGATATGAGGCCTACTTCATAGCCAATCGGGGCAAGCCGCAGGTCGGCATTATCCTGGCGCAGCAGCAGCCGGTACTCCGCTCGGGATGTCAGCAGGCGATAGGGCTCGGTGAGCTCCCGCGTTACCAGGTCGTCGATCATCACCCCGATGTAGCCCTGATCACGCCGTATAAAAACCGGTGGCTCACCCTTCGATTTTAGTGCCGCATTTATCCCGGCGATAAGCCCCTGCCCTGCCGCCTCCTCGTACCCGGTGGTGCCGTTGATCTGGCCGGCGAGGAACAGGCCGGGGACGAGCTTGGTCTCCAGGCTTGCCGCTATCTGGCTGGGCGGAATATAATCGTATTCTATAGCGTAGCCCACCCGCACCATCTCCACGTTCTCGAGTGCTGGTATGGTACGTAGCATCTCCAGCTGCACATCCTCGGGCAAACTGGTGTTGGCCCCCTGAACGTAAACCTCGTTGGTTTGCCAGCCCTCCGGCTCGAGGAACAGGGGGTGAGAATCCTTTTCGGCGAAGCGTACGATCTTATCCTCGATCGACGGGCAGTAGCGGGGCCCTACCCCGTGTATCAACCCGGTGAACAGGGGAGCCCTGTCGAGGTTATTGCGGATCACTTCATGGGTCTTCTCGTTGGTGTAAACCAGATAGCACGGTAGCTGCGGACGCCACGATGATGGAGCCAGCGGGTAGACCGGGTTCGGCGCGGGGAATGCCGAATGACCATCGCGGTCGCCCCACAGGCTGAAATACAGCGGCACCTCGCTGCCGGGCTGTACGATGGCCTTAGCGAAATCGATGCTTCGGGCATCGATTCGAGGGGGGGTGCCGGTCTTCAACCTCCCCAGCGTGAAACCAAGAGAGCGCAGGCTGTCCGACAGCCGTTCCGCGGCGAACTCGCCCGACCGCCCCGCAGAGTAGCTCTTGTCCCCGACGATCACCCTGCCGGCGAGCGACGTCCCGGTGGTTAGCACGCAAGTCCTGCATGCATATGCCGTGCCGAGATCAGTCTCCACCCGGATAACACCGTCACTCAACCCGATCTCCTCCACCAGAGCCTGTTTTATATCCAGGTTATCCTGCCGCTCCAGTGTGTGCTTCATGGCCAGCCCGTAGAGCTTCTTGTCCGCCTGGGCGCGGAGCGCCTGGACGGCAGGACCTTTACCGGTATTCAGCATCCTTATCTGGATAAAGGTGCGGTCGATGTTGCGAGCCATCTCCCCACCCAGGGCATCGATCTCCCGCACCAGATGGCCCTTGGCCGGCCCACCGATGGAGGGGTTGCACGGCATGAGGGCGATGTTGTCCATGTTGATGGTTAGCAGCAGCGTCCTGGAGCCCATCCTTGCCGCCGCCAGCGCAGCCTCGCAGCCAGCGTGCCCCGCACCGACAACAATCACGTCGTATAGCTGTTTATCGTTTTCGATCATCGGTATTATTCTACCATCGTCAGATCGCCAAGTCGATGTACATCCCGGCAGGTTCAAGAGCAAATAACTGCGGTAGTCAATTGGGGGGTATTAAAATCTGGCTCCGACTACGAACGAGCTATCCTTCACGGATATATCGCCAGATTTCGTTGAAGCTGGGGCGCTTGCCGTACATCAGCAGGGTGGTGCAGAAGATGCGGCTGGCCATCCACATAGCTACCACGATTGAAGCACCGAGCATGATGATGCTCACGACACATTCCCAGACGGGAAGTGCACCTATGCTCAGCTTCATGACAGCCGTAATAGGAGCAGTGATCGGCAGAAGGGTGAAGATGGTGAATATGACGTGCTCGGGATTCTCTATGAACAGCCCGATCAGCATCACTGGTAATATGGCTGGCAGCACCACCAGCGAGGTCAACTGACTGCCCTCCCTGGCATTCGCCCCGAGGGAGCCGATAACAGACCAGATGATGCCGTAGAGCAGGTAACCGAGGATGAAGTAGATGATGCCCAAGATTATCAGGTCGACCGGGATGCTCAGATTAGCCAAAGGAGCAATCCATGCCGAGGCGATGGTAGCGAATATAAGCCCAGCAATGAACCAGACGGTGATCTGCAACAGTCCCGCAGCCCCCAGACCGATCACCTTACCCGTCAGCAGCTGTCTCGCCGAGACGGAGGACAGCAGTATCTCCATCAGCCTGTTTTCCTTCTCCTCGCTCACCCCCTGCAGTAGATAGCCGGAGGTAAAGAAGATCGATATCATGAACAGTATGCTGAAGATATACGGCAGTCCAAAAGCGGCGAAAATATCCACCGGGGGCAGAATCTTGCCGGTATCCGGGTCCACACCGAACGAAAACGGGATGAGTGGCGACTTAACCCTTTCCATGACCTGATTGGAGACATCCCCTGAAAGGAGGTTGGCGACAAGGAAATCCTCTATTAGAGCCATGACATCGCCGGGGAGCTCCAGCTCCCTCTTGGTGGTGAACCTTGTAATCTGTCCGGTATCGAGATAGTCCTCATGGATGATGAAATACTCATCGACTTCCCCGTCGAGCAGCGCTCCCATCGTATTGTCATCCTCACCGTACAGAATAAAGACAGCGCCATCGGGATCGGTGTATTGGGTAAATATCCCGGTCTGGTCCACATAGCCTATCTTTATATCCTCAACAGGAGTATCCTCACCAAGTAGAACATACCCCTGATATACAAATAATCCTATGAGCGCCAGCAGGGGGAAGCTCACCGTCAGCAGGACATAAGACAGCCTCCTCACCGTAATGGAGAACTCGTGGTGGGCAATGATCCAGGTCTTATTCACCCTTCACCGCCTGGATGAATATCTCGTTCAGCGACGGCGTCGAAACCTCGAAGCGGTCAACGCGTACACCCTGCGCTATCAACTGATTAAGTAGCTGCTGCGGGCTAGTATCGCCGTCGAGAAAAAGCTCCACGTACTTTCCGTGCTCTTCCTTCCCGGTGACCCCCGCAAGCTCACCGATGGGCCCTTCGCCTGCCACGAAGACGGAGTTGTTACGGTAGCGCCACTTTATCTCCGCCAGGCTGCCGTAGAGCACAGCACGGCCCTGGTTGATCATCAATATGCGGTCGCACATCTCCTCGACCTCGTTCATCATGTGGGTGCTGAGGACGATCGTCTTCCCCTGTGCCTTAAGCTCCAGGATTATCCCCTTGAGCAGCATCCGGTTCACCGGGTCGAGGCCGGCGAACGGCTCGTCGAGGACAATCAGATCCGGATCGTGGGCGATGGTAACCAGAAACTGGATTATCTGCCCCATCCCGCGGCTGAGTTCGCTGACCTTCTTGCCCTTGTGAGCGGTCATGTCCACCTGCCGCAGGAGCTCCTCGGCCCGCTCCCTGGCCAACCCCGTATCGACATCCTTCAACCTTGCGAGGTAAACCAGCGAGTCGCTAACTCTCATCTTCTGATACAGACCCCTCTCTTCAGGAAGGTATCCGATGCGGTTCTTAGTGCTCTCATCTATTGGCCTACCGAACACCGTTATATCCCCCGCATCCGGCTTAATTATATCCATCAGCATCCGTATCGTGGTGGTCTTACCGGCACCGTTGGGGCCAACCAGGCCGAATACCTCCCCCGATATCAGCTTGAAGGAAACATCGTGAACTACGTCTTTGCCCCCGAACGATTTGTGAATGCCGGAGACCTCCACCCGCACCTCCTCATCGGCACCCGGCTCGGTCGCTACCGGCGAGCTTCCCCGCAGTGGGGTGTCACTCTTCGGCTCCGGCACATCTTCAACCGCGTCTCCTCCTTCGAGGGTATCCGCCTCGCTTTTTACAGCTTCTGCATCTGTCATCTTGCTGCGCCGCTGGTGAAAATAAATACGCAACGCCATGAATATCACGATGGCAACAACCAGCAAAATGAATATCGTCAGATCCATGATTTCACCTGGAATACGGAACCAACCAGATAAACTGAGTATACTTCACGACCAAATAAACGGTCAAACTTACGGTATTGACATAATGTGGTCTGCAAAAGCCGGTTACTCCCCGATTCGATGTCCGGTTCATATACCACTACTGCTATTGACAGAAACCCTTGTTTTGGTAAAAACCCTGTGCTATGATACGCTTGGAAAACTCTATTTGACGGCGAGAATTTAGATGGCAACTGAGAAGGAGAAGGCCCTGGATTTGGCGCTAAGCCAGATCGAGAAGCAGTTCGGCAAGGGCGCGATCATGCGGCTGGGGGCGGACGCGGTCAAGATGACCGTTGAAGCCATCCCCACCGGCGCTATCTCGCTGGACCTGGCCTTAGGCATCGGGGGCATACCCAAGGGACGCGTCACCGAGATCTTCGGGCCGGAGATGAGCGGTAAATCCACACTATCGCTCCACATCATTGCACAGGCCCAGAAGAACGGCGGCACGGCGGCTTACATTGACGCGGAGCATGCGCTCGATACCAGCTATGCCTCTAACCTTGGTGTCAAAGTGGAGGAATTACTAATTTCCCAGCCGGACACGGGGGAGCAAGCGCTGGAGATCGCCGAGGCTCTGGTAAGGAGCGGGGCGGTGGACGTGATAGTCGTCGACAGCGTGGCTGCCCTGGTCCCCAGGGCAGAGCTCGAAGGAGATATGGGAGACGCTTTTGTGGGACTACAGGCCCGCTTGATGTCCCAGGCACTGAGGAAGCTATCTGCTGCCATCCACAGGTCACATTCCGCCGTGATATTCATTAATCAGCTACGGGAGAAGGTGGGGGTTTTCTTCGGCAACCCGGAAGTAACCCCCGGGGGTCGAGCACTCAAATTCTACAGCTCGGTGCGGATCGACCTGAGAAGAATTGAGACCATCAAAAAGGGAGACGAGGCGGTCGGAAGCCGGGTGAAGGCCAAGATCGTCAAGAACAAGGTTGCTCCTCCATTCAAGATCGCCGAGTTCGACATCATGTTCTCCCAAGGTATCAGCAGTGAAGGCTGCCTCATCGATCTGGGAGTGGGGATGGGGTTGGTACAGAAGACGGGTGCCTTTTTCTCCTTCGGGGAGACCCGCTTGGGTCAGGGACGCGAGAATGCCAAAGCCTACCTCAAGGAAAACGCAGCCATAGCTACAGAGCTGGAGCGGCAGATCCGAGAGAAAGCTTTATCCCTGAAGGCAACTCCCGTCACCATCGAACAGGACTAGAGCTCGCCCGGGAACCGAAAATTCAACCATAAGGCTGGAAGGGCTGGGAAACCGGTAGTCCAGCCTTTTTGTGTTTATGAAAACGGTAACAGACATCAAACCGCAGAAAAGGGGGAAGGACCGGGCAAATATCTTCCTCGATGGAACCTTTGCCTTCAGTGTGAGCCAAGAGGTATTGGAGCATAGCTGTATCACACCGGGACAGACGCTCACCGATTCCCAGATAGCGGACCTGACGACGGACGACTCCATCGTAAAATGCCTCCAGTCGGCCCTGCGCCTGCTAAATTACCGCCCGAGGAGCGAAGCAGAGATCAGGATCAGGCTCAGCCGAAGATTCGACCGTGAAGCGGTGGACAGCGTCATCTCACAGCTGATGGCGAGGCAGATGATCGATGATCTTACATTTGCCACATTCTGGAAGGAGAACCGGGAATCGTGCAATCCTCGCAGCCAGCGGCTGCTGCGGCTGGAACTGAGCAAAAAGGGGGTCTCCCAGGAAGTGATTGCCGAGGTGCTGGAGGGGATCGACGAAGAGGAGAGCGCCTACCGGGCCGCTAAAAAGAAGGAGCGCTCCCTGCAGAGAGAGGACTACGACAGTTTCAGGCGCAAGCTGGGCTCCTCGTTGAGGAGGCGGGGGTTCAGCTATGAGGTGATTAAACGTACCGTCGAGCGGATATGGCGGGAATCATATAATTCGCCTTGACTTTTCAGTAGATATAAGTTTAATATGGGGAATTCAATATAGCCTTACATAATCTGGAGACGTGTAAAACTCCAGATGAAAGGGGAGATAGAAATGTTGCCAATAGTGTTGGCAGCGGTGGGTGGACTGGTAGGCGGTGGTATTATTGCGTTCGTCGGTTGGCGCATGATCAGTGGTCGGCGGATCAGCGCCGCCAAAACGGAGGTGGAGGCTCTGCTCACCGAGGCCCAGACGAAGTACAAGGAGACCCTCCTCGAGGCCAAGGAAGAGGGCATCAAGATCAAATCCCAGGCGGAGTCAGAGCTCCGCGAGCGCCGTTCCGAGCTCCACCGGCAGGAGAGACGCATCTCCCAGAAGGAGGAAAATCTCGACAAAAAATACGAGAACCTGGAACGTCGGGAGCGTGACCTGTCCGGCAAGGAAAAAGAGCTGGACAGCCTTCGGGACCAGCTCCAAGAGCTAAAACAGAAACAGGTTCAGCAACTGGAACTGATATCGGGTATATCCAGCGCTGAGGCCAAGGAACTCCTGATCATGGCGGTGGAGGATGAGGCCAAGGAGGATGTGTCGCGCCGCCTTCGTAGCATCGAAGCCCAGTACAAGCAGGATGCCGATGAGAAAGCGCAGGAGATACTTTCTCAGGCTATTCAACGCTGCGCCACTGCGGTGGTGTCGGAGAGTACCGTATCGGTAGTGCCGCTACCCGGCGACGAGATGAAGGGACGCCTTATCGGTCGTGAGGGCCGCAACATAAGGGCCCTTGAGAGCGCCACAGGGGTGGACCTCATCATCGATGACACCCCAGAGGCGGTAACGATATCCTGTTTCGATCCGGTCCGCCGCGAAGTAGCCCGTTTAGCCTTGGAAAAGCTTATACGAGACGGCCGGATCCACCCCGCACGTATCGAAGAGATGGTAGCAACGGCGCAAAAAGAAGTAGAAGCCACGATGCAAGCAGAGGGTGAGAGCGCAATTCAAGAATCGGGTGTAACCGGACTGCACCCGGAACTGATAAAACTGCTGGGGAGACTTAAATACCGCTTCAGTTACGGACAGAACGTGCTGAGACACAGCATCGAGGTAGCCCATCTTTCCGGCATAATCGCATCGGAGCTGGGGATTAGAACCGAGATGGCGAAGCGGGCAGGGCTGCTCCACGACATCGGCAAAGCGGTGGACTTCCAGGTGGAAGGCCCCCACGCCAAGATCGGCGCTGATCTGGTAAAACAGTGGGACAAATCCGCAGAGGTTGCTGCTGCCGTAGCCGAGCATCACGGTGAGGAAGCTTTCAGCAGCGTACTCAGCTTCATTGTATCCGCGGCCGATGCCATTAGCGGAGGCAGACCGGGAGCCCGCAGGGAATCGCTGGAGCATTACCTGAAGCGCCTGGAAGCGCTGGAGAGCGTGGCCAACAGCTTTACCGGGGTGGAGAAATCCTTCGCCATACAAGCGGGTCGAGAGATTCGAATCATGGTTAAACCTGAAGAGCTAGATGACCTCGAAGCGATGCGCCTCACCCGCGATATAGTAAAGAGGATTGAGGAAACGCTGGAGTATCCGGGACAGATAAAGGTCACGGTCATCAGGGAGACCAGAACGGTAGACTACGCTAAATAGGAGGGGACTTGCGCATCCTAATGCTCGGTGATGTTATCGGCAAGCCCGGCCGACGGGCGGTACATACCCTGCTGCCCGAGATCAAGAGTGAACATGGGGTCGAACTGGCTATCGCTAACGGGGAAAACGCTGCCGGGGGACTGGGTTTGACCCCTGAAACCGCTGATGAGCTTTTTCAATCAGGTGTCGACATCATCACCTCCGGCAATCACATCTGGTCCCACAAGAGCATCATTCCCGCCCTTGACAGCGACCTCGCTATCCTGCGCCCCCTGAACTATCCGCCGGGGGTACCCGGGCGCGGTTATTTAATAAAGGGGGATGTGATGGTGGTCAATCTGTTAGGACGAACCTTTATCGGCAATTATGATTGCCCTTTCAAAGCTATGGAGCAGCTGCTTGCGGAGACCGAAGATAACAAGCCCCCGATAATCATCGTGGACTTCCATGCCGAGGCCACCTCCGAAAAAGGGGCCATGGGCCGCTACCTGGATGGGAAGGTAAGCGCGGTGCTGGGGACACACACACACGTCGGCACCGCCGACGCCCGCCTGCTACCGCAGGGCACCGCCTTCATTACCGACATCGGGATGGTCGGCCCGCGGGAGTCGGTCATCGGCGACGATATCGATGCGGTGATCCATAGATTCCTTACCCAGATTCCCCACCGCATAGCTGTAGGTAAGGGCGATGCCATCCTGAACTCCGTACTGGTAGAGATAGACCAATCGACGGGCAAGGCCGAGAATATTAGCCGTATCGACCGGGAGTTGACCGGAAATGATGAGTAAGGTAGACCTTCATGTCCATACCACAGCTTCTGACGGGCGGCTGACCCCGGAAGAGATCGTGCAGCGAGCGGCAGAGAAAAAGCTGACATATATCGCTATCACCGACCACGACACCGTTTCCGGAATCGAGCGCGCCCTGAAAGCGGGTGCAGCCTTCCCTAACTTAAAGATAATCCCTGGACTGGAGATAAACACCGATACCCTCACCGGGGAGGTTCATATACTGGGCTATTGTATCGACTACAGAAACAAGGGGCTGGAGAGCTCCCTTAACCGGCTGCGCCATTCCCGTGAAATAAGGGCCAGAAAGATTGTTGATAACCTGTCGGGGATGGGTATCGATATCTCGTGGGAGCGGGTAATGGAACTGGCCGGAGGAGGCTCTGTAGGGAGGCCACATATAGCTCAAGCCATGTTCGAGGGGGGGCATATACCCTCATTGCAAGAAGCGTTTATTAAATACATAGGACGTCACGGCCCTGCCTATGCTGAGAGGGAGCGCCTCTCGCCTGAGGAGGCGGTGAAGCTGGTAGTAATGGCAGGCGGACTGCCTGTATTAGCGCATCCGGCGGACGTCGAGGAACTCAATTCAATTATCCCTAAACTGAAACAGGCGGGGCTGGCAGGGATGGAGACGTACTACAACGGTTACCATCGCAACACGATAAAGAAACTGGTCAAGACTGCTGAACGCTATGGGCTGATAACCACAGGGGGCAGCGACTTCCACGGTCTGGGAAGCAGCCACGAGACACCATTGGGTGGGGCAGAGGTCCCCATCGCATGCGCCGAGCATCTTATAAAACTGGCAGCTCAACGCGCTCCGGAGGCGATGAGTTCATGAAATGGCATGTAGAAACGGTAGAATTCTCTGCTGACGGTAGCATACTCCACGGTGAGATCCTGATTCCGGAAGGGGACGGGCCATTCCCCGGCGTGGTGATGTGCCACGGGATGGCCTCCGACCACCGTGCCATGAGCCCCAGCGCCCAGAGGCTGGTGCGCCATGGCGTTGCCGTGCTGACATTCGATTTTCGGGGACACGGGAAGAGCGAGGGCATACTCGACAGCCGTCTGTACCAAGACGTTATCGCCGCCGTCAAACAACTGCGCCTCCACCCCAGCGTGGACCCCGACCGCACCGGCCTGGTGGGGCACAGCATGGGAGCGCTGGCCGCCATCCAGGCTGCCACCAACATAACCAACCTGCGAGCCTCGGTTTTCATATCCAGCCCCGGTGATTTGGACGGGCAGCTAGCCGATCTCTGGGCCCCGGTCTATGATAAAGCTTCACAGTCCGGCAACATCGTCCTCGAGTACCCCCGTACCGGCTCTCTGCCGATGGGAGGATGGTTCACCAGGATAACCTTCCGCCTCTGGATGACGCTCCGGGGTTATCGAATGCGGATCGAGCTGGATAAAACAATGAAATCGTGGGCCAGGCTCAGCCCCGGCGCAAATGTAGAGAGACTAGGGCAGTATCCCAAGCTATTCGTCCAGTGCAAAGGAGATAGGTGGATCCCCTATGAGGCTGCCCTCAAAGTGTACGAAAGGGCTAAGCAGCCCAAGAAACTGATACTGGTCGATGGAGGCTCACACACCACTCCGCTTTTCCCCGGCAAGCTGAGGAGGAAGTGGATCACGTGGCTCGTTTCCACCTTGACCTGAAGCAGGTTATCGTATGCCGGTCTATCAGCTGATACTGCTGACCGTCGGAGCCTACCTCCTCGGATCGATACCCACGTCCTACATAGCCGGACGGCTCATCAGGGGTATTGATATCAGGAAACACGGCAGCGGGGTTGCCAGCGCTTCCAACGTATGGCATTCGGTGGCCCGCTGGGCCCTCTTCCCTGTAGGCCTCTCCGATGTCTTCAAGGGCGCTATTCCAGTAGCTATCGCTTACCCGGTGCTGGATTTTCCCTTTTGGGCCCAGGGCATAGTGGGGTTAGCAGCGATCGCTGGCCATAACTGGTCTGCATTCCTTCGATTCAGTGGAGGGCGCGGATTCGCTACAGTGGTAGGGGTGATATCCATTTTAGCCCCATGGGAACTCCTTGTATACAACCTGGTCGTTTTCCCCCTGCATGCCATCCTGAAGAACGCCCCCCTGTCCATGCTTATCACAGCTGTGGTAATAGTACCGGCCAGCATCGGTTTGCCCGAAGGGCCGCTGGTGAGCATCCCGGAAGGGTCGTTATTAAGGACTTGGTTCCTACTGGGCATGCTCCTTATCTTGATTCTCAAACGGCTGCTGGCAGAGCGACCGATACCACCGGGTGAGTGGAAACGGGTGATGCTTTACCGCCTCCTCTTCGACCGCGACACACGCGACCGGAAGGAATGGATCTACCGCGATTCGACCGACGAACAAGGCCCGCCGGAAAAGAAATGAAATGCGCTGAGCACCCTGAGATAGAGACCGACCTGCGATGCGGAAAATGTGAACGCCCGGTCTGCCCTAAATGCATGGTTCGCACGCCGGTGGGCATAAGATGCCGTGAATGCGCCAATCTGAAGCGCCTGCCCACCTACGAGGTATCGGCCAAACAGTACCTCGCCGCCACAGTAACTGGAGTAGGGGCAGCCATTGCCGCCGGTTTCCTGTGGGCCCTCATGGTGAAGGCCAGTCCTTTCATACTGTTTACTTTGTTGATCTCAGCCGCGATCGGCTACGCTATCGGGGAACTGATTAGCCTAGTCACCAACCGCAAGCGCGGTATCGGTTTGCAGGTAATCGGATGCATCAGTACAGTGGTATGCTTCGTTGTTTTCTACTTGGTGGTTCAATACCTGTTTATATCGCTGTTCAGCCTGTATATGCTCATAGGTCTGGCGATAGCCATAGCGGTCGTCATCACGAGGTTACGATAGGGACACGTCAGCCCTCCTGAGCATCCCCGACGTCCCAGCTCCGCGTCCATGTTGCCCCACCAGAAATGCCAAGCCCCAATCCTGCAAGGCGGATCGATGACCAGTCTATATTGGCCACAGCATCCCGTATCTCGTTAAGGCGCTTGTTCTGCTTATCGATTGCATCCAGGAGCCGGGCAGCAGAGGAGAACGAATCGTCGACCCCACCACCGGGCATCCCGTAAGGCTGGGGTACCATTGGCTCAGGATCGGCACTGATAGAATCTTGATCCTGACCCTCTGTGGTCTCCTCTTCAGACATCACTATCACCCCTCACCTTTTCAACCCTCCTCACCGGGAACGACGCCATAGCCCAGCTTAGACCCGCGAATCGTCGCCCAGTTTACACCTATACCCTCGACCACCTCCTGCGGCAAAAACTGCTTGTACCCGCTGGACTCCAGGTGCTGTTCGAGGGCGACCAGTATCGCCACCCCCAGTTCGATCAATTGGGTGCGGCTATTCACCGATACCCCGCGCTTCAACGTGCGCCACTGCGCCTCCGCCAGCAGATTATCGAACGCGGGGCTGGTCACCATATCTATACGTCTGGTCCTGGCCATCTCCTCAACCTCACCTGTGCAGGATATGCATAGTGTGTATGTTATGTATTATGTGTATAATACACCTTATTTACCCCGTTGTCAATAGCAACACACAGGACACAAACAAAAAAGGCCGGACTCTACCGGCCTCATCTGCCTATCGCGACAAGCTGTAGATTATAAAACCGCGGGCGCTACTGTCAACCTCTCCGCACGCTCTCGCTGGAGTAGCCCGCCTCCTCCAGCACCCTCCGCACCGATACGCACGCCGGGGAATCGTCCGGCAGATCCAGCAGCGACTTACCCTTCATGTTGTATTCCTTCACGTTAGCGTCGAATTCTATCTTGCCCAGATAGGCCTCGCCTGTCTGACGTATCAGTTCCTCCATCGCGCCATCGAACTCATAGTTGCCCACCACAAACAGCCGGCCGTACAGCACCTTGATCTGTTCGGCTATCTTTTTAACCCTCTGTATGTGGCCGATGGCCTTGCTGGAAGCGTCCGAAATTACGAACATATCATCTATATCCGAGATGATCTTGCGGTTCAGATGCTCCAGACCGGCGGGGGAATCTACTACAACGGTCGCATAGTTTTTAGCCAGCCGCGGGATAGCCGCTTTTAGCAGGTCGTCGGGAGCGCAGTAGCAGCCCTCGGTCCACTTCGCCCCCAGCGAGATGAGGTCGAATCTCTCCGACTCGTATCGGCAGTTGACCTCCAGAATGTAGCTGATCTTATCCGGCAGGGTGACCGAGGACATCGTCCCGAAATCCTTGCTCATCTGTATGTCGTACAGTTCCTCTGCTATGGTGCTGACGCCTTCAGCCCCCAGGTCCACCCCCAGCATGGCCCCCAGGCTCATGTCAGGGTCGATATCGAAGAGCAGCAACGGGGGGGGCAGGTACTTGGTGGCGATGGCCACGAATGTTGACTTGCCGGTGCCTCCCCGACCGGTCGATACGATTATCTTCGCCATCATTGCCTCACTTAACGAACACCACTGAGTGTTCGTTCATGAAATCTATGCTCTCTATGCGGCCCTCGACGAATTTGTTATCCCCCAGCAGGGTAGTGAGCCTGAAGCCATTGCCCTCCGCCTTCAGAAATGCCACGTCGTTCAAGACCTCTTCTTTCTGACCGTTGTCGATGACATAAGCAGCAGACAGACACATATTATCCTCCGATCCCCTTTATCGCTTGATCAAAATAGATGCCATTAACTCTCTAACCTCTTCCGCCGCCTTGCTGCCGTCCAGCGGCAGGCCTTCCAGACAAGCCTCGAAGACACGGGGGTCGTAGTGGACAACGCCTGCGACCTCCAAACCCCTTCTGTCCAGCTCTTCCTTCAACTTGGCGGCCATCTCGTCCGAGGTCACCTTGTTGAGCACCGCCCAGATCGACCCTATCCCGATCCCGTCGGCAAGGGCGTTAACCCTCTCGGCGAGCTGCAGCGACTCGAACGATGGCTCGACCACGACGAGCACGGCGTCGATGCTGGTGTCCACCCCCCGGCCGAAGTGCTCAACGCCGGCCTCGGTATCCACTAACGCTATCTCGTTATCCCCGAGGCGGAGCTTCTTGAGGAACTCGCGGCTCAGCACACCCATGGGGCATGCGCAACCCTCCAGCGCCTGCAGTATCTTACCCACAGCAATCAGCCTGACGCCGTTCCTGTCCAGCACGAAATCGGACGGGAGATCGGCGACTTTTATCTCGTCCCGGGACAATACATTAGTGTCGGCCCCTGGATCGGCCGAAGGGTCCTTGGGCCCCAGCGCCTGCTTGACCATCCTCTTGCCGCCGGCCAGCTCCAGCAGGGGCCTGGGCGGGCTATCGAACCCCAGCATCCGGTGCAGCGTGGAGTTCGACTCGTCGGCATCTATAACCACCGCTTTATATCCTTTATCCCTTATGGCATTGGCCATTAGAGTCACCATCGCGCTCTTGCCGCTGCCGCCCTTCCCACAAACCGATATCTTCATCTAGCCCTCCTTTTTCACCCGTTCCAGTTCATCTTCAAGCTCGTCCAGCCTCCGCAACAACTGTGGAGGCACAGAGTGCGGCGGCCACCTGCGCTTTATCTCGTCGATTTCCCGCTCCAGAGCGAGGATTCTAGGGTTATCCTTTTTCACCACCGATTCCACATCTCCCTGTTTCATTCTAAACCAAATTGGGGAAAGTTAAAAGTTGATGGACGGGCCGATACCGTCTTGACTACCGCGCGGCTTTGTGGTACAACGGACATACGGAGTGAAACGACAATACATACGATACTGACATCCGGGAGAGATTGATATGCCTAAAATCGTTCTGTGTCAGGCGTGCGGCGGCAAGGGAAAACTGAAGGCCAAGCCACCCGAGGGCTCCACCGAGGCTGCCACCATCTATCTGAAATGCCGCAGCTGCAACGGCACCGGATGGATAGTGATGCCCGAGGAGGGGGAAGAGTCTATCCCTGGTGAGGGCAGGCTGGATGTCAAGGCCGAACTGGAATCTATAGAGTCCAACCCGTACCGCAGGGAAGAGGTCGTTCCCTATCTCAAGCTACTGATTCGCCTTGTCGATGAGCGGTTCCCCGCGAGCAAGAAACCCCCGGCCAGAAAACCGAAGAAGAAGTAACCGCCAGCATTTTACTCCCCACACGACTCACCCGGTAGCCCTATGGCACAACAGTGACCCAATCGTCCTCCCAGGTAACGGCTATATCGCCGCCCAGAATAAAAATCTATATACCTTTTTCTTTGAAGTACGCCACGGTACCGGCGATGCCCTTGTCCAGCGTAACCTGCGCCTTCCACCCCAGCTCCCGCTGCGCCAGGCCGCAGTTCAGGCATATCCGCTGGATCTCCCCCGGTCGCACCTCGGTGTAGATGGCGGCCTGGGTGTAGCCCAGCGCCCCGGCCACGGCGTCGTATATCTGCTGGTCGGATGTCTCCACCCCGGTGCCGATGTTGCAGGTGAGCCTGCTCCCCCGCTCGATGGCCAGCAAGTTCACCGCCACCACGTCCGAGACGTGCATGTAGTCCCTCGTCTTATCCCCCGGGCCGAAGATGGAGGGCCGCTCTCCCCTCATCATCTGCCGGGCGAATATGGCCACCACGCCGGCCTCGCCGAAGGGGTTCTGCCGCGGGCCGTAGACGTTGGCGTACCGCAGGACGGTGTAGTCCAGCCCGCCCTGCCGGGAGTACAGCTCGATGTAGTGCTCCACGCAGTATTTGGAGACGCCGTACTGCGACACCGGGTTCACCGGGTGCTTCTCGTCGACGGGCATATACTGCGGCTCGCCGTAGATGGCGCCGCCGGAGGAGGAATAGATCAGCTTCCTCACCCCGCAGCGCACCGAGTTCACGATGACGTTCAGGCTGCCCAGTATGTTCTCCCCGGCATCGAACAGCGGCTGCTCCACCGACTTCCTGAGGTTTATCTGGGCGGCGTGATGGTCCACGATGTCCGGCCTTTCCCTGTCGAACACCTCCGCCAGCCCCGGGTCCCCGATGCTGATCTCGTAAAGCCTCGCCTTGGGGTTCACGTTCTCCCGCTTGCCCTCGCACAGGTTGTCCACCACCGCCACATCGTCTCCCCGTTCTATCAGGGCATCCACGATGTGCGATGCGATGAAGCCCGCGCCCCCGGTTACCAGTACCTTCAATTCATTCCTCCTTCTTGCCCTTGCTTATCGACGAAAAAGGCGGCGCCACGGCCCTGCATATTTTAGCGCCTCCATGATCGCTTTGCTATGCCAGTCAAACGATACGCTCGGCGAATCGAGCACGTTCTCACGTATCCCCCGCGACTCCGCCAAGTCGAACAGGCGGTCGATGCGGCGGTTGCTCATCCGCTCGTAGATGCGCCGCGCCGTATAGCCCACGCGCAGCTCCCGCCCGATCTCGGCGCGCCATGCTCTCTCATACCCCGCTAACGCCCTCGCCGACAGGTCGCCGCCGGCGATAGCCCGGTGCATGGTGTCCGCCGCGATACCGGCGCACAGCAGGCCGTAGTACACGCCCCCGCCCGTGGTCGGCTTCACCTGGCCGGCGGCATCGCCCACCAC
>CAYUWM010000005.1:19107-44215 GCA_964448395.1 uncultured Dehalococcoidales bacterium
GCCCCCACCATGAAATCGCCCACCCTCCCCAGTCCCAGCCTCCGGGGCAGCCTGGAATAGAACCCGCTGGCAACGACCGCAGACTTAGCCTCGAACGTCTTTCCGCCCTCTGTATCGACCCTCACCCGGTCGTCCGAGACCGAAACGTCCTTCACCCGGACGCCCTTAAAGTAATTAACCCCCGCTCTCTGCGCTATCTCAGCGAGAGAGCGGTCGAACGCTGTGCGGTCGATGATATAGGCCTGTGTTTCATCGCGCGACAGCCGCATCTCCTTCCGCGAAGGGCTGAACAGTCTCGCCGACTTCGCCTGTCTCAGCACCGATCCTTCAAACATGGAGAACCGTTCCACGCATTCCGCGCCTACAATGCCGGTGCACTGCATCGGCTCGCCGATATCCCGGTGCTCTTCGAGGACCGATACCGCATGCCCCGACCGCGCCAGGCAAAGAGCTGTGTAGCTGCCCGTCGGGCCCGCGCCCACTACCAGCACATCATCCAATCGTGCAATCCCCCGCAGCCAGCATTGTTGCCCCATTATAGCATACGCATATCCGGCATCGTTGAATTGGCACAGGCGGTATGTTAGAATCATCCTGCCTGCGAGCTATAGTTTCGATAGGAGATGGGTTATGAACATCCTGTGGACACCGTGGCGGCTTAAGTTCATACTGGGGGGAAAGCCCGATAAGTGCGTGCTGTGCTCCAAGCCGCAGGAATCCAGGGATCGAGAGAACTACATCCTGCACCGTGGCGAACTATGTTACATAATGCTAAACCTCTACCCCTACACCAACGGCCACCTGATGATCGTTCCCTACCTGCATGAGGCGGATATCACCAGGCTGGATGTTGGAACCCTGCAGGAGCTGATGAATTTCACCCAGGCCAGCGTCGCCGCCATCACCAAAGTCATGAAACCGGCGGGTTTCAACCTGGGGATGAACCTGGGCAGGTTTGCCGGCGCCGGCATCGACGACCACCTTCACATGCACCTGGTGCCGCGGTGGGGAGGGGACGCGAACTTCATGACCGTGCTCGGCGAGACGAGATTGATACCGGAAACCCTCGATAGTACCTATGACAGGCTGCTAGCCGTTCTGACACAGGAGCTATCGAAGTAAAGCGGTGTGGTGGAGGCAGTGAGGTTATGCTAAAATGGCATCAGGTGGTGGGCGTAGCCGAGTGGTTAAGGCGCCAGGTTGTGGCCCTGGAGATCGAGGGTTCGAATCCCTCCGCTCACCCTTATTCAATCTTCGACACCTTGCGACTCGGTAAATAACAGGTATCGACGGGGCAATACCCCGCAAAATGTGAAAAAGCGCCCGTAGCTCAGCGGATTAGAGCATCGGTCTTCGGAACCGAGGGTCGTGGGTTCGAATCCCTCCGGGCGCGTTTTTTGAATCAGTCACCCCACTTCCACGCTATCAACGCCTTTAGCCTTTGGAATTCAGCTCTTCTCTTGACACCGAACCTGTTTTGAATGTATGCTATCTCGAAGTGAAGGGGCGCATTCGTCTAGCGGTTTAGGACACCGCCCTCTCAAGGCGGAGATCACGGGTTCGAATCCCGTATGCGCTACCAAAAATCGAAGCTAAAAAGACCCCCAGCGGCCATTCGGCCCGGGGGTCTTTTTTTATTTTGCCAACCTATTATCAGCGGTTAATTGACATCTCAGCGCTTGCTTTATATCAATATTCTACAACACGAAAGTTTTCAACAATGAGAAAACGCCGAGTATCACCGTTATTACCCCTATTGCCACTTTAAGCTTTTGTGAATTAACCTTCTTAACGGTCATGGCGGCAAACGGCGCCGCGATTATTGAGCCTATACTTGTGGCAGCAGCGAGCAGCCAGAATATCTCCCCTGTCAGTAGATAGGTGATGAAGCCGACTAGACAAACTACAACTTCTGCCACTGTCGTGTTGCCCACCGAACTCTTCGCTCCTGCCCCGCTTATTATCTGCCCCCCTGTTACCAGCGGACCGTAGCCTCCTCCACTTATCCCCTTGTTAAAAGCGCTTACCAGTCCTACTGCGGTGAGTCCCTTCCATGATATGACACCCTCGCGTCTTCTCTTTATAAGTATCACTATCCCTATAACCAGTACCATCACCCCGATGTAAGTAGAGAGAGCAATCTTGGAGATATTTATCGCTGTGAAAACCCCTACCAGCGCCCCGACAATACCGCAGAGAGCGAGGATAAATACTACTTTGGCATCGTTGGATCTGGGCAGGTATCCCAGCCAGCGCAGCCTCTTTTTTACACTTCGATCCTGCCTGAAGTCCAAACTAATGTTTCCCAGCCGGATATGGGCGACTCCACCGACTACTCCACCGGCGAGCTGCCCAATGAGCACAGCCGGCACAACCGCCAGGGGGGCGAATCCCATAATGAGTAGAACCGGGGTCAGGGTGGTGCCGTAACCCATCCCCAGAGAGGCATCCATATATTCACATGCTAGAGATATAAACGCGACCCCTATAAAGAGGGCTACCGTCAGTTCTGTCTCCATAGGTACACTCCTTCACTACAACATTTCTAGCACTGAAATAACCGTGGCCTTCAAATGATCATCAGCATCCAAATCAAACCGCTTGCTGTAGAGCTTATCTCCTAAGGTGAGCAGGAACTCCTCCACTACACCAAGTACAAATAAGACATAGTCATCCACCAAGTTGAAACCGGTTGATGCCAGCCTGTTTTCGATTCTGACGTAAATCTCAGCAGGTAAAGAAATGAGTTTGCTATTCTGCCTCTGCTTCATTTTTTTCACCTTCGGCTAATCAAACGGATACGCCGTACTTTAAGTAGAGGTCATAAACTAATTGGCTATGATCGATACCTGTTCCGATCCCGGTGCCCTTACCAACCCAACTCACGGCGCCTGCGTGCGTAAGCTTCTTCAATGGTCTCTTGAGCCGCAGCCTTCGCCTCTCGCTCCTGCCGCTTGGCAATAACGCAGACTCGCTCCCTTTGCTTAGCGAGATATTTTGCAATCTCTTTGTGCAGCTCAGCCATTTTTGCTACCTCCTCTCTCTCCTTTTCCACTTCCACTGTAGCATGAGGCTGGATGAGCTGACTTCCGCTGTAATGCCTGTTCACGTTTGCCGGATTAACGCATGTACGTACCGCCGTGCGAGCATTTATGCCTATTGGTTCAGGGGAAACTACAAAGATGCTAACGATATCATCGCGGCTGGATCGATAAATAATCCGATGGGTGAAACCGGTACATGATAAGGTCATACAGGTGCCTCAACCGTTATGGTGGTGCCCTTGCCGGGCTCGGACTCTATCTTCATATCGCCCCCCAGTAAGAGGGCCCTCTCGCGCATGCCGGCAAGGCCCAGTTTGCCGCTCCTCGCCAGTTCACCCACTGATTTAGGAGGATTGAAACCAATACCATTGTCCTTAACGCTTATCGTGATTCTGCCGACGTCAAACTCTAATATAAGATCGGCACCAGTTGCCTCCGAATGTCTCCACATGTTTCTCAGTGCTTCTTGAGCAATGCGAAATAACATCAGCTCTGACTCCTGCGGCAGACGCCGCTCTGTGCCGAGCGTGTGGGTCCTGACCTTAATGCCAGAATATTGCGATACATCGGAAGCAAGCCATTCAAGGGCAGGCCACAGACCGAGGCGGTCCAGAATAGGCGGCCTCAGGTCTTGGCTCAAGCGGCGCAGGCCCTCGATGATAGTGTTGGTCTGCTGTCTGAGGCTATCTAGATTCGCTTGCTCCTCCTCCGAAAACCTTCCAATATCGGAGGCGATGTCGTCCAGACGGCGGGAGAGAACCACCAGAGCCTGGATTGTATCGTCATGAAGCTCACGGGCGATGCGGTTCCGTTCCTCTTCCTGGGCCTTGGTGACCTCCCCCAGGTAGAATTTCAGATTATCCCGCATCTGCTTCTCCTCTGTGATATCGCGGGCAATGTGCTGAAAGGCTACAAGTTCGCCGTTCCTAAACACAGGGTTGGTGGATAGCTGAACAGTCGCCTCAGACCCATCCTTCTTAACCATCGTCACTTCTAAAAGGTTACTCATTGCTTCGCCTTTCAGAATCGGGTCTTCTATATCCTTGATGTGATTCACACAGCCCTCTGCGAATATATCGCCCGCCTTTTTGCTCTGTAACTCATCAAGGGTATATCCTGTAAGCCTGACAAGGGAGTTATTGGCTGTGAGGATGTTTTCCTGCAAATCGTGAAGCCAGATGGCATCGTAAGCGTTCTCAACTATCCCCCGGTATTTTTCTTCAGACACCCGTAGTTGTTCATAAAGACGCGCATTCTCAAGGGCAACGCCAACCCGACCGCCGATGGCGGTAAGCAGTTCAACGTCGTAATCGCTAAACAAGTGATAATCGTACGTCAGAGCGCAGAGGGTACCGACAACCTTCCCCTTGAACTTCAGTGGCACGCTCAACAGAGACCTGATCTTGGTATTTTTAAATACGCTTTCAGCGATGTCTGGGGATGTCGAGGTGTTGTCGACCGACAGCGGCTCTCCCTTCTCAGCTACCCTGCCATTAATATCCTCGCCGATCTTGATCCTGCCCATATCCTTAGCAAGGTGTCCGGATATGCCGTGATGAGCGGCCAGCGATAGCTCCCCGGCTTCCTCATCTACCAGATAAACCATAGCAGCCTCCACCTGCATAACATCCACGGCTATCCCGGTGACCCTGTTCAGAATCTCTGCCATCTCTAATGATTGTGAAAGGGCATCAGAGGCTTGGTTGAGGGCGGCAAGCCGCCTCTCGTTTTCCTTGACTAACTGCAGTTGGTATTGCAGTGCTTTATCGGCCCACTCCAAATCATTGCGGCGCTCCCTCTCCTTTCGCAGTGCATCGAACGAAATGGCGATCGTAGTCCCCAGAAATAACACGGTGAACATTTCGAGGCTGGCATCAACTGGATAGGACGAAAAAACAACTGCGCGGGGCAGCATGCAGATCAGGGCTATGAGGGCAACAACAAAGCTGGCTTTACGCCCGTAAAGCAGGCCGGTATAGATAATCGGCACCATGTAGGCGATCCTCTCGAAGGCATGACGCTGCAGACCAAGCTTGGATGTTAAATCAGAAAGGAAGCCGGGCTGTTCTATCTGGCCTCCGTAGTGAAAAATGGTGAGGATGAAAAATGTGGCAATAATAATCCACAGGCTTGGCCTTTTTAGAAGCCTCACGATATCGTCGAGAGACAGCCGTTCAACCCAGCTTATCGGCGTTCGCTGTTCCGCGCTATCCATATTTAACCGCCCATCCCTTGGCATTTCATGATATGTCGTCGAGGGTAACCCACCCTTCTTTCAGACCTTTTACCACGGCTTCGGTGCGTGAACTTACCTGCAGCTTGTTGAAAATGTGGGTGAGGTGGCCCTGAACCGTCCGTATGCTTATGCACAGTCGATTGGCGATTTCTTTGTTGCTAAGTCCCCCTGTTGCCAGTTTGAGGATTTCCTTCTCCCGCTCGCTGAGCGCCTCGAAGGGCGCCCGGTGCTTCAGACCATCGGGTGTAGGCACGAAACGGTTCAGAACCTTGCGCGCTACCGATGGGTGGAGCACCGACTCCCCCGCACTCACCGCCCTAACAGCATCAACCAGCTCATGGCTGCGGACGTTCTTGAGCAGGTAACCGGCGGCTCCGGCCTCAAGGAGGCTGAAGACAAATTGATCGTCGTCATACACGGAGAGGATCAGTATATTTACCTCTGGGCACAGTTCCTTGATCTTTCTGGTGGCGCCAATGCCATCGAGGTTGGGCATCGATATATCGATTATGGCCACATCCGGCCTCAACTCGGTTGCCAGTTTCACCGCCTCCACCCCATCGACGGCCTCGGCCACCACCTCCAGGTCTTTTTCCTGTTCCAGTATGCGGCGGGTGCCTTCTCGCACCACCGCATGGTCATCTGCGATCAGAATCCGCACCACTCCAGAGCCACCTCCTTTACCTGACTGCGTCAACTCTTATCACCAACCTCCCACTTGCCTTCGTGGTAATGCATGGGTAGATAGCGGTTGGCGATCATGAGAATTATGATAGCCCAGGCCACAAGTCCCACAGATACGGCGATCTCCATCCAGTGAGGGGTGTATGTATATCCTGGTCGCCCGGCTAAGGCCAGCCAGCTCACCGCGAAGCGGTTAATGACTACGCCGATGACGACCAGCATTGCGCTGAGGAACAGCTTAACCTTATCCTGCCTTATCTTGGGAACAGACAGCAGTATGATCGGCAGCACCACTCCGATTATTACCTCGATCCACCATAGGGCAGCGAGCGGTGTTGCTGACAGCACCAGGCCGAATTCGCCAGCGGCAACCAGGTCCACGATCTTCACCAGCAGGTACGCGCCCAGGATGTACGGGATCACTTTGGCCAGTCCGCTCAGCACATCCTGGCTCAGCTTATGGCCGAAAGCCCTGCTGCTCAGCGTGGACTCAAATATTGCCATCGCCGGCCCCACCGCTATAGCGGTGAGGAGGAAGAGCAGCGGGAGTATCGGAGAGTACCAAATAGGGCTGAGCGTCTCCGGCATCATAATCGCCATCGTGCCCAGTGACGATTGGTGCAGTGTGGACAGCACTATCCCGGCGATCACCAGCGGTATCTGAATCGCCCTAATCAGACGCAATGGTACCTGCCAGTTCAACCGCTCGAATACCACCGGGCTGAACTCCAGGGCCAGCACAACGGTGTAGGTCATGACACAGAGCGCAACCTCGAACAGCGGCGAATGGGGATTCCAGTAGATGATAGCGTGCCAGATATACCACGGCTGCCCCAGGTCCACCAGCAGGGCAAGGATTACCAGGGTGTAGCCCAGGAACGCCGTCAGGACTGCCGACCTCACCACCGGGTAGTACTTCTTGCGTTGAAAGATGTAAACCGCGCCAGCAAGGGTGAATCCTCCTGCTGCCAGGGCAACGCCGCAGTACAGGTCGAAGCTGATCCATAATCCCCAGGCACGGCCGTCGCTCAGGTTGCTTATCGCCCCGAGGCCGTTTAAGTATCGATGTATCATCACACCGAGGCCCAGGACCGCCAGCGCAACCACTATTGAGGTGCCGATGGGGAAAGAACGCCCCGCCGTTCTAATTTCACCAAATGTACTCCTTAGTGTTGTCATCGCGTCACCTCTTCCTTTTCCTCCTGCTCATCAATTGACACCTTGCCCATCTTGTTGCGGCGCTTGATGACCCAGTAGGTACCGGACATCAGCGCGGCCACGGCGATCAGCGCCACCGGGACGGCGCTCATGGCGCGCCCCGGATTGATGGTCACCGCCTTTTCACTTAGGGTGCGGAACCCGAGCTTTTCAAAGGGTACAGGCGAGAGGTACAGCCAGGAGGTCCCCCCGACCTCCTTCTCCCCGTAGATATGATCGACATATTGGTCCGGGTGGGCCGCGATCCGTTCCTTGGCCTCGGCAATCAGCTCGTCCCTCTCGCCGAACTTGAGGGCGCCGGTGGGGCAGGCGGTGACGCATGCCGGCTCCAATCCGGCCCCCTGCCGGTCCGAGCAGAAGGTGCACTTGCGGATCCACGGCAGCCGTTTGTCCCATTCGAAAGTAGGGATACCGAAGGGGCAGGCCATCATACAGTAGCGGCAGCCGATGCATTTATTGTCATCGTATACCACCGCCCCACTCTCTGTTTTTTGCAGGGCGCCAACCAGGCAGGCCGCCTGGCAGGCGGGGTCCTCGCAGTGCATGCACTGCAGCTTGGCGAATACCCAGTGAAAGTTGCCGTCCTCTTCCACTTCGGTGAAGCGTATCCGGGTGAAGGTGTGAGCCGACAGTTGCGGAGGATTCTCCAGGGTTCCGCGATTGGTGGTCTCGTCGGCGGGCAGCTCGTTCCACTGCTTGCAGGCCACCTGGCAGGCCCTGCAGCCTATGCATTTGTTAGCATCGTAAAGCACTCCTTTGGACATATCATGCCCTCCTTACATTGCAGAGGAAAGTTTTAAACTCCGGAATGGTTGTATTGGCATCCCCAACATGGGGGGTGAGGATGTTGCCGCTATCCCCCTTGGACATGCCCGAATAGCCCCAGTGATTGAGTACGCCTATGTGGTGCACCACCTTACCGTCAACCGTCATTTGCTTGAAGCGCCTGGTCACCACGGCTACAGCCTCGATTTCCCCCCGCGCTGAGCTCACCATAACCTTGTCGCCGTTTTCGATACCCAGGCTCCCCGCCAGGTCCTCGCCCAGCTCCACATACATATTGGGCATCATCTCCACCAGCCACGGCAGGTTACGGGTCATGATCCCCGTCTGCCAGTGCTCGGTACAGCGGTATGTGGTGCCGATATAGGGATAATCAGCAGCGGTGCCGCGCTCATTCATGAAACTTCCAATGAAGGATGCAGGGTCCATCTGTTGAGGCGACATGAGGTTCCTGACCGGGCTTTCCCACGCCTCATAGACCTCGGGGATAGGGCCATCTTTGAGTCCAAATCCCCAGAGATGGGCCACGCCCTCGGGCTGCATGATGAAGGGCAGATTACCCCCACCCTTTACCGGCCCTCCGCCGCCATCCTTCACATCGCCATCCCAGTCGGTGCCGTTCCAGCGGATCACTGGGTGCTCGCTGTCCCACGGGTTGCCATCGATGTCCACCGATGCACGGTTGTATATGATGCGGCGGTTCACCGGCCAGCACCACGACCATTTGGAATAAAGCCCGATCTGGTTCAGCGAGGTATCCACTGTATCGCGCCTCTTCAGCTTGTTCCCATCCGCCGTGGTGTACTGGTTGCAGTACAGCCAGTTGCCGGAGGCCGTCGTACCGTTGCTCTGCAGGTCGACGAAACTGTCGATCTGCTCGCCGGCGGCATACTCCCGGCCGCCTGCTGTGGTGAAACCCACCAGCGCGTAACCGTTGATCTCCTTTGCCACGAAGTCGGGGTCGGGGTCGTCGCCGTAGGGCCATGCCAGTTCGGTGATAGCCTCGCGGTTGGGAGCGCCAGCATCCGACTCGTAAAGCTGCTTCAGCTTCGTCATGATGTGGCTCATTATCTCCAGGTCCGGCTTAGCCTCTCCCGGTGGCTCCACCGCCTTGTAGCGCCACTGCGCCCAGCGGCCGCTGTTGGAGACGCTCCCGTGTTTCTCGTATGAGCATGCGGCAGGCAGAAGGAAAACCTCGGTGCCGATATCTGCGGGCTTAACCCCCGGCCTCCTCCAGAACTCGGCGGTCTCGTTCATCCAGATGTCGACCGATACCAGCCATGTCAGATTGCCCAATGCCTCGCGTGCCCCGTTGGAGTTGGGGCCGCCCACCGCCGGGTTCTGTCCCCAGACCCACAGCCCCTCAATCTTACCTGCGCCCATGGCCTCGATCATCCCGATGTGTGTATAGTTAATTCCACTGGCTGTCTTGGGCAGGTAGTGATAGCTGACATTGTGGTCGGTATCGGGCCACCACGACTTGAGCAGGCTCGTCACATACTTGGGTGTATGCTGCCACCAGTTAACCGGGTTGCCGCCTTCCAGCTCGGCAGGCGGGGAGACACTGCCCGGAGTTATCCTTGCCAGGTAACCGGCGAGGGTCGTGTCGGTGTCGGCGTCCGTAGGTATCTTGAGGTAGCCCGGCAGGATGTGGCTCAGCAGGCACATATCGGTGGAACCCTGAACATTCGATGTCCCGCGGAGGGCGTTGATGCCGCCGCCGGCAACGCCCATGTTGGCCAGCAGGAGCTGGAGGATAGCGTATGATCGAATGTTCTGCGTGCCGTAAGTATGCTGTGTAGTGCCCATGGCATACATGATGGTTCCCGCCTTGCCCCTTGCGCCTGTCTTGGCGTACTCCGCATAGACCCCCTCCAGCGTTTCCGCCGGTATTCCGGTGATCTTTGAAACCGTTGCCTTGTCATAGCGACGGTATTGCTTCCATAACAGCTTGAGAACACAGAAGTCATTTAGCTCACCCCACGCTGTATCCTCGTCGTCACTGGCCCTGTTGACCCAGCCCGCCCAACCAGGGCTTAGCAGCTTCTTCTCCGCTGTCGGGGTTGTGGGGTTGGCGTACTTCCAGGTGCTGCTGTCGTATTTAACCCCGTCCCACCCGCTGAACAGGCCGGCCTGTCCGTCCTCGCCGGGCAGTTTTACCTTGTTGTTGACTACATAAGCCGCATTGGTGTATTGCGAAACATAATCGGTGTTGTAGTTCTGCGTATTTTGCCGCATGTCCTCCAGTATGTGGTATATCATGCCGCCAATGAAGGCGATATCGGTACCCGACCTGATCCGGACATATATATCGGCTTTGGATGAGGTGCGGGTGAAGCGCGGGTCGACATTGATGAGCTTGGCTCCCCGCTCCTTTGCCTCCGTTACCCATTTGAAAGACATGGGGTGGTTCTCCGCTGCGTTGGAGCCGATGATCATGACACAGTCGGAGTTCCGTAAGTCGATCCAGTGGTTGGTCATGGCCCCCCGTCCGAACGACTCTGCCAGAGCCGCTACAGTGGAGGAGTGTCATATGCGGGCGCAGTGTTCCAAGTACACCACGCCCAGGGCGCGGTTCATCTTGGACAGCAGGTAGCATTCCTCGTTATCCAGCTCGCCACCGCCTAGGGAGGCCATCTTCTCAGTGCGGTTGACAGTTTTGCCGCCCCCGTCGGTGGTGGTGATCCCACCTGCAGAATCGCGCGTCGTCTTAACCCTTTCTACGATGGTATCGATCATCCAGTCCCAACTCTTCTCTTCCCAGGAGGCTGAGCCGGGAGCCCGGTACAGAGGTTTGGTGAGGCGATAGGGGTTAAGTTCGCCGTCCACCTGGTGTATTTGGGACATGGCCACCCCCTTGGGGCACAGCGACCCCTGGTTGATGGGGTGGTCGGGGTCTCCTTCCACTTTGATGATCCCGTCCTCATATGCCGATACTATTGCCCCGCAACCGACGCCGCAGTAGCAGCATATGGTGCTGGTCTCTTTCACCTTGTTCTTCAGCGGGATCACTCGGGGCGCGGCCAGCGCTGGCCCGCCACCGAGGTAAATGCCCGCCACTGCGGCCCCAACACTGGCCCCCGATAGTTTCAAGAAATCTCTACGTTTAAGTTCCACCAACTGTCATCTCCTCTCTGCTACCACGGCTGCTGTTGTAAGTTGCCATCCTCGTCTTGTCGGTCTTCCTCTGCTGTTACAAGGGTAGCACCGATAGCCAGATAATCTACAACAGCAAGCGGCAAGATAAGAAAAGCCCCTGCTATTATCAGCACAATAACCTCCCAGAATGCCATGTCAGTGTATCTCCTTTCTCTTGTTAAAGGTCCTATTTCTCAGTACCGTTCCCGTTGCCAAATTGGGGCCTTATTGCATAGCAGGCGGTAACATACCTCACGCCTTCAGTCTGTTGAATATCCATCAGGGTCTTGAAGCACTGCCCTCCATTGTCCCATCCATCCAGTACGGCGATCACGTCGTGGGGCCCGGTTACCGGATCGACGAAGCGCACGTACGGCTTATGCCTGAGCGACTCGGCCACTTGGCGTGCCCTGCTGGTGGTATCGAGGTCAATCAACAGATATAGGTTCTTCACCTTAATACCGCAGCAGTGTTTCTGGCGAGCTTACCGGATGGGCAGATGTTACGGATTTGGCTGGTGTACCCCAATGATGTCTCCATCCAACGATGGGAGCCCGGGGCGAAGTAACAATAGAGGTCTTGTTTTACGATTTCCTTACCTTCAGGCTCTTCGAGTTTCCTGCTTTCATGCATCTCCCCAGGCTCCCAATACCATACTAACTTCGCAGGCCTTCCAATCCATCCACCAGAGCATGTATTTGCTGAAGTTGATTACTGTGAAGGGCCTATAGGCCGAATTATCGACAGGGTGTCGGCTTTATGGTAGTATCTAACTAGGGATAAATAGCTAGAGCCTATTTTCTAAGCTGTCTCAAGCGCGATATGCAGAATATCAGAATACTTCTGGCTGACGACCATCCCGCTTTCCTGGAGGGGCTAAAGAGGTATCTGGGAGACCAAGATGGCCTGGAGGTGGTGGGGACGGCGCGGGACGGTGAAGAGGCCTTCACTCTGGCAAAAGACCTCCAACCGGATGTCGCCATCGTCGACATTAGCATGCCGGTGGTAAACGGTATTGAAGCCGCCAGGCAAATCAAAGAGGCATTCCCATCTGTGGCGGTACTCATCCTCAGCGCTTACTACGATGAACCGTATGTAATCAGTGCCATGCAGGCGGGGGCAACCGGCTATCTGGTTAAAACCGTAGATATAGTTGAAATCGCTACTGCAGTGCGTGCCCTATCCTGCGGCGGGACTGTGCTGGATGCTAAAGCAACCGAAGCTGTTATGAAGCGGCTGGCGGCTTCTTCGAACGAGGTCAGCATCGGTGAAGCGTCACCAGCGCTGCACCAGAGGGAGATGGAAGTGCTCCTCCTCGCCGCCAAGGGGATGAGCAACAAGGAGATCGCCCAAAAGCTCTCGATCAGCATACACACCGTGCAGACGCATTTATCAAACATATTTGGGAAACTTAACGTAAGTTCGCGCACCGAGGCCGCACTTCTCGCTCTGAGGAAGGGATGGCTCACTCTGGACGATCTTTACTAAGGTTACGCATAATGGCAGTCATCCGCCATTCGCTCAATAAATTCCCCCCCGTTTTGCGCAATCGTCATATCTGGATTATCGCTGTTCTAATGGTCGTCTTCACCATCAGCTACTATGCGGAGCAGATCGGCATCGCCTGGTTCCCATTCGGTGAGAGATTCCTCGCCAATGAATATGCTCACGATGTATACCGTTCCCTGTTTCTGGTACCCATGGTTTATACCGCGATTGTTTTCAGGTTCAGGGGCGCAATACTCGTCTCAATAATCGTTTTCATCATCGTTTTACCTCGAGGCATTTATTATTCTCCTAACCCCGATCCTGTGCTCAGACCGTTGGTCTTCATCATAGTTGCTGGCCTGGCGGCTATCGCACTCGGCCTGGAGAGGGATCGAAGGATAAGGGAAACTAAAGCACTCGAAGACCTCCTGTTGAGTACGGACCTGCTCCAAGCATCACGAACACGATACAAAGATCTATTTGATAGTGCTACTGACGCTATCATTATCCGTGATTTAAAGGGTAATATCTTTGAAGTTAATAAAGCGGCAACGGAGATTACCGGCTACCCAGCGAGAGAGCTGATAAATATGAATATCTCCGACCTTCTGGCAGCCGAGAGCCTCGACATCGCTATGCAAATGCAGCAGAAGCAGCTCGCCGGCGAGACCATCGGTCACCGCTATGAGTTGGAGCTGGTGAAGAAAAACGGCGATATTGCGATAGTCGACGTGGCGATCAGGATCATAACCGATAATGATGAACCAATCGCGGTACAGGCTACGGTTCGAGACATTACCGAACGGAAGCGATTGGAAGATAATATGCGTTTCTACCTTTCCGAGATCACCAAGGCGCAAGAAGAGGAACGGAAGCGCATAGCCCGTGAACTGCACGACGAGACGGCTCAAGACCTGGCCGCCCTACTTCTGGAGCTGGGTGCCATAATGAGTCGTAAGCAACCCATCCCGAATGATATTTCAGAGTCGCTGCGTGATCTGCGGGACAACGCCGAGAGGACTATGGAGGGTGTGCGCCGCTTCAGCCAGGCACTGCGACCGAGGATGCTGGATGAACTGGGTTTGCTGGCCTCCTTAGAGTGGCTTGCCGATGATTTAAGTCTCAATTCAGGGATAAAAACACGGGTCGGGGTATCCGGTAATAAGCGTCGCTTGCCGCCGGAAGTGGAGCTGGTGCTTTTCCGCATTGCTCAGGAAGCTTTGAAGAACGTTGAGAAACATTCCAGGGCTTCAAGCGCGGATGTCACGGTAGAATTCAGCGAAGGCAGAACAAGATTAACGATACGTGATAACGGGAAGGGATTCAATATGAAGGGGGACCGGTCAGAGTTGCCCCGTTCGGGTAAGCTGGGGCTTGCAGGGATGGAAGAGCGAACCCGGATAGCGGGGGGGAATCTGACACTGCACTCTGAACCCGGCAAAGGTACAGTCATCGAAGTTGAAGTACCAGCCTAGATTGCCTTTCGTAACAACGCTCAACGGCAAGAATTCTTTTGCGCGGTTTTGTCAGATTAATACTAGAGTCCATTTTGTTTAGGTAGCTAGGCTAAAGATCAGGCTGAAGGTTCTGTCTATTGTACAGCTTGGCCTACCAAAAAATCGAAGCTAAAACGCGAAGTGTGGAGCGTTTTTACAATAGTACAGGTAATCCGATCGTTCAGCGTTTTCAGTCAATTCGTGAGTGGGGATTGCTTCGCACAGGTTTGTCGCCGATTCAACCCTGTTGCTGCTTATCGAGGTTCTCTTTGAGCAACTCGATGTCACGTAAAAGCTTTCTCTGCCTGAGGTAAAGGACGAACACGTATCCAAAGACAACCGCCCAGATTACCGTATACGCTGCGAACAGGTAGCCCATATTCCTCCTCCTAACTCGAATCCTTCAGCTGTCTGACCATGTCCTCCAGCTTCTTCAGCGAAACACTGCGGATGGCCAAGATAATATACAGAACGGTGAAGGCCGCGATGCTGACTAGCAAGGTTAGAAGCATAGGCGGCGCCAGCCCCCCCTCGAAAACCACCGGCCCGGGATGCTGCGTCCTCCATAGTTGTATTGCCAGGAACACTACGGGCACATCAATGAAGCCCACGATCCCCAGCACCGCGGCAAACCTTGCCCCCTTGGCCTCTTCGGTAGCATACCTGCGCACCAGCATATAAGCGATGTAAATCAACCATAGAACGAGGGTCGCCGTTAATCTGGCGTCCCAGGTCCACCACACCCCCCAAACCGCCTTGGCCCATATCGGCCCGGTAACTAACACCAGGGTGGTAAATACGACCCCGACCTCAGATGAAGAGCGGGCAATAACATCCCATTTAACGTCGCGCTTCCAGAGGTACAAGATGCTGCAGACGAAAACCACGAAAAACGCCATGAAAGCGACCCACGCCAGGGGCACGTGAAAGTAGAATATCCGCTGCACATCACCCATGGTTTTCTCGGTAGGCACATACATGAATACCAGATAGAGGGCGGCTATCATCAAGGCGAATCCGAGACCGAGCAGGGCATTGTTCCACAGAGCGCTCTTACCCCTGAACAACGAATGCCACTCCTCTATTGGTTTGCAATAGTTTCATATCGGCTATTCCTCGATGACAAACTCGAATACCAGTGTCGATATTACCAGAAAAATGACGTCGAAGGCTATCATTATCTGGAGCCATGTTGACATGTCGCTCCAGGATTTGCCCTGCAGCACCAGCCCGGTAGCCTCCACCGCGGCGATGATTATGGGAACAACAATAGGTAAAAACAGAATGGGCAGCAATATATCCCTGGCCTTAGTGCCCGCCGACAGCGCAGAGAAAAGCGAGCCGACAGAAGAGAAGCCAAACGATGCCAGCACGATTATGAGGACAAGCCCGGGCATAAATATGGGCAGATTGAACAGGGCGAGGAATATCGGTGTGAGGATAATGGCGACCATCAGCATGAAGGTGAAACTGCTTGCCAGCTTTCCCCAATAGATGACGTGCCGTTCGACAGGGCACAGCATCAACCCCTCGATGCACGAGTTCTCCCTCTCCGGGTCAAAGGTGCGGTTGAGGCCCAGCACCCCGGCGAAGACCAGGGCTACCCACAGCATCCCGGGGGCAATCGACACCCTTATACCTGTTCCGGGTTCGAAAGCGAAGTTGAAAATCACCAGCACCAGCAGGCCGAAGACGAGCACGGAGGTGATGACCTCCTTGGTTCGGAGCCCGGAGAGCATATCCTTCCAGAAGATAGCGAAGACGCTGGTGAATGTTTCCTTCATGCGTTCAACTCGTAAACTGGCTGTAGATCTCCTGCAAACTGGCTCCTTCAATCTCTTGTTTAGGCGCACGATAAACTATACTGCCTCGGTGCAGGATAGCCACCTGGTCTGCGAACTCGAGACCCCGCTCCAGGTTGTGGGTGGTCATCACCATGGTGCGCTCGCCGGAATTCAGAACGTCCAGTATCTGCCTCATCATCAGGGTCGCCTGTGGGTCCAGTCCCGTCTCCGGCTCATCCAGGAGCATGATCGGTGGATTGTGGAGTACCGCCCTGGCGATGGACACCCTTTTCTGCATACCGTGGGACAGCGTTCCCACCCGGTCATGAAGGCGGGATTCAAGCTGCACCTGCGAGACCACCTCTTTTATCCGGTGCTCCAGATTCGGGACCCGGTACATCTTGCCGTAGAATCTGAGGTTCTCGCTTACGGTGAGGTCGTTATAGAGGTAGGTGGAATGGGTGACCACTCCCAATCTGCGCCGGACCTGAAATGCTTGGCTGCGGATATCCATACCGTCCACCAGTGCGCTGCCGGCGGAGGGCTTTGACAGGGTAGCGAGCAGCTTTATCAGTGTGGTTTTTCCCGCCCCGTTGGGGCCGAATATAGTGAGGCACTCGCCGTGCCCGACGCTGAGATCGACCCCCGCCAGAGCGCGGCGGCTGCCGAAGGACTTGGTAAGCCCCTGTGTCTCTATTGCATGAGGGGTGGATGTATGTACACTTTCATTCATCGCCCTTGGCCTCGTCGGCAGACTGCCTTCTCCGCTCCGGCCAGAAGGCTATTGCCCCTCCAAGAAGTATGAAAGCTCCCCCGACCCACATCCAGACCACCAGGGGGTTAACCTTGGCCCTGAAGGTAGCGGATTCATCGCTTGAATCGAAACTGGTCCACACCATCGAGACGAACAGGTCCTCCGCCGCAGTGATCCTGACGGCTACTTCGGCGAAGGTTTCCATCCGGTAAAACCAGTAATTGAGCTGCGGACGGACAACGGCGATCAACCTGTCGCCCCTGGTTACGGATATGGCGGCGGTGGAACTCAGCTTCACTTCGTCCTGCTCCGTGGTAAGGGCATCATAGGTCAACTGGTACCCTCCGATGGTCATCGAATCGCCGATACCGAGGGTCGCCGTTTCCTCTACGTCATAAATAGTGGAACCGATAACCCCGAGGGTGATGAGGATGATGCCGATGTGCACAATGAAGCCGCCGTAGCGAGGTCGGTTACTCCATATAAGCAGTAAGAATGTTAAAAGGTAGTTCTTACCTCCGGTGCTATGCCTCGTACTGGTCCTGCGAAACAACTCGAGCGTTATCGTTAACAAGGGAAAACCGCATACCAGCACCGCCACTGCGTACCAGTTCCCGACACCGGAGATCAACACGGCTATGGCGGCAACGGCTGCAGGCACCAATGTGAAGAGCAGGCTCCTCTTTAAGGCGCTCCACGCCGTCTTGCGCCATCCCAGCGCGGAGCAGATCCCTATGAATAGCACCAACACCAGCATGACGGGCCCGCAAGCCCAGTCGAAGAAGCTGCGGTTCAGGGCTACCTTGCCCCCTCCCAATCCCTCGCGTATCTGGGGAAACACAACGCCGATAATGATCACGAATACCAGGGCCACAAAGATAATATTGGTAACAAGGAAAGCACCCTCTGTGGATATCAGGGAGGACGGTTTCTCCCCCTTCTCGAAACCGCGGCGGCGGAAGTAGAGCAGACACAGCGAGCCGGCCAGGGTTATTATCATGGCGGCCAGGATGTAGGGAGGGTAGCTCGAGGAGAGGAAGCCGTGGAGCGGGGACTCTATCCCGCCATGGGTGATGAACGGGCTGAGGAGGGTGAAGACGAAGGTGAATATGATAAGGGCGAAGCTCCAGGTATATAGGTAATTCCGCTTCCTGCCTATCGCGATCGTATGTACGAAAGCGGTGCCCAGCAGCCAGGGCATGAGGCCGGCGTTCTCCACCGGGTCCCAGGCCCAGATACCCCCCCAACCCAGCTCGTTGTACGACCACCACATGCCCAGCAGGTTGCCTATGCCCAGCGTGCACCAGGCGAATAGCGTCCAGCGCCTGATGCCCCCGATCCACTCCTTCGCCGGTCTGCGGGCTATCAATGCTGCCATAACGTAAGCGAAGACGATGGCGAATCCGGCAAAGCCGATGTACAGCAGGGGGGGGTGCAGCAGCATGCCGAAGTTCTGCAGCAGGGGGTTCAATCCGAACCCCTCTAACGGAGGGATAGGATTCTTCTGGAACACATTGGCTACCAGCGTTACAAGTGCCAGGAAAAACGCCTCCACTACCGCTAATATCGAGATAGCATGGTGCATTAGCGACTTGTCGTTGTTTCTTTTCTGCAACACCAGCACGGCGGCAAACAACGAGAGCAACCATCCCCAGAAGAACACGGAGCCGGCCTTATCGGCATACATAGCGGTGAATGAGTAGGCCGCTGAGATGTCAGTGCTGGCGTTTTCCGAGACTATCTTGAGGCTGAAATCCTTGGTAACAAACGCGTAAACCATAGCTGCCATAGCTATGGTGTATAACACGGCAGTCGCCAGCACCCCTATTCGGGCGCCAGTGGCAAACCGCCCGGACCCTCTACGAGCACTTACTACCGAGGCTATTGCACAGTATACAGCTGCTGCGAAGGCCAGTATGAGGGCAACGTGTCCAAGGTCTATCATCTAAACGATCATTCTTCGGGTTCGTACTTGGACGGACACTTCATCAAGATCGCGCTCGCCCTAAATACTTCATCGGGATGATATCTCCCCTCCACCAAGACGTCGGCACCCGAGGTGAAGCCGTCAGGAATAGCACCATTGTAGATTACCGGCAGCGTGGCATTACCTTCGATGACATCGAATTCGAGCTCGAGCTCTTCGGCGTTCCATTCGATGGAGCCGCTGGCAATCCTGCCGGTCACCCTGATATCGGTGTCGTAAGCCCCGTATCCCCCGTTCAGCAGTTCGCCGACCGTGACATAATACATCACCGAGCTGCCCAGGCTCATGTAGAGCAGGTACCCCACTACCGCCACCAGTATGATGCCGCCGATGAGATACCTTTTCTTGATCCCCCGTATGTCTTTCATTACATATTCATTCTAGCAGTGTCAGGTTATCGACGCCAATCGACGGGCGCCAGTCGATGGTGAACGTTGAATAGCGGCATGCTTGTAACCGCAAATACAATTTGGATAGCGCACGGGATCAAGGAGTATCATCGGGGATATCGTGGCCACCAGACCGCACCCGCCCCCATACGCATACCGCCCGCGTCAGGGCGTCGATGTCGGCCGGCTCCTGTCCGTCACCTCTGCCGAGGTTAAGCTTCATGCAGTTGCGTATCACCAGTGTGCCGACGCCCTCGATAGCAGACCTGACAGCTGCCAGTTGTGTGATGATGCTCTCGCAGTCGCGGCCATCGTCAATCATCTTCTGGATACCGCGCACCTGCCCCTCTATCCGCCTCAGCCGCCGTATCATCAATTCCTGCGATACTGTCTGTTTAGTCATAGTGATCTCCTGACAATTGCGTCTTGAATCCTTGACGTGCCATACCCCTATAGGGTATTATAGCTTGCGGGTAAACCCTAGTATCATTCTACCATAAAACGGGTCTTGACACGGTTTTACCCCCTAGGGTATCATGGTGCATGGTTATCTGGTTAAATCGCTGTTAAGTTTCTAGCAGAGCTAGAAAACAAAAAAAGGAGGACTGTAGATGCGAGGAACATCATGGGCGAGAGCAGCCAAGTTGTTGGGTATAGCACTCGTTCTGCTTGCCCTGCCGGTGCTGGGCGCCTGCGGGGGCGGAGAAGGTGCTAAGCCCACAGCTACGCCTGCGCCACAGGTTAACGAGTTCGACGTGGTTCAAGATGCGGTCGCCGATTACCTGGCTGACATGGTTGCTAAGAAGAACGGTACCAATCTAGCGGCCGCCGATCTGTATGCCCTGCTAAACGATGGAGATGACAGCAATGACCCGTACATCGTTAGTCTGCGTAGCGCTGCCGATTACGCCAAGGGGCACATCCCCGGTGCGGTCAATATCGCCTTCGGCGAGCTGACCACTCTTCCCAAGAGTGAAGATATCCTGGCATATTGCTACACCGGTCAGACCGCTTCCATGGCGACGGCCATTCTGGGCACCCTGGGTTACGATGTCCAGAACCTGCTGCACGGCATGAGCTCGTGGACCACTGACGCCAACATTTACGTGTCACGGTTCGACGCTGCCACTGCCCAGAGCGATTACGATGTCGAGACCACGGCCAATGACGCCACGGGAACTTACGACTATCCCGATATAGACAACACCGCTGCCAGCGGCGATGCCGCGATACTGGAGGCGGCGGCGAAATCGGTTAGTCCCAAGTACATCACCAACAGCGAGCTCTACGGCTTCATCAATGACGGGGACGATGACACCACCCCGTTCATAATCGACCTCCGCGCCAGCGCAGACTATGATGCGGGGCACGTCCCGGGGGCGGTCAACATGGGGATAGGCAGCCTGGCCGATAACCTGGACAAGCTCCCCACCGATAAGACAATCGTAGCGTATTGTTACACCGGCCATACGGCGGGCCAGGCGACGGCGGTGCTCAACATGCTGGGTTACGATGCCAAGAGCCTCAAGTTCGGATTCTGCTCCTGGAGCAGCACCGCGACCAAGTGCTTCGACGCATCAACTGTAACCGGTTATCCAACGGCAACCGACTAGGTAGAGAGTTACAGATTAGAAGAAATCCGGTGCAAGGGCCAGATTGGCTCTTGCACCGGTGAAATGTAAGTTTATTCATATGGCTAGATTGAGGCAAGTGTGAAACGGTTAGTTATTCCAGTCGCCATATTGATTTTCGTAGCCGTAATAGTTGTAGTGGCCATCTTCTGTAGCGAAGACATAGCTACCTCGGCCCCCGGCGAGACGGTGACCAGCTCCTGTGTAGACTGCCACAGCGATATAGAGCTTCTGGAGCAGGTGGCCGATGTGGTTGAGGAAGAGGAGGAGCCAGCCGAATCCGAAGGCGAAGGCTGAGGTGGCGCTGTGCCTCCGTTGGAGGCATGGGAAAAGGTCTTCTTGGAGGATGCCGACTTCATGGAGGGCGTCCACGGCAAGGTCGGCTGCATCGTCTGCCACGGCGGGGATAGCAGTGCTGACGAAAAGGATGGCGCCCACGCCGAGATGGTAGTCGATCCTTCGGCGGGGAATTGCGATACCTGCCACAGCGATATTGCCCATGCGAACGATAAAAATCTCCATAGCACCATCAACGGGTTCTATACTCATCTCGCAGCGCGGGGATGCGATTGTGAGGAATGCGGTTGTGCGGGTGATGAGCGGCTACTTACCGCTATAAACAATCATTGCTCTGCGTGTCATACCTCGTGCGGCCAGTGCCACGTGAGCCGTCCCGACTCGGCGGGCGGTGGGTTCGTCTCGGCGCACGATTTCAAAGAGAGGCCATCCACGGTAGAGAGCTGCACCGCATGTCACGGCTCCCGGGTCGATGCCGAATACTTCGGCCGGAACGAGGGGGTACCGGGTGACGTTCACCAGACTACCTCGGAGGGCATGTCGTGCATGAAGTGCCATGGCAATGAGACCCACGGCTCCGGCGAGCTGGTCTCTGACAGGTACAGCAACCCTGATCTGGTACGGTGTACCGACTGCCATCAGGATGTCTTGGCCGACAGCAACCCCCAGCACCAGCAGCATATCGACGACCTTTCCTGCCAGGTATGCCACTCCGTGGAGTACAAGAACTGCTACAGTTGTCATGTCGACCAGAGCGATAAAGGGGATTGCATATTCTCCACCGAGCCGTCACAGATGGATTTCAAGATAGGTCTTAATCCGCTCAACAACTCCGAGAGGGCCTACAAATATGTAGTAGTGCGGCACGTACCGGTGGTCCCCGACATATTCGCCTTCTATGGGGAGAACCTGATGCCCGGTTACGATAACGTCTCCACCTGGAAGTACGCCACGCCGCACAACATCCAGCTATCTACCCCCCAGAACGAGAACTGCAACGCGTGTCACGGGCATCCGGAGCTGTTCCTGACCGCGGAAGATGTGCGCCCGGAGGAGCTGGAGGCTAACCGGGATGTAATAGTGCCTTACAATCAAATACCGAAGTAATCGAGATACTATGGAGCTAAAACGAAGGGATTTCCTCAAGGTTTCATCGGGGGCGGCAGGCCTCTTTTTACTGCATCCATTATCAGGCTTGGGGAAGCGCCCCAGAGCGGCAGCCGATTCCTCTGATATGGCGATGATGGTGGATGTCTCCAAGTGTGTCGGCTGCTGGTGGTGCTACGCCGCCTGCAAACAGTACAACGGATTGCCGAATACAGTCAAGCCCGATCCCAAGCAGCCGCCGGAGCTCACCCAGGACACATGGACAACACTGGTTACCCCCGACGCCGAGAGGTTCAGGAAGCATGCGTGCAACCACTGTACCGATGCCGCCTGCGTCGAGGTGTGCCCCACCGGTGCCCTCTATTACCATGACCTGGGCTTCGTAGCATATGACAGCAGCAAGTGCAGCGGCTGCGGCTACTGCGCGGAGGCGTGCCCGTTCGGGGTGCCCCATCTGGCAGGCAACAAGGTGACCGGCATCAGCGTGATGGGTAAATGCACCTTCTGCATCGATCGCGTAGCCGCCGGCCAGCAGACCGCCTGCTCCGAGGCCTGTCCCAACGACGCGATCAAATTCGGCAAGCGCGGCGAACTGCTGCAGGAGTGCAGCGACAGGGTTAACAACATTAAAGCGGATCATCCCAACGCTGCCGTCTACGGCGACAAGCAGTTGGGTGGTTTACACGTGCTCTATGTACTTGACGATAAACCGTCGGTTTACGGGCTCCCCGAGAATCCCGAGGTGCCTATCGCCGCAACAGTCTGGCAGGATGTTATCCAGCCCATCGGCTGGGCGGCGGCTGCGCTGGTAGTAGCGGGGTTGGGCATGAATTACCTCGTTGCCCGAAGCAGAATAAAAGGTGATCACGAGTAGAGATAGCATGATAGCAAATTTAGGTTCGAAGATTGGCCAAATTGCTCAGCGCCTTTTCGGCTCACCACCTTCTCCGGATGAGGAGCAGATAGAGCGCTATCCCAAGCAGATTCGTGTTCTGCACTGGGTGACCGCAGCGACATGGGTTATGCTGTTCATCACCGGCTTATTTCTGTTTGTCCCCCAGTTCGGGGGCGGTGCCGTCGGCGGGTGGAGCGGTTTGCTCCACCGCATCGCGGCCGTGGTTGTAGTCGGATGGGCCATCGCCTATTTCATGATGAAACCGAAGGCTGCCATGGAGGGGATCCTGGACGCCTTCAAGTGGGGCAAGGAGGACCTGGGCTGGTTGATGGCAGCGCCGTACTACTACTTCTTCGGTCAAGAAGAAAAGATGCCGCCCCAGGGGCACATGAATACCGGACAGAAGATCTGGTGGCTGACCGTACTGGGAGCCGGGGCGCTGATGGTGGTAACCGGAGCGCTGATGTGGTTCTTCAAAGGGATGATATCCGCGGATGCATTCCTCTGGGCCAGCACTTTCCATTCCATCGGCATGGCCATATTGCTACCTTTCACCATACTCCACGTTTACCTTTCAGTTGTCCATCCCAAGATGCGCGGGATCTTCTGGTCGATGTGGGGTGGGATGGTTTCCGCCAAATACGCCAAGTCTCACCATAAGAAATGGTACGATGAAGTAAAGGAAGGGTAAGTTGCCCCCCTCGGGAAAAGGTTAAGATTTGCCGTCTGACTTTTTCTTTTTTTTAGAAAGCTATTAGTATGAAATAGGGGGTTGCTATCGGGCATCCGGCAGGGCGGAATCTTGGCAGTATTAACAATAAAAAGGCGAAATGTGCAAAAAACAGCAAACTATGGTAATATTAGAGAACTATGGGAAGTAGATATAATAAAGACTATGTCGATCGCCACCAGAAGATCGTGAGCAAGCTGATTGACTTGGTGGAAGAGTACGATTGCGCTTGCTTACCCGTCTCCAAACTGGCAACCGAGGTGGGGATGGATCAGAGAACAGTAAGGACACACCTCAAGATTATAGAGATCCATCATGCAGGGGTGTTCGTTGACGGTGATGATCGGGAGTTCTGCACCAGGGAAGGCGTCGCCTCGCTAGCCAGGAGGTTGCGGCTGGCCGAGGAAGCCGATGGATCAACAGAGAAGTAGTACCTAACCCTTTCCCCCACTGCGATCACTAGAAGGCCAGATAGCTTCCCTGCTCCAAGCTTTCTTAAATACCTAAGATATTATAGCCACTGCCGGGCATATTTTGTGGGTCTTTAAAGCTGGTGGGTTTATTTGGCAAAACAATCGAGGCGCTTTGCCTCTGACGGGGTGCGTGGCCAATCGTAGAGCTAAGGGTTCAGAACAGTCGCTGCTGTAGGAATTTCCACTTGGATATAGCCAGCCCTTGGCCCCCCAATACCGTCTTTATTGCAGCAACAGAGTCCTTGTAATTACCTGCCTTTAGGATCTTTTGTATAAAGACCTGCCCCGCTAGCACTACCCTACCTTAAGTAAAGCTCTTACTCCCTAGCCAAGTCCTGCCTGGCTGATAATCTCTGGCACGAGATCATCCCATCCCAGCGGCATGATATGAACTCCCTGGCAGAATGGCTGAACCTGTTTGATGATACGCGTGGTGATCTCCACCGCCTTCTTCTTGCGGTCTTCTTTGTTTGTCTCTTCCATCTCTTTAATGATACTATCAGGTACGCTGATTCCAGCCACGTTTGCATTCATGAATTTAGCCATGGCGGCACCCTTGAGAACCACAATCCCGGCTATAACCGGTACTTTGAAGCTCTGTACCTGATTCATGAAGCTCTCGAATTTATCCGGCTCGTAAATGGCCTGGGTCTGGAAGAACATGGCTCCAGCTTCGATCTTCTTCTTCATTTTGATGATCTGCGGTTCTACTGGATCCGAAGCCGGTGTAACCACCGCGCCCAGGAAAAAGTCTGGCTTGCTTTCCAGGTCGTGGCCCGCAAGGTCGTGGCCCTGGTTCAGCGTGCTGGCTGCCTTGAGCAACTGTACAGAATCGAGGTCATAGACGGGCTTGGCTTCAGTATGATCTCCGAGGATAGGATGGTCGCCGGTGAGACACAGCACATTCTCTATACCTAAGGCCCAGGCACTCAGCAGGTCTGACTGTAGCGCCAGCCGGTTCCGGTCGCGGCAGG